>JBCCHW010000147.1:0-9134 GCA_039028555.1 Pseudomonadota bacterium | reverse complement strand
GTCGGGCGGGGGCCCGGTTGGGTGGTTTTTGGTTTTGGGTTCCTATTGCGGGCCGGGGGGGGGGGGGGGTCGCGCCCCCGCCGATGGCCGCCCTCAGGTGGCGCCGATCGCGGCGCCCCCGGCGGCCGCGGCCTCGCGCGGTGACTTGTCGGAACTGTCGGGGGTCTCCTCCTCGCTCTCGATCCGGACCCGGACCTCTTTGCGCGCAAAGTCGATATCGTTCTCCTCAAAGGCTTCCTGCACCCGGCGATAGATCTCCTTGCGCAAGGTGAACTGGCGGCCCGGGATGGCCATGAACTTGCCCCGTATCACGATCCCGACATCATCGACCGCATAGACGCCCTGGCTCTTGAAGGGCTGCAGGAAATCAGACGCGAATTCAGGGACGTCCATCATCTCCTGGCCAATTCGCTTGAAGATTTTTCGCACCTTCTCCAGGTCAGCCTCGAAGGGCAGGGTGAACTTCATTTTCACGATCACCCAATCGCGCGAGAAGTTTGTGAGTTTCGGGATCTCGCCAAAGGGAATCGTGTGCACGGGCCCGCGGTGATGGCGCAGCTGGATCGAGCGGACCGAGATTTTCTCGACCGTGCCCACGGTATCGCCGACCTGTACGAACTCGCCCGTGCGAAAGGCATCGTCGATCAAAAAGAAGATGCCGGAAACCACATCCGCCACCAGCTTTTGCGCGCCAAAGCCGATGGCGAGACCGATGATCCCGGCACCGGCCAAGAGCGGGGTGACATCGATCCCGATATTGCCGAGCGCGATCAGGATCGTCAGCGTGATCACCGCGATCTGCAAAAACAGGCTGATCAGCGGCAGAACGGTCGCAAGGCGCGAGCCGCCCTTGCCGCCCCCTTCGCCGCCCCCGGGTTCTTCGGCGGTGAGGTCGATCCCGGCGGCGGTTTGCTCCGCCGCCAGCTTGCGGTTCGTCCAGAGCGTGACGATCTCCCACACGATATAGCCGGTAATCAGAATCCCCGCGACCTCGATCAGGCGTCCGGCGAACCGCTCGCCAAAGCCGGCCTGAGCCAGGTTGAAGGCGCTAAAATCCCAGACCCGGGCGACAATGATGATCACCGCGCCGAAACAAAGCACCCGGCCGATGCGGATGTAACCGCGCTGTGTCTTTGCCCAGGCTTGTTCGGCCTGTTGGCCCGTGCCGGTTATCGGCGGGGCCAGATGATGGACCAGACCGCGAACCATGGTGTCGAGCAAGGGGGCAAAGGTCAGGAAAATCTGTGTGGTGATGATCTGCCCGTTCAACAGATCCCATCGGTCCAGGCCCGAGACGATCTCGCGCAGCGCCCAGGACACAACCGTCACGACAATGGCATAGGCGGGAAAGGCATGGGCGAACCAGCCCTCGACGGTCGAGACAGTGCGATCCTTGCCGGTCATCATGATGCGCATGCCGGCGCGCGCGTGCCAGATCACCCAGACCAGCCAGACCGTGAGTGCAAGGTTGAGCCAAAAGACAAAGCGGATGTCATCCAGCGCGACGCCATGTCCGCCCAGGAACATGATCAGATACATGCCTCCACCGACGATCAGCGCGGCGACGACCAGACCAAAATGCAGAAAGCGCGCCGTGGCGTCATCGGTGTGGACCAACCTCAGATCCGGGCGCGCAGGCGCAAGAAGAAACCTCACTAATGCCGACATCAATCTGGCATAAAGCACTGGAACTGTGACAAAAAACCACAAGATCTTGCCGCTGAGAGGCTCAGGCGGCTGCAACTGGTGGATCACAAGCCCGCAGATCGCGAGGAAGACGACGATCTCGGCCATTTCCAGCAGAAAGCGTTGTGCCAGCAACCAGACAACAGCCCCCAGTTTGTCGGCCTTTCGCTTTTCCAGCCCCGCTTCAAGGCGCCGTATCGCACGGCGAAACAGCGCCTCGCCCAACAGACCCAGGGCGACGGCGAGAATGCCGATCGCCAACAGATGCGCGCCGCCTGACAGGCCGCGCGGCTCCCAAAAATTTCCAAGCCCCGTGACGAAAGCCCCGGGCAGATTGGGCAGGCTGGTGAATCCCTTGATGATCCCGTTGCGAAATCCCTCGGCCCCGTCATTTGCCAGGGTATTCAACCCGTCGAGCATCGAGTGGTCCTCGCCGTCTTTCTGCGCGACGACGGCGTCGAGATGTTTGAGCAGCATCGCGCGCACCTCTTCGTCCGACAGCCGCGCGACCATGGTCGAGACTTCTTCCTTGGTCAGCGGCTCCTTGGGCTCGGCAGGTGTCGACGATCCGCCGGTCATCAGCTGTGCGGACGCGGTCATCGGCAACAGCAGAATCAACAATGCGGCGATCAAGCGTGCGATCATTCTGTTTCCCCTTAAAATCGTCGCGCCTTTCTAAATGCCCGGACCGGGGGCGTCGAGGGGCGCGGCACAATCTATTCCAAGTTTTGTCTCTTGGGTCTGATGGCCCGGGAGATCAACCCATGGTCCACAACACGCTGAAGGTCTCCCCGGCATAAGAGATCGACACGGTACGCGACCGTGTGCTTCGTTTCGCCCGGGGTCGCAGTGCGCCGATCGCAGCCGAGATCGACAAAACGAAGACCTTCCCCCGCGATCCATGGCTCACGCACGCTATGAAGCAACCTTGTGAAAGCCCGTGCTGGAGCTCAGCAAAACCGTCCCGGGCGGCGGCCCGGCCGTGCAGGAGGGTGGGACTCCGGCGGCGTCGCTTTTTCGCAACCACATGGTCTCGTCTGCAAAGGCGCGAGGGCGCCGTATGCCCTCGACCGACTGAACCAGAAAGCCGTCAGTCCCGCGAAGGCACATGGCGTGGCGGCGCTACGACATGAGGCTGGGCGTTGGCGTGGCCGATCTCTAAGCCGAGAGAATTTCCATCAAATCGGCGGCGGCGGCATCGCACGGGGTCAGACGGGCGCGGTCTTCGCCGGGGAAAAAGCGGGCGCGCAGTGCTGTGGGCATGGGCGGCGGAGTGTGTTCGGTGATCGAGATCTTGATGCCGCTCTCGGCGCCCCAGGAGCGTGTCAGGGCCGATTGTGCGGCCTTGCTCATGCCATAGGCGCCAAAAAACTTGTCGCCGCTGCGTGGATCGGCGGCGATGATCGCATGCGGGGCGGGGGCCAGCCGCAGCAAGGGGTCGACCACCCGGATCAGCCGCTGGAACGCGCGGATATTCACCGCGATGGTCTTGTCGAGATCCTTGGCATCCGCATGCTCGACGGGCGAGAGCGGCGGCGCATGGCAGGCGGTGTGCAGCCAGGTGTCCACCTTGCCAAACCGCTGGTAGAGAGCAGCGCCCATCCGTGCGAGCCCGTCATCGTCGCAGATATCCAGCGGGACCAGCGTGGCCGAGCCGCCGGCCCGTTGAATCTCGTCATCCAGGTCTTCGAGCCCGCCAACGGTTTTCGCGACCGCGATCACATGGGCACCGCCGGCGCCGATCGCGCGGGCGCAGGCATAGCCGAACCCGCGCGAGGCCCCGGTCACCAGAACCGTCTGGCCGGCGACCCCTCCGGTCATCCGGCCTCACGCGGGGGCAGGGCCTCGGGCCGGGCCTCGCGTGCCATGTGATCGAGCACCGCGTTGACGAATTGCGATTCCCTGCCTTGGGCGAAAAAGGCTTTCGTGACATCGACATACTCGCCGATGATCACCTTTGGCGGGATGTCCGGGCAGGCGGTTAGTTCGTGCCCGGCGGCGCGGAACACCGCACGCATGGTCGGATCCACACGGCCAAGCGGCCAGCGGTCGACCAGGGCGCGGGCGGTCATCTGGTCGATTGCCGCCTGCTCTGCCATGACCCCTGCAAGCACCTCGCGAAAGAATCCCAGATCCGCGTCGCGGTATCGAGCGCCCTCGATCTCGGCCCCCAGTCGGTGGTTTTCAAATTCCTTGCGGACCTCGCGCCAATCGGCGCCGGTCAGTTCCATCTGATAGAGCGCCTGCACCGCCGCCAGGCGCGAGGCCGAGCGGGCGAGGCGGGCTTTTTCATGGGCACGGCTTGCCATCGCTCAGGCCGTCCTGTTGAGGCCGGGCGCGCCGGCGATCAGCATCTCGGGCCCATCGGGCAGTGGCCGGTCAGGTGCGGGTGACGGGTGAAAACGCCGGCGCAGTGCGATCAGATGCAGCGCTGCCGCCGCCGCGCCGCCGCCCTTGTTCATCGCGGCGGGGTCCGCGCGCACCTCGGCCTGGGCCATGGTCTCGCAGGTCAGGATCCCGTTGCCGATGGCGAGGCCATGCCCGGTGCCCAGATCCATCAAACCACGCGAGCTGTCGTTGCACACGGTTTCGTAATGGGTCGTCTCGCCCCTGATCACACAGCCGAGCGCGATGTACCCCTCATACATGTGCGAATCGCGCGCAATCCGGATCGCGGGGGGGATTTCCAAGGCGCCAGGTACGCGAATGACCTCATGGCTGGCGCCCACCTGGTCGAGGGTCGCGACCGCCCCGGCGATCAGCCCCTCGGCAATCGCGTGGTAGAACGGCGCGCAGACGATCAGCAGATGCGGGGGCGGCGTCAGTTCGGGCAGGGCAAGGGCGTTCTCGGTTTCGGGGGCCGCCATCATATCCCCTCCCGCACCGGGATCGGGCGCGTTGCGACGATCGAGATGTCGTAGCCATCCAGCCCCACAACCTTTGGTGCGGGGGAATTGGTCAGCATGATCAGATCGGTGATGCCGAGCGAGGTCAGGATCTGTGCTCCCACCCCGTACTGGCGCAGCTCTTTGGGTGAGGTGCCGCGGGCGCGCAGCCGGTCCGAGACCGCCGTGGGCGACGGATCGCGCAGGATCACCACCGCGCCGCGGCCCTCGCTCGCAATGGCTGCCATTGCGTTGGGCACCTGCCCCCAGCGATCCGGATGCAGGGCGATCACGTCTTCGAGCGGGTCGAGCACATGGATCCGGGTCAGAACCGGCTCTGGCGTGGTGATATCGCCCTTGATCAGCGCATAGTGTTCGCCGTGATCGGGCGTGTCGCGGTAGACGCGCACCTCCCAATCGCCGCCAATGGCCGAGGTCACGCCGATCCGGTCGACCTCCTTGATCAGCCCGTCATGGCGGTGGCGATAGGCGATCAGGTCCGAGATCGTGCCGATCTTGAGATTGTGCCGCTGGCCAAAGGCGATCAGATCCGGCAGCCGGGCCATGGTGCCGTCTTCGTTCATGATCTCGCAGATCACACCCGAGGGGTTGAGGCCCGCGAGGCGCGCCACATCCACCGCGGCCTCGGTATGGCCCGCGCGTACCAGCACGCCGCCATCCTTGGCCCTGAGCGGAAAGACATGGCCGGGCGTCGCGATATCGGCGGCCGTGGAGCTCTGATCGATGGCGACGGAAATCGTCCGCGCCCGGTCATGGGCGGAAATGCCCGTGGTCACGCCCTCGCGCGCTTCGATCGAGACGGTAAAGGCGGTTTCGTGGCGCGACTGGTTCGCCGCCGCCATCAGGGGCAGGCCAAGGCTGTCGAGGCGCTCGCTCTCCATCGCCAGGCAGATCAGGCCCCGGCCATGGGTGGCCATGAAGTTGACCACATCGGGCGTCGCCATCTGTGCGGGGATCACCAGATCGCCCTCGTTCTCGCGATCCTCGTGATCCACGAGGATGAACATCCGCCCGTTGCGGGCTTCGTCGATGATCTCGGCCACCGTCGAGATGGCGTCGCGATAGGTTTCGTCGTTCATTTGGTCCTGCGGATTTCTTGCGCCCGCCGCGCGGGCGACATGGGGCCGATGCGTATGGGCAGATAACCTGCCCGCCCGCGGATTTCCAGTAGAGCTTTCGGACTGCCGTGTCGCAGAGGGGCTGTTGGCCTAGCCCGCCTCGGCCAATCGGGCGACATAGCGGGCGAGGACGTCGACCTCCAGATTGACCCGGGTTCCCGTCTGGGCGGCCGACAGGGATGTGGCTGTCCAGGTATGCGGGATGATGTTGACGCCGAAAACGGTGGCCTCGGCGTCGTCCTCGACCTCGTTGACGGTCAGCGAGATCCCGTCCAGCGTGATCGACCCCTTGGACGCGACAAAGCGGCCCAGCGCCCTGGGCGCCCGGATCCGGATGCGGTGGGAACCTCCCTCGGGCCGGATCTCGTCGATCACGCCGACCCCGTCCACATGGCCCGAGACGATGTGCCCGCCCAACTCGTCCCCCAGCTTCAGCGCCGGTTCGATATTGACCAAGGTGCCGTGGCGCCAGTCGCCCAGCGTGGTGCACGCGCGCGTCTCGGCCGAGGCGTCGATGTCGAACCAGGTTCGCCCTTCGGCCATGCCGGTCGCGATCACCGTCAGACAGACACCGGCGCAGGAGATTGATGCGCCGATCTCGATCGTCTCGACCGCGCGGCCACAGGCGATACGGATCCGCGTATCGCCGCGCTGGTCGATTTCCATGACCTCGCCCACTTCGCGCACAATTCCGGTGAACATTTCCAGGGCCTCCGCCATCATTTCGTAGACCGAGCGCTACATGATGTGATGGAATGCGGCAAGACCCGGGCTGGTAACCTAGCATAAACCATGTTCGACTAGCACCGCCATGATGAACGAGCAGGCAATGACACAGGCCGGACTGCGTGCGGTTTCCCAGCCGCACCGGGTCTTTTTGTTTCTGCAGGGCCCTCATGGTCCGTTTCTGCGTCGTCTTGCCCAGGCGCTGCATGACCGGGGTGCGCGGGTGCGCAGAATCAACTTCAACGCCGCCGATGCCGCAGAATGGGCGCGCGGCCTCCCCTCGGTGCGTTTCATGGGCCCGCGCGAGACCTATCGTGAGTGGCTGATCCAGCAGATCGAGGCGCACGGCGTCACCGATATCGTGTTTTACGGCGACACGCGCGCGGTGCATCGCATCGCGTGGGACACGGCCCGGATGCTCGGCATCACTGTGCACAATCTCGAGGAAGGCTATCTCCGCCCGCGTTTTGTCACCTATGAACGCGGCGGGGCCAACGGGTTTTCCCGGGCAATGGACATCTCACTGCCGCAGATGGCAGGCGCGGTGGGCGCGGCCGCCCCGCCTGACGAGGAGGGGCAGGGCGATTCATGGGGCGATACCCGCCAGCACCGCTGGTACAGCTTTGTCTACTATGTCCGGCTGATGCTCTCGAGCGGGGGCGCGCGGGAGCATACCAGCAACCGGGCGATGCCGATGTGGCAGGAGGTCGGGTGGTACATGATGCGCGCGCTCGGCCAGCCCTATATCCGGCTGTGGCGCTGGTGGCGGCAATCGCGGCTGCGGGCGGCGGACAGGTCATACCATCTGGTGCTGCTGCAGCTTTCCTTTGATGCCTCGATGCGCGAGCACAGCGCCTATCCCGATACCGCCGCCTTTATCGAAGAGGTGATCGACGCCTTTGCCGAAAGCGCGCCGAAATCGCATCTGCTGGTCTTCAAGGCCCATCCCTTTGAAAGCGGGCGCGAGCGTCTGGGCCATGCCATCCGCGACATTGCCCGCGATCTTGGCGTTTCGGACCGGGTGGTGTTTATCGATGGCGGCATGCGTCTGGCCGGGTTGATGAACCGGGCCCGATCCGTGATCACCGTGAACTCAACCGGGGCGCATCAGGCGCTGTGGCGCGGCATCCCGGTCCTTGCGTGCGGCCGGGCGGTCTATCGCAAGCCCGGCATTGTCTCCGAGCAGAGCCTTCAGGGGTTTTTCCGCCATCCCCGGCGCCCGGACCTGCGGGCCTATTGGATCCTGCGCAGGTTCCTGTTGGCGACCAGCCAGTTTTCAGGGTCCTTCTATGCCGAGACCGGCATTCTGCGCTTGCTCCGCGATTTGCCCGATGCAATGCTCCGCGCCGAGGACAGCTATGACATCGTTGGGGTTCGCTGCGGATCATCCGGGCCGGACGCTGATGACAGACGCGGTGGATCGCATCCTCAGGTCGAAATATTGCTTGGTGAGATACGCTAGGACATGGCAGTAAATCTCTCTGTAAACGCAGAAATTGCCCGCCGTTGACTTCTGGAAGGGACTGGGAATCACTCACGGCAGATTTGGGAAAGAGAGGGATTTGATGATCGTTTCGTCGCGTCTGGGGAGGTTTTGCCTCGCGTTGATCACCGTGGGTCTTGTTGCCTCTTGCAGCTTGCCCCGCAGCGGCCCCAGCACCGAGGAAGTCACCGCGATTCCCGAAGAGAGTCACGGACTGACCTTCGACGTCATTCCGGTCACGCCCGAGGTCGCCCGCATCACCCATATCGACGAGACAGCCGGTTTCCAGATCAGCCTGGCCGAGTCGGGATTGGAGCCGACCCAGTTGATCGCCGATGGCGATATCATGTCGATCACGGTCTGGGAGAACATCGACGAAGGGTTGTTGAATCCTCAGGGCATCGGTGCCAGCCAGTTGCCCAACTCGGTGGTTGACGATCGCGGTATGGTCTTTGTGCCCTATGTGGGTCTGATCCGCGCATCGGGCCGGACACTCAATGCGGTGCGCGAGGAAATTCAACAGAAACTCGCCGAAAAGACCCTGAATCCGCAGGTCGATATCTTTCCCATCGACAAGGCCGGGCGCATGGTCAGCGTTCAAGGCAGCGTGAATGCGCCGGGGCTTTATCCGATCGAGAATCCGACCCGAAAACTGTTGCCCATGCTGGCGCGCGCCGGCGGTATCAGCGCGGATCCGAAGACGACGCGAATCCGGATCCGGCGCGGGCGGATCGTTGGCGAGATCTCGGTGCAGGACCTCTACGACAATCCCGACAACGACATTGCGGTGCGCAGCGGAGATGCCATCGTGGCCGAGCGTGACCGGCGGGTCTTCACAGCGCTGGGCGCGATCTCGGGCCAGCAATCGGTCCCGTTCCCCGAGCGTGATGTCACCGTGATCCGGGCTCTGGGCCTGGTCGGCGGGCTGTTGGATGCGCGCGCGGACCCGACCGGGGTGTTCATCTTCCGCGAGGAGCCCGCAGAGATTGCCAATCGTCTGGTGCCCGGCGCCGGGTATACCGAGCCGGCCAAGATGGCTTACGTCTTTGATCTGACCGAGCCCGGCGCGCTCTTCCTTGCCGGCGATTTCATGATGCGCGATGACGATACGCTCTATGTCACCACCGCGCCGTATGTGCGCTGGATCAAGATCATGCAGGCGATCTCGCCGATCGTCGGATTTGGCGGCAGTGTGCGGGCGCTTGGTGGCTTCTG
>JBCCHW010000146.1:0-9401 GCA_039028555.1 Pseudomonadota bacterium | reverse complement strand
CGTAGCCCCCAGCCTTGCCCCGCCACTCGCCCGAGCGGAGATAGGCGCTGATCTCGGCGTCCGAGAGCCGCTTGACCTTCACCCGGGTCTCGACGGTTTTCTGGCGGAGTGTCGCGCCCGCGCGCAGGCAGACCGAGGTGGTCACCCGGTGGCGCCGGCCGGAGAGTTTGAGCAGGAACTCCGCCGCCTCGCCGGCGTCTTCGGGCTTGCCGAGGATCCGCCGCCCGAGGCTCACCACCGTGTCGGCGGTGAGCAGAAAGCCTTCCACGTCAATGGCTTGCGCCTTTTCGCGCGCCATGCGTTCGACATAGAGCCGGGGGAGCTCGCCCGGCCGGGGCGTCTCGTCGATATCGGCGGGGCAGATCGCGTCAGGCACCACGCCGATCTGCGCCAACAGGTCCCGGCGCCGGGCAGAGGCGCTTCCCAGCGTCAGGCGTGGCCCGTCCATGAGGGGTTATTTAAAGCGATAGGTGATCCGCCCCTTGGTCAGGTCATAGGGCGTCATCTCGACCTGAACCTTGTCACCGGCGAGCACACGTATGCGGTTCTTGCGCATCTTGCCGGCGGTATGGGCGATAATCTCATGGCCGTTCTCAAGCTTGACCCGAAACGTCGCGTTCGGCAGAAGCTCGGCAACGACCCCGGGAAATTCAAGCGTTTCTTCCTTGGCCATGGTCACTCCGTTGTGGCGCCGGGCACGCCGCCCGGCTCGGCGCGGAACATGGACCGGCGGGCCGAGAATATCAAGACCGGTATCCCGCGATCATTCCGCTGCCATGCTTTCGGTGAACTGGAGGCGGGCCAGGCGGGCATAGAGCCCCCCCTGCGCCACCAGTTCGTCATGGGTGCCGGTGGCAACGACGCGGCCCCCCTCCATCACCACGATACGGTCTGCGCGTTTGACGGTGGCGAGCCGGTGGGCGATCACCAGCGAGGTGCGGTCGCGCGACAAGGCCTCGACCGCCTGTTGCACCGCGCGCTCGCTTTCCGCATCCAGGGCCGAGGTGGCCTCGTCAAGCAACAGAATCGGCGCGTCGCGCAGGATCGCGCGGGCAATCGCGATGCGTTGTTTCTGCCCGCCCGAGAGGAGCACGCCGCGCTCTCCCATCCAGCTTTCATAGCCGTCGGGCAGCTCGGCGATGAAGTCATGGGCGGCGGCGGCACGGGCCGCGGCTTCAACTTCGGCATCGCTGGCCGAGGGGCGGCCAAAGCGGATATTGGCCGCCGCCGTTTCGGCAAAGATCACAGGCTCTTGCGGCACCAGCGCCAGGCGCGCGCGCAGATCGGCCAGGGTCATCTGATCGATCGGCGCGCCATCGACCAGTATGCGGCCCGAGGCCGGGTCATAGAACCGCAGCAGCAGTTGAAGGATCGTCGTCTTGCCGGCACCGGAGGGGCCGACCAGCGCCACGGTCTCGCCCGGGTTCACGTCAAAGCTCACATCGCTCAAAGCCGGGATATGGGCGCGGGAATCATAGGCAAAATCAACGTTCTCGAACCGGATCGAGCCGCCGCTTCCAGGCGCGGTGACGGGGGCGTCGGGCTCGGCAATGGGGTTTTCGACATGCATCAGCTCGATCAGCCGCTCGGTCGCCCCGGCGGCGCGCTGCAATTCGCCCCAAACCTCGCTGAGGGCCGCGAGCGCCCCGGCGGTAAAGACCGCGAACAGCAGGAACTGGGCCATTTCGCCCGGGCTCATCCGGTCGGCCATCACGTCGCGCGCGCCGATCCACAGCACGCCGACAATGCCGGCAAAGGCGAGGAAGATCACGATCAGCGTCATCAGCCCGCGCGCCTTGATCCGCTCGTGCGCGGCGTCATAGGCGCGCTCGACCTTGTCGGCAAAGCCGGCGCGGGCGGCATCCTCATAGCGCATCGACTGGACCGTCTGCATCGCCTGCAGCATCTCGCCCGCGTGGCTGGCGCTTTCGGCGATCAGGTCCTGGCTGGTGCGCGACAGGGTGCGCACCTTGCGCCCCAGCGCGCGGATCGGGAACACCACGGCGGGCACGATCAGCAAGGTGATTGCCGTGAGTTTTGGCGAGGTCACCAACAGCATGATCACCCCGCCCACCAGAATCAGCACATTGCGCAGGGCGATCGAGGCGGTGGCGCCCACCACACCCTGGATCACGGCTGTGTCAGAGGTGAGCCGGGTCAGCACCTCGGTCGTCATCACGCGTTCGTAAAAGGCAGGGCTGAGGCCCGCAACATGCGAGAAGACGGCCTTGCGCACATCGGCGACAACGCGCTCGCCCAGTTTCGAAACCATGTAAAACCGCGTCGCGGTCGCGATGGCCAAGAGCGCGGCGACCCCGATGAGCGCAAAGAAATAGCGGTCGATCATGGCGGCATTGTCGGCGGAGAAGCCGTCGATCACGCGGCGAAAGGCCACCGGCAGGACCAGGGTAAAGCCCGCCGCCGCCAGCAGGGCCGCGGCAACCCCGGCGATCAGCCAGCGGTAGGGCGCAAGAAAGGGTGCCAGGCCCCGGATGGAGCCGACTTTGCTCGATTTCTCCCGCTTGTCGGGAGGGATCACGTCATGGGGTCCGGCCAAGGCCACCTCTTTGGATCTGAGGCGGCACTCATAACAACGCGCTGTTGCCACGGCAAGCGCGGGCGCCGGGCGCCGGTTTCAAGGGGCAAGCGTCAGATCAGGCGCTGTCGCCGGGCAAAGACCTGGCGCCATTCGCGGATGTCGACGGCTTTGCGCAGCCCGGTCGGCCAGAAGGGATCGGTCTCGACCAGTTTTCGCGCCTCTGCCGGGCTGGGCGCTTCGACCAGCCACAGGCCGCCCGCGACCTCGCCGCTGGCCGGGTCGATCAGTGGCCCGGCGGCCTGGATCACATCGCCATGCGCCTCGAGAAACGCCAGATGGTCGGCCATGTGGCGCGCCCGCTTGTCGCCATGGGCAGGGTCGTCGGTGAAGTGGATGGTGTAGAGCATGGGCCCCTCCTGTCGTCTGTCTCGACCCGGTATAGACCTGCGGTTATGCTGGATCGAGCGGTGATATTGCCCGATGGAGTTGCGGAAATGCAGGATGAGGATTGGGATGACTTGCATCTGGCCCTGGTGATCGCCCGGGCGGGGACGCTGTCGCAGGCGGGCAGGGTTCTGGGGGTCGATGAAAGCACGGTCAAACGCCGGCTGGTGCGGGCCGAGCGTCGGCTGGGCGTGCGCTTGTTCGACCGGGTGGCGGGCCGGCTCTGCCCCACCGATCCGGGTGCGGGGTTCGTCGCCCGGGCGGTCGAGGTCGAGGCGGGGATCGAGGGCGCCTTTGCCGGGATCCGCGGGCGCGATCGCGAGCTTGCGGGAACGGTCCGTCTGACGGCGGTGCCGATGGTGGCAAACCGGCTGCTCGCCCCGGCCCTTCCCGCGCTGATGGCCGCGGCACCGGGTCTCACCCTGCAACTGATCGCCGAGCCGCAAAGCCTGAGCCTGTTGAATCGCGAGGCGGATATCGCGCTGCGGCTGGCCCGGCCGACGGGCGAGGCGGGCGTTCGCGCGCGGCGGATCGCGACGCTTGGCTATGCGCTCTATGGTCGGCGCGCGGGATTGCCCTGGATCACCTATGAGGACCGTCTGCGCGATCTGCCCCAGACCGCCTGGGTCGCCGCGCGGGTCGCGGAGCAGGGCGCCCGTGCCCCGGTCGAGGTGAGCGATGCCGAGACGCTGATCGCGGTGCTGGAGGCGGGGGCCGGACAGGGGATCTTGCCGGTACTGATCGGCGATGCCCTGCCGGGCCTGCCCCGCCTGAGCCCCGAGATCGCGCTGGAGCGGGAGCTTTGGATGCTGGTCCACCCCGACCTTGGCGACCTGCCCCGGATCCGGGCCGTGACGGACTGGGTGCGCGCGCTCTTTCGCAAACAGGGGTCCAGCGCCGTCTCTGACATGGCGCAATGACAGCATTGCGACATGGCGCGTCGGACCGGCGATAGATTTCGGCGCACCGGTGGGGCATGATGGCGTGAATTCTCCCTGTCGAGGCGCAGATGCGTGCTCTCCTATCCTTCGCGGCGCTGTTTCTTTCGATCTTCCTCGTGCAGATGGGATCCGGTGTGCTTGGCCCGCTCGATGTGCTGGCGGGCAAGGCGCGCGGGTTCACCGATGAGGAGATCGGCGTGTTGGGCTCGGCCCATTTCGCGGGCTTTTTCATCGGCTGCTGGCTGGCGCCGCGCTATGTCGGCCTGATCGGCCATTCGCGCAGTTTTGCCGCCGCGGCGGCGATCGGCGCGACGGGGGCCTTGCTGCACCCGGTGCTCGAGGGGCCGCTCTGGTGGGCGGGGCTCCGGGTGCTGACCGGGATCGCGATCGCCTCGGCCTACACGGTGACTGAAAGCTGGTTGCAGGGCAAAACCCAGAACCACAATCGGGGCCGGGTCTATGGCGCCTTTCGGGTCGTCGATATGGGCGGGCAGATCACGGCTCAGGCGATGATCGCGGTGCTCGATCCGGCCTCTTATGCGGCCTATAACATCGTCGCGGTGTTCTGCTGCCTGTGTCTGCTGCCGCTGGCGCTGAGCCGCCGGACCGCGCCGGACCTGCCGGGGGCGCCGCGGCTGCGCCCGATCAGGACCTATATGCTGTCGCCGCTTGCCGCGATCGGGATCATCGTGGCCGGGCTCGCAGGGGCCTCGTTCCGGATGGTCGGGCCCCTGTTTGGCCTCGAGAACGGGTTGAGCCAGGGTCAGATCGCGCTGTTCCTGTCGGCCTCGATGATCGGGGGCATCCTGGTGCAATATCCGGTCGGCTGGGTGGCGGACAAGTTCGACCGGCGCACGGTGCTGGTTTTCCTCTCGTTGGCCGCGATCGGATGCTGTATCTGGACCACCCTGTCCTCCAGCTCGCCGATCATGCTTTATGCGGCGGCGGCCCTGTTTGGCGCGACCTCCTATCCGGTCTTTTCGGTCTCGTCGGCGCTGGCGAACGACCGGGCGACGCCGGATATGATGCTCGAGGTCAATGCCTCGCTGATATTTTTCTATTCGGTCGGTGCGGTGATCAGCCCGACGGTCAGCGCCTATCTGATCAACGAATACGGCTCTGACGCGCTCTTCTATTTTATTGCCGGCGCCCATCTGGCCCTGGTGCTGTTTGCCCTGTATCGTATGACGCGTCGCGAAACTGCGGAGCCTGTTGCGCCCTACAGCTATACCCCGCGCACATCCATGGTGCTGGCCCGCATGTTCGGGCGTTCACCCGACCCTGACAGCCCCGCCACCCTGGGTGAGGCACCCAGGCCCGCTGATGGCGGCGATGACGAGAGGACCGCCCGATGAAGCTTTACCACTCCCCGACATCCCCCTATGTGCGCAAGGTGATGGTCATGCTGGCGCTGACCGGCCAGACCGACGCGGTGGAGTTGCTCCCGGGCGCCGGCACGCCGCTCGCGCCGAACGAGGGGACCTGTTCGGCCAACCCGTTGGGCAAGGTGCCGTGCCTGGTGACCGAGGACGGTCGCGCGATCTATGACAGCCGGGTGATCTGCCGCTATGTCGATTTTGTCGGCAAGGGCGGGCTTTACCCTGAGGGGGAGACGCTGTTCGATGTGCTCACCACCGAGGCGCTGGCCGACGGGATCATCGACGCCGGGATCCTGGGCGTCTACGAGGCGCGCCTGCGGCCCGAAGAGCTGCGCTTTAGCCCCTGGGTCCAGGCCCAGCTCAGCAAGGTACAGCGTGCCCTGGGTGAGCTGGAGGGCCGCTCGGCGGGGTTCGGCGAGGCGCTGGATGCGGGCCAGATCGCGGTTGGCTGTGCCCTGGGTTATCTCGATTTCCGCTTTGGCGATCTGAACTGGCGCCAGGGTCGCCCGCGGCTGTCGGCCTGGAACGACGGGATTCAGGCGCATGAAGCAATGCTGGCAACCGCGCCCGTGGAATAGGCGCGGCCCGGGGCGCCTTTGCCCGACATTTTCCCGAACGTGAAGATCGTCACAGCCCATGCACGGGGTGTGGCCGGACAATGCACGCTTCCGCAGGGTCGATGTGACCCGGAAGACCTGGGAGCGTGCCATGCCACTCATGACAACCTTTCCTGCGATCATCGGCAGGGTGCCCGATGTGGCGGCGCTGGCTGAAATCCTCCATGCCAGCATGCCGAACGTTTATGACGGCATCGGCCTCTTGGGGGTCGGGCTTTACGTGCTGGCCTATATGGGCGTGCAGATCGGTCAGATCGACGGGAACCGGATCAGCTATACCTGCCTCAATGGCGCCGCTGCCGGCTGCATCCTGTTTTCGATGCTGGGGGACTTCAATCTGGCCAGCGCGCTGGTCAACGGGCTCTTTATGGTCTTCTCGATGGTTGGTGCCGCGCGGATTCTGGTGCGGGGCAACAGGCGCGCACCCGGGTTGCGCTCCCTCTGATCCGTCCGCTTGCGGCCGCATCGTCCGGCCGGTGTTCCCTATCGGAGCGGCGGGTTTCCGATCGGCGCTCTGCGGCATTGTCTTCAGGCGGAAAAACCCTGTTTCACGTCGCAAAATCCGTTCTTCGCATCGGGTTCCTGCGATAGGGTCGAAAGGATTGGACCTGCAGCAGGTATCTGGTATACCAGGTGCAAAGCCACGACAAAAGGGATCGAGCCGATGGGCGACACGGCGAACAGCGATATTGTGACTTTCACTCTTGATGGGCGTGAGGTTGAAGCGCGGTCGGGGGAGACGATCTGGGAGGTTGCGAAGCGGGAGGGGACTCGTATTCCGCATCTTTGCCACAAGGATGCGACGGGGTATCGCTCGGATGGCAATTGCCGTGCCTGCATGGTGGAGATCGAGGGCGAGCGTGTGCTTGCCGCCTCGTGCATCCGCGCGCCGAGCGAAGGCATGGTTGTCAACTCGCAGAACGCCCGCGCGACCAAGGCGCGCAAGATGGTGATCGAGATGCTGGTCGCCGACCAGCCCGAGCGCGACGCGGCGCATGACAGATCCTCGCATCTCTGGGAGATGGCCGATCTGCAGGGGGTGGCGGAAAGCCGCTTTCCCGCGATCGAGAAAGACCGCGTGCCGCTGCTCGACGACAGCCATCTGGCGATGAAGGTCAATCTGGATTCCTGCATCCACTGCAATCTGTGCGTGCGCGCCTGCCGCGAGGTTCAGGTGAACGACGTGATCGGCATGTCGGGGCGCGGGCATGACGCGCAGATCGTCTTTGATCTGAACGACCCGATGGGGGCGTCGACCTGTGTCGCGTGCGGCGAATGCGTTCAGGCCTGTCCCACGGGTGCGCTGATGCCGGCGACCGAGCTTGATGAGCACCAGCGCGGCGACAGCAGGGATTACGACACCGAGGTGGACTCCGTCTGCCCCTATTGCGGTGTGGGCTGTCAGCTCAGCTTCAAGATCAAGGAGGGCGAGATCGTCCGCGTCGACGGCATCGAGGGCCCGGCCAACGAAAACCGGCTCTGCGTCAAGGGCCGGTTCGGCTTTGACTATGTCGCCCACCCCCACCGGCTGACCAAGCCGCTGATCCGGCGTGAGGACGCGCCGGAAAAGGGCCTGAATGTCGACCCTGCCAACCCCTGGACCCATTTCCGCGAAGCCAGCTGGGACGAGGCGCTGGATGCTGCCGCCGGCGGGTTCGCCCGGCTGCGCGACACCCATGGCGGCAAGGCGGTTGCGGGGTTCGGCTCGGCCAAATGTTCGAACGAGGAAGCCTATATCTTCCAGAAGATCATCCGCGCCGGTTTCGGGCACAACAATGTCGACCACTGCACGCGGCTTTGCCATGCCTCCTCGGTCGCGGCGCTGATGGAGAATGTCGGCTCGGGCGCGGTGACGGCGACCTTCAACGAGATCGAGAATTCCGACTGCGCGATCATGATCGGGTGCAACCCGCTCGAGAACCACCCCGTCGCCGCGACCTATTTCAAGCAGTTCGCCAAGAAGGGCGGCAAGCTGATCGTCATGGATCCGCGCGGCCAGGGCATGAAGCGCTTTGCCAGCCATATGCTGCAGTTCCGCCCCGGCTCGGATGTGGCGATGCTGAACGCGATCATGCGTGTGATCGTCGAGGAAGAGCTCTATGACCGCCAGTACATCCAGGCGATGACCGAGGGCTTTGACGAGATGAAGGCGCATCTCGCGGGCTTTGCGCCGGAGAAGATGGCCGAGATCTGCGGGATCGAGGCGGATGTGCTGCGCGATGTGGCGCGCACCTTTGCCCGGGCCGAGGCGGGGCTGATCTTCTGGGGCATGGGCATCAGCCAGCATATCCACGGCACGGATAACTCGCGCTGCCTGATCAGCCTGGCGCTGATGTGCGGCCATGTGGGGCGCCCGGGCGCGGGCCTGCACCCGCTGCGCGGCCAGAACAACGTGCAGGGCGCCTCGGATGCCGGGCTGATCCCGATGGTGCTGCCCGATTATCAGCCGGTCAGCCAGGCCGCGGTGCGCGAGATCTTCGAGGAGATCTGGCAGACCGAGATCGATCCGGAGCCGGGCCTCACCGTCGTCGAGATCGTCGATGCGATGTATGCGCGCGAGATCAAGGGCCTCTATGTGCTGGGCGAAAACCCGGCCATGTCGGACCCGGATGTGGAACATGCCCGCGACGGGATCGCGAAACTCGAGCATCTGGTGGTCCAGGACATCTTCCTGACCGAGACGGCCAACTATGCCGATGTGATCCTGCCCGCCAAGGCCTGGCCCGAGAAACGCGGCACCGTCACCAACACCAACCGCCAGGTCCAGATGGGCCGCGCGGCGGTGCCCGGCCCGGGCGAGGCGCGGGAGGACTGGTGGATCGCCAACGAGCTTGCCAGACGCCTGGGCCTGGAGTGGGGCTATGAGCATCCGCGCGACATCTTCAACGAGATGAAGCTGACAATGAACTCGCTCGACAACATCACCTGGGAGCGGCTCGAGGCGCAGAACGCGGTCACCTATCCCTCGCTCTCGCCGGAAGATCCGGGCCAGGCCATCGTCTTTGGCGACGCCTTCCCGCGCGCCGAGGGGCGGGCCAAATTCACGCCCGCCAATGTCACCCCGCCCGCCGAGGTGCCCGATGCCGAATACCCCTTCATCATGACCACCGGGCGCCAGCTCGAACACTGGCACACGGGCTCGATGACCCGGCGCGCCAGCGTGCTCGACTGGGCCGAGCCCGAGGCGAACGCGTCGATGCACCCGCGCACCCTGCGCAAGCTGGGCGTGGCACCGGGCGAGATGCTGCGCGTCGAGACCCGGCGCGGCGAGATCGAAATCATGGCCCGCGCCGACCGCGCCGTGGCCGAGGACATGATCTTCATCCCGTTCGCCTATGTCGAAGCGGCCGCCAACACCCTCACCAACCCCCAGCTCGACCCCTACGGCAAAATCCCCGAATTCAAATTCTCCGCATGCCGCATCAGCAAGGCAGACAACCCGGCGGTGGCAGCAGAATAAGCGACCCCGATAACCGCCGGG
>JBCCHW010000145.1:0-9465 GCA_039028555.1 Pseudomonadota bacterium | reverse complement strand
GTCGATGACGAGCTGGCACTCAACACCTTCAGCGACCTTCAGGACCTGCCCGCCAACACGCTCGAGCGCGCCAACATCGTCTCGTACCCCGTCTCGGAGAACGGCTGGGTCGCGCTGACCGACAAGTACTGGCTGACGGCGCTGATCGGCAAGGCCGGGCAATCCTTTGATGCCGTCTACAAGACGCTGAACGCGACCACCAGTCCCGAATACCGGGCCGAGATGCGCATGCCCCTGATGCAGGTCGCGCCGGGCGGTTCCGCCTCGCTACAGACGCTGTATTTCGCGGGGGCCAAGGAATACGACACGCTGTGGGGCTATGAGGAAAAGCTCGGCATCAAGGATCTGCACAACGCGATCGACTGGGGCTGGTTCTATTTCCTGACCCAGCCGTTGTTCTGGCTGTTGCTGCAGATCTTCCACGTGATCGGCAATATGGGCTTTGCCATCCTGGGCCTGACGCTGCTGGTCAAGGCGCTGCTCTTCCCGCTCGCCTATCAGTCCTATGTCTCGATGAGCAAGATGAAAAAGCTCCAGCCCGAGATGGAGAAGCTGAAAGAACGCTGCGGCGACGACAAGCAGAAAATGCAACAGGAGATGATGGCCCTCTACAAGAAAGAGAAGGTCAATCCGGCTGCCGGCTGTCTGCCGATCCTGCTGCAGATCCCGATCTTTTTCTCGCTCTACAAGGTGCTGAACGTCGCGATCGAGATGCGCCATGCGCCGTTCATCTGGTGGATCCACGATCTGTCGGCGCCCGATCCCACCAGTTTCATGAACCTGTTCGGCCTGTTGCCGTTCGAGGTGCCCTCCTATCTCGCGCTGTTCTCGATCGGGGTGTTCCCGATCCTGATGGGCATCACCATGTGGATGCAGCAAAAGCTGAACCCCGCCCCCACCGACCCGACCCAGGCGATGATCTTTGCCTGGATGCCGTGGGTTTTCATGTTCATGCTCGGCACCTTTGCCAGCGGGCTGGTGATCTACTGGTGCGCCAACAACATCCTGACCTTTATCCAGCAGTACTCGATCATGCGAAGTCAGGGGGTTCAGGTCGACTTTTTCGGTAACGTCAAAGCGACCTTCAAGCGCAAGAACAAGGCGACCGGAGATGCCGGGAAATGACCGCCACGGTCGCCACGCTCTGCCGCCATCCGGTCAAGAGCCTGGGCGAGGAATGCCTTGATCAGGTGACGCTGACCGCAGGCAAGCATATGCCGTGGGACCGGGTCTGGGCGGTCTGTCACGGCAATACCGGCTTTGACCCGGCAAAGCCCGAATGGGTCCGGGCGCGCAATTTCGTCACCCAGACCTTTGTGCCCAACCTTGCGCGCATTACCATCTCATTGGATGAAGCCAGCGGCGAGATCGCCCTGACCCATCCTGATGCCGAACCGCTCACCGTCGATCCCGACACGAGCCCACAGGCCCTGTGCGACTGGCTGCTGCCGCTGGCCAAAGACCAGCGCCCGGGGCCCTATCAGGTTGCGCGCCTGCCCCAGGCGGCCTTTACCGATTTTCCCGACACGCACCTCGCGATCAACAGCACATCCAGCCTCAAGGCCCTGGAACAGGCCGCAGGGATGCGCCTGCACCGCACCCGGTTCCGCGCCAATCTGTGGCTCGATGGCCTCGCACCCTGGGAAGAGTTCGAATGGATCGGGCGCGAGATCGGGGTCGGCGACGCCCGCCTCAGGGTCACCGAGCGGGTCAAACGCTGCAACGCGACCACGGCCAACCCGGCCACCGGCCTGCGCGACATGGATGTCCCCGCCCTGTTGATGGAGAAATGGGGGCATCAGGATTTCGGTGTTTATGCGCAAGTGATCGGCGGCGGTACTATCGAAACGGGCACCCCCGTCGCCGTATTGTGAGCGTGGCGCCGTGATGCAGGTGCCCTTTACCATTGATCCCGAGATCCCGGCCGAGGCGCTGGAAGAGGGGCGGCGCCTCTTTGCCGGACCGTGTGACTTTGTCAAAGGCGTCGTCGACATGTCCGGCCTGCCCACCGCCGACCGGCGCGAGGTCTGCTTTGCCGGGCGCTCGAATGTCGGCAAAAGCTCGTTGATCAACGCGCTCACCAATCGCAAGGGCCTGGCGCGAACCTCGAACACGCCCGGTCGCACGCAGGAGATCAACTATTTCGCGCTGGGCGAACGGGGCTATCTGGTCGACCTGCCCGGATATGGCTTCGCCGAAGCGCCCGTCGCCGTGGTGGCGAAGTGGCAGGCCCTGCTCAAGGCTTATCTTTCCGGCCGCGTGACGCTGGCCCGCGCCTTTGTGCTGATCGATAGCCGGCATGGGGTGAAAACGGTCGATCACGAGATCATGTCCCTGCTCGACAGCGCGGCGGTGAGCTTTCAGGTCGTCATGACCAAGATCGACAAGCCCAAAAAGGGCGCGCTGGCCGGCACGCTCGATCAGGTCCAGACCGCGCTCGGCAAACATGCCGCGGCGTTTCCCGAGATCCTCACAACCTCGTCGGAAAAGGGCAACGGCCTTGGTGCCCTGCGCGGCGTCATCGCGCGCCAGCTCGCCGGGTAACGCGCGCCCGCTCACAGGGCTGCGAGGCAGACACCCGCCCCGCTCACCCAGACGTCAGGCGGCGCTCATGGATCCGTGAACGCCTGCTCCCCACCTGTCAACGATCGGCCGAAACGCGGGTCGAAAGGCGACAACCGGATTGGGAGACATCATCATGCAGGCCATATTGACCACCGTCATCATCGCGGCGATCTCGCTCGGCGCCGGGGCGGCTTTCGCCAAGGGCGGGAACGACAATCGTGACGATGTCAAAAGGGACATCGCAGAGGCGCGCAAACACAATGCAGCCAACGACACGCCGATGGGAGGCATTTTCTCGTTCCTTTTCGGCGATGACGAGATGACATCCGCCAAGGCCGATACCGCCGACAGCACGGGCAAAAGCGCGGGAAACTAATCTGTCACCGGCGCTATGGCAGTCGCGACAAAAGGAGGCTATGACGTCCCCATCGTCAGGGTTGGCTCGCCCAGCCCTGATGCGGAGGGATGCCATGGAGATTCAACGAGCCATGAAACGCGACTGGCTGGCAACGGCGCGGACATTATCCGAGGCGCTGCCCTATCTGCAACGCTATGACGGGACGACCATCGTCGTCAAATTCGGCGGGCACGCCATGGGCGATGCCGAGTCGATGGAGCGCTTTGCCCGCGACATCGTGCTGATGAAGCAATGCGGGGTGAACCCCGTCGTGGTCCATGGCGGCGGCCCGATGATCAACGAGATGCTCGAACGCCTCCAGATCCAGTCGGAGTTCAAGGACGGCCTGCGGGTCACCACGGCCGAGACGGTCGAGGTCGTCGAAATGGTCCTCGCCGGAGTCATCAACAAACGCATCGTCGCCGCGATCAACAGCCAGGGCGGCCGCGCGGTGGGTCTGTGCGGCAAGGACGCCAACCTGATGATCTGCGAAAAGGCATTGAAAACCGCGCGCGATCCCGACAGCAATATCGAAAAGGTGCTCGATCTCGGCT
This sequence comes from Pseudomonadota bacterium, assembly GCA_039028555.1. GTDB lineage: Bacteria > Pseudomonadota > Alphaproteobacteria > Rhodobacterales > Rhodobacteraceae > Thermohalobaculum. The sequence continues at coordinate 5,949 of JBCCHW010000145.1, read as the reverse complement.
TTGTCGGCGAGCCGGTCGAGGTGGACCCGGACGTCCTGCGCACCTTCATCAACAGCAATCTGGTCCCCGTCGTGGCCCCGGTCGGCGCCGGGCGCAGCCCCAGCGAGACCTTCAACATCAACGGAGATACCGCCGCCGGGGCGATCGCGGGGGCCATGAAGGCGGAACGCCTGATGCTGTTGACGGATGTCCAGGGGGTGAAGAATGCGGATGGCGAGGTCGTCACGCGCCTGTCCCCGTCGGATATTGCGGACATGAAAGGCGACGGCACCATCGCCGGCGGCATGATCCCAAAGGTCGACACGGCGCTGCGCGCCATCGAACAGGGGGTCGAGGCCGCCGTGATCCTCGATGGCCGCGCGCCCCATGCCGTGCTGCTCGAGCTTTTTACCGAACACGGCGCGGGGACTCTGATCATCGACGCGTAGGCGCGCTCGCGAAAGCGTGCGCGGGAAGGCCCGAACCGGACTTGATCTTCGCGCCACTTCGCCCAAGGTTTGCGCCATGGAACATGAAGCGATCATCCGGCTCGGCGCATTCTTTGGCGTCTTTGCAGCCTTGGCGGTGTGGGAACTGGCGGCGCCCCGGAGCGCACTGGTGGCGCCAAAGCCTGGGCGCTGGCTGACAAACTGGGGGCTCTCGGTCGTCAATACCGGCGTGACCGTCGCGATGAAGCTGGCGCTGGGGGCGGCAGCCGTCGCCGCGGCGCTGGACGCGCAGGCGTTGGGATGGGGTCTGTTCAATCACCTCGCCTGGCCGATTTGGGCCGAGGTGCTGGTGGTTTTCCTGCTGCTCGATCTCGCGATCTGGGCCCAGCACTGGCTCAGCCATCAGATCCCGATCCTGTGGCGCCTGCACCGGGTGCATCACGCCGACCGCGATATCGACGTGACGACCGCGATCCGGTTTCATCCGATCGAGATCGCGCTCTCGATGGGGCTCAAGATCCTGCTGGTCTATCTGCTCGGCGCCCCGGTTGTCGCCGTGATCCTGTTCGAGGTCGTTTTGAACGGCGCCGCGATGTTCAATCATGCCAATATCAGGCTGGGCGGCTGGGACCGGCTTTTGCGTCTGGTTCTGGTGACGCCCGACATGCACCGGGTACATCATTCCGTCCATCGCGATGAGCATGACATGAACTATGGATTTAACCTCAGCATCTGGGACCGCCTGTTTGGCACCTACACCCCGCAACCCCGCGACGGGCATCAGGACATGACCATCGGGCTCGCGAACCATCAGGATGGCGCGCCCACGCGGTTTCTCTGGTCGCTGGGTTTTCCGTTCCGCAGGCGGTGAGCATGGCGCTCGACCGGCTCCTCGCGCAATCCGGCCTTGCGGTGGTCGGCCATTTCGAGCCGGGGCCCCAGGATGGCCTGCCCTCAGCTGTCGCTCACCTCGCGCTGATCGGTGCGGACGGGACGCGGATGTGGGAGGTCTTTGGCAAGAGCGCCGAGATACACGACGGCGCCCCGCACCCGCTGGACCGGTGGAGCGAGCGGGTGTTGTCGGCCATCGCCCATGAGCTGGGCGCCACCGCCTGTTTCCCCTTTGGCGGTCCGCCCTGGCAGCCCTTTATCCGCTGGGCCGTGCGGGGCGAAGGGGCCCGGCCCTCCCCCGTCACCATGCAGGTGTCGCCCAGCCGGGGGCTGTGGATGTCGTATCGCGGCGCGCTCGGGTTTCCCAGCGTGCAAGACCTGCCGCCGACCGCGACCGAGGCGCCCTGCATCGGCTGCCCTGCCCCCTGCCTCACCGCGTGCCCCGTGGGCGCTTTCAGCGACGCGGGGTATGATGTCCCTCGCTGTACCGCGCATGTTCGCTCCGAGGCGGGCGGCGCCTGCCGCACGGGTTGTCTGGTGCGGGTCGCCTGCCCTGCCGGCACGCCGCCGCCGCTGGCGCAGCGGAAGTTTCACATGGATGCGTTTTTGACGGCACATGCACCGGCCCAAGTGCAAACAGGCAATTGACCTCGGCACACTCTCTGGCATCACATTACCCGCATGAAGAAGGTGATTCTGTTACGCCACGCGAAGTCGAGCTGGACCGACCCGCGTGTGCCCGACCACGACCGCCCCCTGAACGGGCGAGGCAAGGCATCAGCCCCTGTCATCGCCCAATGGCTGGCGCATCGCAAACATCTGCCCGACACGGTTCTGTGTTCGTCGGCGAAACGCACGACGCAGACGGTCAAACGGATGCGCAACGCCATGCCGGCGCTGCCCGATCCAACGGTCGAGGAGGTTCTCTACCACGCGGCCCCGGACGTGATGCGCGCGCGGTTGGCAAAGCTTCCCAAATCCTGCGACACGGTTTTGTTGGTGGGCCATCAGCCGGGCCTTGGTGCCCTGACGCGAAAGCTGTCGCAAAAGAATGTCCGGCGGCGCTGCTCGCGGGCGTTCGAGCATTTCCCGACTGCCGCCGCGGCGGTTCTGGAGCTCGACATCAAGGACTGGTCCGAGCTCGAGTATCACGCCGCGAAGTTCGTGGATTTCGCGATGCCGCGTGAACTGTCGGATTACAAGAAGGATTGAAATTGCCGTGCGGACAGAACCCGCACGGCAATGTTTGCTGAAACTGCTTCGCTGAACCGGTTGTGCGGCACCGGTTTCTGATCAATGGGTCCAGTCTTTACGGGCTCGAAAGCCGCCAGCCCTAGATAAGGTTCTCAGAGAATGCGCCCCCCGGCGGCGCCGTTTCGTCTCCGAGTGTCTGCCATGCCTCCTGGAAATCAGATCAGGCTTGCAGTGCCGATCAACATTCCGATGGAGGCGACGACGATGACCGGGTAGTACATCAGATAGCTCATCATCTTGCTCCAAAGGTTGGTCGTTTTTGTGATCGAGGGTTCCTGATCACCGAGGACAGTATCGGTGATTCGACCTCGGTCTGGATGTGATGTAAGTCACACAGGGTCCAGGGCACGATTTTCGGGCGTTGCGCGGGCGCTCAAAAATCCGAGCGAAGGTGGTGAGAATGTCGGCGGCCCACGCACGTGCAGCCCAGGCACGTGCGGCGCTGAAACCGGATGTTGCACGCCTGCGGACTACACGGGGCTGATCCGGATGAGAGCGGCCCGGACAAGAGAGACCCGCAAGAGAGCGACCCGGAAATGAAAAACCGCCGGGGCGTGCTAGACGCTCACCGGCGGTTTCGACCCTCGCACCACGGCTCCCCCTCCGTTAACTGGCCAAGGATCTATTTGCTTGGGAAATGTTTTTCCAATCGCCGGGGCGTTACGCAACTGTGGCAGATGGATTTTCGCGGAAATGGCCGAGATCGGGATAAAACCGTGGCATCGCTGCTACGCATTCCAAGGCGGCGTGGAAAATCGCCGCCTTGCAACACGTTAAGGTTGCGGGTCTCACCCCGTCAGTGACCCAGGATCTGGCTGAGGAAGAGCTGTGTGCGCTCGGACTTGGGATTTTGGAAGAATTCCTCGGGCTCGTTCTGCTCGACGATCTGACCGGCATCCATAAAGATCACCCGGTTCGCCACCTTGCGGGCAAAGCCCATCTCGTGGGTCACGCACAACATGGTCATCCCCTCTTCGGCCAGGCTGATCATGGTGTCGAGCACCTCCTTGATCATTTCCGGGTCGAGGGCCGAGGTCGGCTCGTCGAACAGCATGATCCGGGGCTTCATGCAAAGCGAGCGGGCAATCGCCACACGCTGTTGCTGCCCGCCCGAGAGCTGGCCGGGATACTTGTTGGCCTGCTCGGGGATCTTGACCTTTTCGAGGAAGTGCATCGCCGTCTCGTCGGCTTCCTTCTTGGGCGTCTTGCGCACCCAGATCGGCGCCAGCGTGCAGTTTTCCAGGATCGTCAGATGGGGGAACAGGTTGAAGTGCTGAAAGCACATCCCAACCTCGGCGCGCACCTTGTCGAGGTTCTTGAGGTCCGAGTTCAGCTCGATCCCGTCGACGATGATGTCGCCCTTCTGATGCTCTTCCAGGCGGTTGATACAGCGGATCATCGTGGATTTGCCCGAGCCTGACGGCCCGCAGATCACGATCCGCTCGCCCCGGTTGACGGTGAGGTTGATGTCGCGGAGCACGTGGAAATCGCCATACCACTTGTTCATGTTCCGGATCTCGATCGCGATCTCGTCCGAGACCTTCATCTTCGAGATATCCGGTTCGTGGCCTTCCGGCATGTGGTCTTCCATTGCGTTTGTCATGGGAGGTGTCCCTTATCGATGGTCTGTTTTGAGCTTCTCTTCGAGATGCGCCGCATAGCGCGACATGCCGAAGCAGAAGATGAAGAAGAAGAGCGCGATAAAGCCGTAAAGCTCCCACACGATCCCGTTCCAGTCGGCATCCGCCCGGATCGCCGTGGACAGGCCCAGCGGGTCCAGAAGCCCGATCACGATGACCAGCGTCGTATCCTTGAACAGGCCGATAAAGCTGGAGACGATGTTCGGGATCGAAATCTTGAGCGCCTGGGGCAGGATGATCAGCTGCATCGATTGCCAATAGGTCAGGCCCATGGCATCGGCGGCTTCGTACTGCCCTCTGGGCAGCGCCGCGATACCACCCCGGATCACCTCGGCCATATAGGCGGACGAGAACAACGTCACCATGATGCAGACCCTGAGCACGATGTCGAAATTCGTACCCGGGGGCATGAAGTAGTTGAGCAGTGTCGAGGCAACGAACAGCAGCGTGATCAGCGGCACGCCGCGCATACACTCGATAAAACCGACCGAGAGCACACGGACCAGGAACAGCTTTGACTGACGCCCCAGCGCCAGCGCGATCCCGATCGGAAGCGAGGCGGTAATCCCGACCACACCGATGATGAGCGACAGCATAAAGCCGCCCATATCGTTTGTTTCGACCGGCATGATCCCCAGTGGCAGGATCGCGCTGATCACCCCATCCAGCGGCGCGACCGCAAAGATGAACCACAAGATCACCGCAAGAACCGCCACGATCAACGTGACCAGCGGGGCGAAATCATCGCCGACGATCGCGGCGAACAGCCGTTCCGCCTTGCTCGCGATCAGATACCCGATCAGCGGGCCGGCCAGCACCAACAGCGGGCCCCAGATCGATCCACCCCAGATAAGCCAGTAGGCGAGCAGTGGATAGACCATGGTGTGCCAGATCAACTGTTTTGGCGCCCGATCAAAAAGCACCGGCCAAATCGCAACGATCATCAACAGGAAGGCCAGCGTCGGACGCCAGTAGAGCTCGCTGGGATAGAACCCGAAGATAAACTGATAGAAACGCTCGTTGATCACCGCGAAACAGGCGCCCGAGGCCTCGGCCCGGCACCCTTTCAACGACATCTCGGCCGGCGCCCAGGAACTGTCGATGAACCACGGCGCAAGATCGTAGATCAGGAACAGGATGAACCCGATCGAGACGATCGACAGGACCGAGTTCACAGGCCCCGAGAACAGGTTGTCCTTGAGCCATTTGATCGGGCCGGTCGTGTTCGGTGGCGGCGGCGAGGGAGGGATCTGCTGATCGCTCACATAAGAGATATCACTCATATCAGCGCTCCTTCAGCTTGACGCTTTCGTTGTAGACGTTGATCACAAAGCTCAACGTCAACGAAACGATCAGGTAGAACGCCATCAGCAAAAGCAGCGTTTCCATCTCGCGTCCCGTCTGGTTGAGCGTGATCCCGCCCAACGTGCCGGTTGCGTCCATATAGCCGATCGCGATGGCCAGCGAGGTGTTCTTGGTCAGGTTCAGGTACTGCGAGATCATCGGAGGAATGATGATGCGCAAGGCTTGCGGCAGGATCACCAGGCTCATGGTCCGCCCGGGCCGCAGGCCCAGGGCAAACGACGCCTCGGTCTGGCCCTTGGAAACCGACTGAATGCCTGCGCGCACGCTCTCGGCGATAAAGGCGCCGGTATAGAGGCTGAGCGCGACCCAGAGGCCCAGGAAACTGTCGCGGATATAGGTGCCACCGCGAAAGTTAAAGCCCTTCAGTTCGG
>JBCCHW010000144.1:0-9481 GCA_039028555.1 Pseudomonadota bacterium | reverse complement strand
GTTGATCTCGCCCAGCTCGAACTGAACCCACAAATCCTGCATCAGCTGGCCTTGAGCATCCTTGGTCCGGGGCAACGCGAATTCAAAGAATTCCGCAAGTGTCGGTGTCCCCTCTCCATATTTCGACTGACGCTTTGCCTTGCGCGACGCGGTCAGGACCTGGAGCATTGACGAGGCGAGCTTGACGTCCCTGGGATCCAGATCGAGTTCCCGGATCGCAGTCTGAATCCGGTTTTCCTTTTTTTCGGCCATATAGAAAGTGCCTTGAATCTAATTCGTTGCGGTCAACGCGGGGATGCTGTTCAGGGTTGCGCCGGGCTTGCGGATGCCGACGCATCCCGGTCGGCAGATTGAACAGAGAGCTCCAAAAGGGACTGCCTGTACCAGTCGTACATCTTTCTCAAACCGGCCTCGATGCTGGTACGCGGCTGCCAGCCTAGCGCGTGCAATCGGGCGTTGTCCATGATCTTGCGGGGCGTTCCATTGGGTTTGGTGGTGTCCCAGGTTATCCGCCCGGCAAAGCCCGTGATCTCGGCCATCAGTTCGGTCAGGGCCCGGATCGAGATTTCCTGGCTGCTGCCGGCATTGATCATGCCGCCCTGCTGATAGGTCTCCATCAAAAAGACACAGGCATCGCCCAGGTCATCGGCATCGACGAGCTCGCGCATCGGGCTGCCATCGCCCCAGGCGATCACTTCCGCCGCGCCCGAGCGTGCCGCCTCGTGAAACCGGCGCATCAGGCCCGCGACCACATGGCTCGACTCCGGGTCGAAGTTATCGCCGACACCGTAGACATTCGAGGGCATCACGGTAAACGCATCGAAACCGTACTGGCGGCGATAGGCATCGCACATGGTCTTTCCGGCGATCTTGGCGATCGCATAGGGAAGATTGGTGGGCTCGAGCGCGCCTGTCAGCAACGCCTCTTCGCTGATCGGCTGCTCGGCATGTTTCGGGTAGATGCAGGACGAACCCAGGAACAGCAGTTTCCGCGCCCCGTTGCGATAGGCCGCATCGATCACATTGGTCTGGATACGCAGGTTCTGGCGAATGAAGTCGGCGCCTTGTGTGTCGTTCGCAAGGATGCCCCCGACCTTTGCCGCCGCGAGAAAGACGTAATCAGGTCGCTCCGCCGAGAAAAAGGCATCTGTCGCATCCTGATCGGTCAGGTCGAGCTCGCCGCTTGTCCGCCGGATCACCGAGGTGTGGCCCCGGGCCTCCAGCGCCCGGCAGATGGCAGAGCCGACCATGCCGCGATGCCCGGCGACATAGATCTTCGCACCGGGATCTGCGATCGACGCGGGTGTATCTCTCTCCATCACGGATTGTTCCTACATCAGCGCGTTTTCGGGCGTCATGCCCCGGTTGGTCTCGTACCATCGGGCGGTCCGGCGCAGGCCCTCCTCCAGCATGATCCGGGGATCATATCCCAAAGCCCGCATTTTCGAGATGTCGGGGCACCGGCGCGGCGTACCACCCGCGGCCGAGGGCCCCGGCACAAGTTCGAGACCTACACCCAGAACACGGCCGGTTTGCGCCACGAGATCGCGGATCGAAACCTCATGATCGTTGCCGATATGATAAACCTCGCGGTGCTCACCATCGCGATGCATCCGAACGATGCCATCGACCACATCATCGACAAAGGCAAATGCCCGGGTTTCGGTGCCGTCGGACTGGATCTCGAATCTTGCATCACCGCTGTCCCGCGCGGCCAGCGCGCGCAGCACGAATTGCGGGATCACATGTTTCCAGCCCATATCGGGACCATAGACATTGTGCGGGCGAAACACCTGGACCTTGCGGAAATGATCCCGGCCATAGTTGAACGCAATCAGTTCCGAGACGATCTTGGATCCGCCATAGGAGTAGCGCGGGTTCAGACTGTCGGGCAGCATCAGCGCGATCGTCTCGTCGGTCGGCACCACGGCTGGCGTCTGGTAGACCTCGGCCGAGGAGGCGACCACGAGATCGGGCACATCCGCGCGCTGGCAGGCGTCCACCACGGCAAGGGCGCTGCGCAGGCCGACATCCAGAACCAGTTCCGGATGGTTATAGAAATTCTCGGTCCCGTTGACGGCCGCAAGGTGAAAGACGACTTCGGCGCCCTTGCACGCCTCGGTCACTTGATCAGCATCCCGTGCGTCGCAGGTGTGAAGTCTCACATCGTCCAGAACTTCGCCAATCCGCGACGCGCTTCCACGGGTCATGTTATCGACCACGGTTACGCGCCAGCCATCCGTGACCAGCCGCTTCACCAGATAGCTGCCGATAAAGCCACCGCCGCCCGTCACGACACACGAACCACTCATGCCCCGGCCGCCAGACTGATATTGCCCACCGAGAAATAGGAATTGCCGATCTCTTTGCGCCGGCGATCCGAGAAGTGGTTCCAGTAGTCATAGACGAAACCGTTTGGTGCCATGCGCTTGGTGATCTCGACGGGAGAGACCGCGCCCAGCCCGGGGTGGTTGTTTGCGATGATCACGCAATCCGCACCAATCATGCAGTCGTGGAAACCTTGGACGATCTGCGCATCCCCTGCGACCGGGCGGAGTTGCTGTGGCGAGCAGACCGGGTCGTAAATACGGATCTCCGCCTCGGGGACTCGGGCGCGCAAGGCCGCCAAGACCTTTAGCGACATCGCGCCGCGCAAATCGTCGGTCTCGGGGATGCCTTTGAACGCGATGCCCATCAGCGTGATCACCGGCGCCCGGCCCGCGACCCGTTTCGCGATCTCGGCGCAAATGAAATCGGCGGTCTCCTCGGGCTGGCGTTCGTTGACCTGGCGCGCGGCAGGCGTGATGTCGAGCGTCAGCCCGATCTCCTCGGTCGACTGGGCAAGGATGTGGGGGTCCTTTTCGAGGCATGGCCCGCCGACAAGACCGGGCAAGGCGACGGCCGTGCGGGGATAGCCGAGTTTCCCGCCACTGATCACCTCCATCGCGTTGACACCATAGGCATCGCAGATCCGCGCGACTTCGTTGGCAAAGCCGAACTGCACATCTCGAAAGGTGTTATCCACCAGTTTGACGATTTCAGCCGCTTCGAGGGAAGACACCTGAACCACCGTCGGTGTGAGCTTGTAAAAGAAATGCGCCGCCCGCTCGCGCGTTTCGGGGTCGTCGGCGCCGATGATCTGGGGCAGCTGGCGCAGTTCCAACAGGGCGCGTCCTTCGAGCGTGCGCTCGGGACACATGGCAATCCGGAATCGCTTGCCCGACTGGGCGAGGATCGGGCTCACGACATCGCGCGCCGTGCCGATCTTGACGGTCGAGCGCAAAATGATCAGCGCGTCATCGCGCATGTTGTCGGCGACCTGGCGTGCAGCCGTCCGGATAAAGTCGAGCTGGATGCGGCCCTCCCTGTCCAGAGGAGTCCCCACGGTCAGAACGTATATGTCACAAGTATCGTCCGGCCCGAATTCCTGGACAGCGCTTAGCTTCCTGCCCCCCACCACTTCGCTCAGCGCCGCGTCCAGACCGGTTTCCGAGAAATGCGGCTGGCCCGCGTTGGTCATCTCGACAATGTCAGCCCGCCGTTCCACCCCCAGCACCGAGAAACCCACATCCACAAGCGCCGTGGCAAAGGTCAAGCCGACATAGCCCAACCCGACGATCCCAACATCATGGTGCATTAAAAACCCGTCATTTGCCTCGACGCCTTGTTTTCATCCGTATGTATCGACTGTCAACGCCGATTTGGTGGAAATACTTCATAGGACTGGCGCGTCCTGGCAAGGCGGATCTATGATCCGGGGTCGCGGTGCCGGGCGCTTCGTGCCGACGCTGCGGCGCGGCCCATTATCCATCAACCTGATCGGGCAGCACGATATCGGGGCTCAGGTTCTCCAACACCTCGCGCGCGTCATAGGCCTCGGCATCATCTTCGGGTTTCACACCGCTGTAGACGAGGATGTTGGCAAAAGCCTCATACTGCGAAACCGGGCGCAATGACGTGGTGCCGATTCCGGTCGCAAATCCGCCCCCAAAACCCGATCTGTACCCGTATGGCCCAAAACCGGCCCGCCCAAACCCTGTTGTGAAGCCGTTATATCTCGTCGAGACCTCGGTATCCTGATCGGCGATGCGGAACCAGTCCCGCCCTGATTCAATCGTCAGTTCCGCGGCACGAAACAGCAAATAGGTCTCGACCGTATCGCGCGGCGTCAATGAGTTTCCCCGAAAGGAAACCCAGTACCGGTTGTCCTCGATCACCTTGTCGGAATAACCACCCTGGCCGGTCGATGGGCCGTAGGGCGTGGGATGCGAACATGCCGCGACCAGCGCGCCTCCCAACAACAGGAAGCCTGCGATCGATCTTTTTCTCCACAGGTCACGCAATGGATCTCTCCCAAACCGGCATCACCAACTTAACATAGGGATCCTGTCTCTTCGATACACGGCCTTGTGTAGCGGTATGTGAGACGGCCTCGCACCCGCGCAGACTTCAGCGGGGACGCAAAATTAGTCCAAGCTAACAGCAGGAAGTTGCATAAATTTCAGAGGTTTATAATTCTTGACTGAATACGTCAGATTTTGTTAGTCCGAGATTCAGTTGCACTGAGCCACTATGAATCGCCACCCTGTAGCGATTTGGAAGCCCCTGGCAACAATGTCTTTCAAACCTTGGGGGGTGGCATGTTTGCCAACAAAAGTCGTGACTACTTATTCAATAGCGTGAGCTCGATCGCAATCTCATCTATTGGTCTCTTCGTCAGCCCGGCGCTGGCGCAAAACTCGGAAACAGGCGTCGTCAATCCGTTCCAATCTCAGGAAATCATTGTCTATGGCGCCGCCCGCGACGAGCGCGCGCTGCTCGAGACGCCGAATGCCGTGACGGTGATCGACGAGCAGGAGATCCGTCGCAAACAGCCCTTTTCGTACGAGGAACTGATCGGCGATGTGCCCGGTGTCACGATCGAGGGGGGGCCGCGTTCCATCTCGCAAGAGCCCAACATTCGCGGTTTCCAGGATGAACAGGTGGTCATCAGGGTCGATGGCGCCCGGCAGAACTTTGATCTTGCACACCGGGGTCGCTTCTTTACGGACCCCGCCATCCTGAAACGTGTCGAAGTGCTGCGGGGCGGGGCGTCCACGCTGTTTGGTTCGGGCGCGCTGGGCGGTGTGATCTTCCTCGATACCAAGGATGCCAGTGATATCGTCGCGCCAGGCGAGCTTTGGGGCGGTGAAGTAACTGCCGGCTTCAACAGTCAGGGCACACAGTTGCTGGGCGCGGGAACGCTGGCATTCGACACCGGAGCATTCGATGGACTGGCTTTCTTTTCCTATCGTCCGATGTTCGAAGACATCAGCGATGGGTCCGGAAACCCCATTATCGACTCCGATATCGACTCCCAGAACGGTCTGCTGAAGTTCGGCTGGGAACCAACCGACGCACATCGGATCGAAGCGAGCTACCAGATCTATCATGACAATGGCGACACGCCGCCGAACTCCAACGTTCAAGGCACAACCACCAATGTGGTTGATCGTGACTTTACCTATCAAAGTGCAAGCCTCGGCTGGGAATGGGAGCCAGCTGACAGCGATCTGATCGATCTGTCGATGCTCGCATACTATAATGACATCAATGTCGAGGAAGACCGCTTTTCCGACGGGCGCTCCGACACGACGGACTTCGATACCGTCGGGTTCGAGGCAACAAATATCTCGAGGTTCGATCTCGGCGATGTGCCGGTTGCAGTCTCCTATGGGGTCGAATTCTTTCAAGACAGTCAGGAGGCGAAACGCAACGGGGCTGCTCGTCCGCAGGCACCGGATGCGAAAAGGCGCTTTTACGCAGGTTTTCTTCAGGCCGACTTCGAGGTGTTGCCGGGGCTGACGGTCACCCCTGGTGTCCGGTACGATTACTACGAGCTTGATCCCGACGGAGACTTCACCGACCGCAGCGAAGGCGAGGCATCCCCCAGGATCGCCCTCAACTGGCAGCCCGACGACAATCTTCAGCTCTTTGCCAGCGCCTCGCAATCGTTCCGCGCGCCATCCCTGACCGAGCTTTACTCGGATGGCGTTCACTTTGCGACGCGGGGGTTCCCGCTCGGCCCGCCAGGATCGCCCGTCTTCACTGGTGTGAACGAGTTTATTCCCTCGCCTGACCTCGAGCCTGAAAAGGCCAGACAGGTGGAGGTCGGCGGGCGATATCTGTTCAACGACTTCGTGTTTTCGGGCGACCAGCTGCTGTTGTCGGCAAACGGATACTATGCGCGCGTCGACAACTTTATCGACACGCGTGTCCAGTTCATCGATTTCTCGACTGCCCAGTTCAATCCCTTCACCCGTCAGCTAGAGGTGAGCGGGTCGACGACCAACGTGAATGTGGATGCAGAGCTTTACGGGTTCGAATCGGAGATCGCCTATGATGCGGTCGACTGGTTCACCTCGGCAGGTCTGACGCTTCCGCGCGGGCACGGGATCAACGGGTCGGGCGAACTGGCGTCAATCCCGCAGGACCGTCTGGTCGTTGTTGGCGGCATTCGCCCGCTGGACGACGTCGAAGTTGGAGTTCGCGGCACGTTCACCCGCGGCATCCAACCCGATGATGTGCCACCGGGAACGCTGACGGCCGCGGGCTTTGCCGTGTTTGACCTCTTTGCCAGTTGGCAGCCGAGTTCGGGGCCGCTCGAGGGCGCGGTCTTTTCGGCCGGGATTGACAACTTCACCGACCGCGAATACCGAGTCTATCCCAACGGGCTCAACAATCCCGGCATCGCCGGAAAGGTTGCAGCGACCTTCAAGTTCTGAGGACTGCTGAATGGACGTGCCCTCTCTGCCGGAACTCGCACAGTCATGGGATGCAGCAAAAACCGCGGATCCCGGCGCCAGGGCACGTGACATCGCTGACAAGCTCGGCGTCGCCGAAGGGTTCCTCGCCGCCGCACGGGTCGGATCAGCTGTGCGCCCGCTCCGTCTGCGCGGTCCGGAATTCGCCGGGCTGCTAGAGCAGCTTCAGAGTATCGGGCCCGTCATGACCCTGACGCGCAACGATGCCGCCGTGCACGAGACGACGGGTCGAATGGGCGACGTTGCAACTCACGGCACTGTCGGGCAGGTGACCGGTCAAATCGATCTGCGTCTTTTTCTGCGTCATTGGCATGCCGGCTATGCCATGGTCGATGAAACCCGGTCGGGGCGTCGCCATTCAGTGCAAGTCTTTGATCAGACGGGCAAAGCGGTCATCAAGATCTATGCAACCGGCGACACCGACATGGACGCGTGGGCGCAACGTCTCGTGTCCTACGAGGCGGCGAAAACAGAGGCCGCGCCGTTCACAATCTCCAATGATGTCCAGCCGGAACCCAAACCGGCAACCGATGTCAGCCGTGACGCGTTGCGCGCTCAATGGCAGCAGCTGGATCACAGCCATGATTTTCATCGCATGCTCAGAACTCTGGGCCTCGACCGCCAGCAGGCATTCCAACTCGCCGGCGACGACCTCGCCCGTGCGGTCGAAACCGACGTTGTCGAGCGCCTGTTGAGGGGTGCCGCGAAGCACGGCCTAGAGATCATGTGCTTTGTGGGAAACCAGGGATGTTTGCAGATTTTCTCGGGCGCGGTCGGCAATGTCGCGGTCATGGGACCATGGCTCAACGTGCTCGACCCCGGCTTCAATCTGCGCCTTCGCACCGATCGGGTCGCGAAAGCATGGGCGGTGCGCAAGCCGACCAAACTGCGCGGAACGATCACCTCGCTGGAGTTGTTTGACGGCCGGGGCGATCTCGTCTGTCAGTTCTTTGGCGCCCGACCGCCCGGCGCCTCGGAAAATGAGACCTGGCGAGAGGTCTTGGATACGGCAATCGGAGGTGCGTCATGATCCGTTTTCTGGTTGCAGCCGTGTTGGCGGTTGCGACACCGCTGTCGGCCCAGGAACCCCCCAGCCGCGTCGTCGTGGCAGGCGGGGACTTGACCGAGATCGCCTTTGGCCTTGGCGCCGGCGACAGGATTGTCGCCATCGATCAGACCTCGACGTTCCCAGAGGCGACAGCGACGCTGCCGCAGATCGGCTATGTGCGTCGATTGGCGGCCGAGGGGATCCTCTCGCTCGAGCCGGATCTGGTGCTCGCCGCCCACGATGCCGGACCTGAAATCACGTTCGAGCAACTCAGAGCCGCCGGCGTGCCGATCGCTATGGCGCCCGACACACCCTCGGCCGACTCAATCGCAGAAAAGATCCGGTTTGTCGGCGCGGCGCTGGGAGTCGAAGAGGCCGCCCATACGGCGGCTGAGCGTTTCCTCGATGACTTGGCCGAGGTTCGGGCAAAGGTTGCAAAGCTGCCCGACACGCCCCGTGTTCTCTTTATCCTTGGCTTGCAAGGGAGCACACCGCTTGTGGGCGGTGGTGGTACCGGGGCCGACGAGATGATCACACTCGCCGGTGCCCAGAATGCAGCAACCGGATTCAAAGGATACAAGCCCATGAACCGTGAAGCCATCATCGGCGCGGCGCCCGATGCCATCCTGATGATGGCGCAACATTCGGAACGATTTGGCGGGATCGACGCCATTCTCGCCCGCCCGGAAATTGCGTTGACACCCGCCGGCAAGGCAAAAAGGGCGGTCGCGATGGACGGGATGCTGCTGCTCGGGTTTGGACCGCGCACGCCGCAAGCGATCGCAGACCTGGCCTCGGCCCTGCAACCGGACGCTGCCGCCGCAGCGGGCTTTTGACGCGTGACAACGGCGTTGACCCTGCGCGCACCGCAAAATCTTCCGGCACTCGCGGGCATGTGTGGGGTGGTTGCCCTGCTCGCACTGGCTGAGCTGGCGCTCGGCCCCGTTGACCTTGCGCCGGGACAATTGATCGACGCTCTGACCGGATCAGGTGAAGGCTTCGAGACCGCCATTCTCTGGCAGATCCGGCTTCCCCGCTTGCTTCTTGGTATCGCTGTCGGCACAGCGCTCGCATTGTCGGGTGCGGCGCTTCAGGGGGTTCTGCGCAACCCGTTGGCGGATCCCGGCCTGATTGGGGTGACGGGTGGTGCATCGCTGGGCGCCGTTCTGGCGATTGTGCTGGGCGATCACATCGTGGGCGTTCTGCCCAACGCTCTGCGTCCCTGGCTGCTCCCGCTAGCGGCCTTTATCGGGGCCTCGCTCGTTATCAGTTTCGTCTTCACGCTCTCGCGCCGCGCGGGCGAGACATCGGTTGCGATGCTGATCCTTGCGGGCGTTGCGGTGAATGCAATTACGGTCGCCGCGATTGGCGCGCTCGTCTACATCAGTGACGATCAGCAACTGCGCGATTTGACGTTCTGGACCATGGGATCGCTCGGCGGGTCCGGATGGCCGCTGGTCGGTGCGGCCGTTTTTCTCACGCTCATCGCCGCGCCCGTCCTTTTGCATCAGGCCCGGGCGCTTGATCTGTTTCAACTGGGGGAGCGGGCGGCATTTCATTCCGGTTTGGATGTCGAACGATCCAAACGGCGCATTGCCGTCGCGATTTCGATCTCGGTCGGTGCGGTGAC
>JBCCHW010000143.1:0-9529 GCA_039028555.1 Pseudomonadota bacterium | reverse complement strand
TCGATATCGACCTTCTGTTCCTTGGTATAGGTCGCCATGTAAAGCGTCGCCTCGGGCGCATCGGCAATGGGTTCGATCTTGCCTTTCAGCGCACCGCCCATTTCGACGATTTCGATCGTTGCCATGCCCAGCCTGACATGGCAACGATCGAAATCGTCGAAATGGGCGGTGCGCTGAAAGGCAAGATCGAACCCATTGCCGATGCGCCCGAGGCGACGCTTTACATGGCGACCTATACCAAGGAACAGAAGGTCGATATCGAGCGTGGAGAGAACGCCGGCAAGAAGCTCGCCTATCACAACGTGGTCGGCATGCTCAGCAAGGTGCAGGACTGGTCGGGCGAGACGATGGACGAAGTCGACTTGCCCCAGCCCGGTCCGGGAGAGGGAATCGCGCTCTGGCTGCAAAGTGGTGAAAGCGGCCCGGTCATCGCGGCGGCGAAGTACGAGCGCTGATCAGCCGCTGATCTTTGGCGTTCCCAGCATGCCGGAATACCGCGGAAGATCGTCATCTATTTCAAGCCAGCTGACGGCCTCGGCTGCAAAGACATGAAACGTGGGGGCGAACGCCTCCGGCTGGTCCAGCGTCGCGGCATAGAAGTGGATCTCGCCCGGAAACTGATCTGCCTCATAGGCGACCTGGCTGCCGCAACGCGGGCAAAACAGGCGGCGGACGCCGGGCGAGCTTTCATATGTTGCAGGGGTCTTCCCGGTCCATTCCCACTGGCCATCGGGCACTCCGAGGAAGCTGGTCATCGGCGCGGAACTCGCGCGCCGACAGCTTTCGCAATGGCAGTGCCCCTGCCAGTTCAGCGGTCCGCGAAAGCTGAACCGCACATCGCCGCACAAGCATCTTCCAGTTCGGTCGGTCATGAGGCCTTCTCCTCGTCGTGCGGAACGGAGCGCGCCGTGCGCCGCCATCGTCGGTGAAGCCAGAACCATTGATCGGGCGCCTCCTCGATCCACGAGCTGATCCGGTTATTGACTTCCTGCATCATCTTCTTGGGGTCCGGCCCGGTCACCGGGTCCTCGAATGTCACGCGAAAGCACTTTGCCTCGAGGTCTCGATAGGCAACGGCGGGGATCAGCGCGGCGCCGGTGCGCTCGGCCAGTTCCGCCGCCGCGAGCACCGTCTCGGCCGGGCGGCCCAGGAAATCCAGAAACGGGGCGCCGGTGTTGCGCTGATCGACCAGGATCATCACCACGCCGCCGCGTTTCACATGGGCATAGAGCTGGCGCATCCCGCCGCCCTTTTGCAGCACCGGCTCCCCCACCGACGGGATCAGGTCGAGCGTGAAGCGGTCAAGATACCGGTTGTTGAACGCCCGATAGATGATCCCGCTTTCATGACCCATTGCCTTTGCGGCAAAGCGCACGGCCTCCCAATTGCCGAAATGGGCCGTGACGAGGATGGCGCCCGTGCCCTTTGGCCGGTCGCGCAGATGCCCCTCACCCGTCACCTCCACCGCGATATCGCGAAGGAATTTGTCGAGCCGGGCATATTCGATCATCAGGCACAGCGTGTGGCGCCCGTTCGCCTTGACGAAGATCTTCTCCTCCTCAAGCGTCAGGCCCGGCCAGACATATGTGACATTCTCCATGATCCGTTCGCTGGCCGAGGGAACCACCCAGGCCAGCCAACCGCCCAGGGGCGCCAGGATCCGGGTCAGCGTCCAGGTCGGCACGGGCCACGTGACGGTGCGAAACATCCAGGCGGCGGCAAACATCAGCCACTCGGTCGCCCGGGTCGACCAGCGATCCTTTTCCGACGCATAGCTCATGCCTGTGCCCGCCGCGTCAGCACGTAAAAGCGCGCGGCCAGTAACAGGCTCGCCAGCCAGCATGATGTGAGGATCGCCATCAACAGTCCCTGCGTTCCAAAGCCAAAGCTGATTGCCATGATCCAGCCCATCGGCACCAGAACCACGGCAAAGGAGATCATGTAGCAGAGGATCGGGATCCAGGCATCCCCCAGTGCACGCACCGCCTGTCCCATCACGATCTGGAAGCAATCTGGCGCAAGGATCAGGGCGACCAGGCCGCACAGCATGACCGTGTGCGCGATAACATCCGCGTCGACCGCGTAAAAGGCCGCGATCTGAAACCGCCCGACCCAGACGAGCAACCCGATCGTGCCCATGATCACGACACCGGTGCCAAGCCCGGTCCACCCGGCAAAGGCGGCCTCATGCGGCCGCCCGCGGCCCATTTCGGTCCCGACCCGCACGCCGGTCGCGATCGAAAGGCCAAGCCCGATCAGAAAGACCGTCGCCATAAGGTTATGGACAATCGAATAGGCGTCGAGCGCGATCCCGCCCAAAAGCCCGGCGAGCATGGTCATGGTGGCAAACCCGATCGTTTCGAACCCGTTGGAGAGCCCGGCGGAAAAGCCGAGCCTGCGCATCTCCCACCCCGCGCGCCAGCCGCCGGGGCCCCAGAACGTCTCCCACGGGCCGCGCACGCCCGCCGCGATGGCATCGGCCTGGGTCAGGATAACCGCTATAATCAGGCCAAAGGCGGCAAACCGTGCCATGGTCGAGGCGATCGCCGCGCCAACCGCGCCCAGTTCCGGCATGCCCAGATGGCCATAAATCAGCACCCAGTTGAGCGCGAGATTGACGATGTTTGCGATCAGCATTGCCACCATCGCGACCCTGGGTCGCCCCGTGCTTTCAAGATAAAAGGCCGAGACGGCAAAGAGCACCTGCGCGATAAATCCGGGCGCAAGCGCCACGGCCACCGCACCCCCGCCGCGCGCCATCTCGGGTGTCTGGCCGAACAACAGCAACAGCGAGTGGGCCTGCGCCACCACCCAGGCGCCGATCAGCGAGAGGACCAGCCCCCACATCATGCCGCGGCGCCAGCTGCGCCCGCATTCCACCCACGCACCGGCGCCATAGGCCGTGCTGATCACCGGCACCAGCCCCGAGCAGAGCCCGATGGCCAGCACCAGCACCGGGACAAAGATCGATATCCCCAGATTCGAGATTCCCACCGCGCCGAAACCGTATTGCCCCAGCATCACGATATCGGTCAGCGCCATCACCAGAATGCCCGCGCGCGACAGCATCACCGGCCAGGCAAGCCACAGGAGCGCGCCGACGTGATATGTGATTCTGGAGAAGAGGTTGTTCACTGCCCGCTCCGCACACGCTCCCGGTGCCAGACATAGATGCCCGCGCTGATGATCACCGAGGCGCCGATCAGCGTCGGGGCGTCGGGCACCTCTGCGAACCAAAAGAATCCGAGCAACGATGCCCAGACAAACCCCATATAGTTAAAGGGCGCGAGCGCCGATGCCGGCGCCTGGCTGAGCGCATAGACAAGGAAGATATGCCCCAGCATGCCGAACCCGCCGAACAGCGCCATGATCACCGCATCCTCCAGTGTGGGTGTCACCCAGATCCAGGGCAGCGCCAGCGATGCGAGGATCGTGCCGACGCCGGTCGTATAGAGCAGCGTCGTCCAGATCGAATCCGCCCCGCCCAGATACCGCGTTGCGATCTGAAAACTCGCATAGCAAAAGGCGGCGCAGGCGGGCAGCAGGGCCGCGGTCTGAAAGACGCCAAAGCCCGGC
Organism: Pseudomonadota bacterium; assembly: GCA_039028555.1. GTDB lineage: Bacteria > Pseudomonadota > Alphaproteobacteria > Rhodobacterales > Rhodobacteraceae > Thermohalobaculum. Next base: position 5,953 of record JBCCHW010000143.1, on the reverse strand, counting down.
CGCAGGATGATCAGCATGCCCATCAGGCCAATGACGACCCCCATCCACCGCCGCGGACCCACATGCTCGCGCAGCACGAACGCGCTGAGGACAGTTATGATCAGGGGTGCGATCTCGAAAACGGCGACAGCCTCGGCAAAGGGCATCACTGCGAGGGCCGCGAAAAAGAATACGGTCCCGCCAAAGATGAAGAACGATCGCAACAGTTGAAGCTTGAGATGTTTGGTCTTCAGGCGCCGGGCGAGCGACGGCATGAAGATCAGCGCCATCATCGCAGTCTGTCCGGCATAGCGCGCCCAGACCACCTCGAAGGGCGGGTATCGCTCGAGCAAACCCTTCGCGACCGAGTCCATGCAGGAGAACAGGAAAAGCGCGATCACCATCCCGATGATCCCGCGGGTCATCGGCGACAGCGCGTCGTGGCGCGCGCGTATGTGCGTGATCACGCGGGGGCGGGAACTGCCACCCCGATCATGCAATCGCGCGTGACGATTGCGGCCAGCGCCTCTTCGCTCCACCCCTCGGTCCCATCGGGCCGGGCGGGCAGGACCAGATAGCGCATATCGGCAGTCGAGTCGTGAACGCGGACGCGGACGGAATCCGGCAGATCCAGACCGAATTCGCTCAGAACCTTGCGGGGTTCCCTGACCGTGCGCGAGCGATAGGCGCGGGTCTTGTACCAGTCTGGCGGCAGGCCCAGCACGTTGCGCGGATAGCACGAGCACAACGTGCACACGATCACGTTGTGGCTGTCGGGCGTGTTCTCGACCGCCACCAGTTTCATTGCCTCGACGCTGGCGCCCATTTCCTCGGCGGCGGCGGAGCCATTGGCGAGCAGGCGCGCCTTGTAGTCTGGATCGGTCCAGGCACGCGCGACGATCCTGGCGCCCAGCGCCGGAGAGCGGTCATCCATCCGCTCGATCTGTGCGGTGATGTCGGCAGGGGTGGTCACGCCCTTTTCCACCAACAGCTCACGCACCGCGATTTCCATTTGCTGCCAATAGCTGAGCGGCGCGTCGTTATCGGGGCGGAAGTCGCGATGGGTATGGGGGTGATCATGGGGCATCACGCATCCTCCAGCCAGTGTTCAAAGATCTCTGCGTCCAGCGTGTCATCGGCCCGCTCGGTGCCCGCACCCCAGACCTCTGCCATGCTAAAGCGCACACGGTAGAGCGGCACGTTCCCACCGCTGGCGCGGCCATAGGCGAGCTCCTCGGGGTTGCCGAACGCGCCGCAGATCCGCTCCACCACGCCCGTCCTGCCGCGCAAGTACCACGGCGTCCGGATGTGCCCCGGCGCGGGACCACGCCGGACACGCACGGTCTGACCCGGTGAAAAGCGCGGATTGCCCGTCGGATAGGGCGGGGCAAAGCCGGGCGGCGTGACCTCGGGCAGGCTCATGATGCGCCTCCTTCCGGCGGCTTTGGGTGTGTCGTCAGGAAGGCGCCCGACGGGTCGGGCGAATGGCGAAAGGGGAAACGCGCGTCCGCCGCTGTGTCGGCCTTGGCAAGATGGCTGGGTGCGGTCACTCGGCCCCTCCCTGCGCATCGCCATAGGTCGGCCCGCGCGCCGCGACCTCCTCCATGCGCTGGTTCAGTTCCTCGATGGAAAAGACACCCTGCTCGATCATGTTCTGCGTGACCGAGGCGATCCAGCGCTCGTAATAGGTCATGGTCTCGAACGAGTCTTCGCCCATGTCCTCGAGCACCCGGCGCAGGCTGTCGACGGTCATCAGGCCCTTGGACGACGCGATCACCATCAACGCATCGACCCGCTTTTCCCAGAGCGCATAATCATGCTCGCCCGTTGCGACAGCATCGGCGTCCTTTCCGCCCATATCGTGCCAGCGCCGTCCGACGAATGCGTCATTCTCAGCCATCCGGGAAAGCTAGCGCGCCATTGCCGGCAGGCCAAGCCTCAAGATCCGCAATCGCGGTCACGATCTGTGATGGCGGCGATCACAAACTGAGAATTCGATTTGATGGAAGGGCGCCGGGCGCTACTCTCATCCGCACAAATCAAAAGGGAGGAAAGCATGCGTACCTTATCGATTGCTCTGATGCTCGCTGTCGGGCTTGGCACCACAGCGTTGGCGGGAGAGACGCCAGCACCCGAAGGGGCCGAAGTATACTTCATTGATCTTGAGGATGGCGCGACACTGACGAACCCTGTCACGCTGCGCTTTGGCCTGAAAGGCATGGGGGTCGCGCCCGCGGGGACCGAAAAGGAAAAGACCGGCCATCATCACCTGATCATCAACGAAACCATCGAAGGTGACGAGTTGAACGAGCCGATCCCGGCAGACGATAATCACAGGCATTTCGGCGGTGGCCAGACCGAAGTGACCCTTGACCTGCCACCCGGCACCCATACGCTGCAGCTGGTTCTGGGCGATTGGAGCCACATTCCCCACAATCCGCCGGTCATGTCGGATCGGGTGACCGTAACCGTCGAATAACCCGTCCCGGCTATCGCCGAAAGATCACCAGCCGGTTGTTCGATGGCATCGCCCGGACTTCCGGGGCCGACAGCCCGGCCCCGGTTGCGAGGGCGCTGAGGTCTTCCAGATCGCGCACACCCCAATCGGGGTCGCGGGCCATGAGCCATTCGTCGAATTTCGCGTTGCTCTGGGCGGTATGGGCACCGTCTTGGCGAAACGGGCCGTAAAAGATCACCATCCCGTCGGGGGCGAGAACCTTGGCCGCGCCCGCCATCATCCCCTGCGCCACCGCCCAGGGAGAGATGTGGATCACATTGGCCGAGAAAATGACATCGACGGGGGCTTCGGCAATGCTGGGTGAGGTCCACCAGTCGGACATGGCATCGAGGTTCAGGGCAGGGCGCATGTTGACCGGCGCCAGATGCGCACGCCAGGCATCGGCAGACTGCCGATGCGGCTCGGCCGGGTCACTGGGAATCCAGGTGACTGCCGGCAAAGCCCGGGCCAGATGCGCGGCATGCTGGCCGGACCCGCAGCCGATTTCGAGCACCCGCCCGCCGCGTTGGCCAAGCAGGTCGGTCAGTTCCTTGGTGATCGGGGCAAGGTTACGCTCGGCGCTCGGGGCGCTCATCCGCCCGTCCGTGCCGGTGCCGGAGACACCGGCGCAATAGCGTGGGTCCCCGCCCGAAGCAGGGGGGACCGGCATTTTGGTCATTTGGTGGGGGCGACGACCATGGTCATCTGGCGGCCTTCGAGTTTCGGCATCGACTCGATCTTGCCCTCGGTATCGATATGGTCGGCGATGCGCTTCAAGAGATCGCGGCCCAGTTCCTGGTGGGCCATCTCGCGGCCGCGGAAGCGCAGGGTGACCTTGACCTTGTCGCCTTCGCCCAGGAACTTGAAGACCGAACGCATTTTGACATCGTAATCATGGGTGTCGATGTTCGGGCGGAACTTGACCTCCTTGATATCGATGACCTTTTGTTTCTTTTTCGCCTCGTTCGCCTTTTTCTGCGTCTCGTATTTGAACTTGCCAAAGTCCATGATCTTGCAGACGGGCGGTTTGGCGTTGGGAGAGATCTCGACCAGGTCCAGGCCGACTTCCTCGGCCATCTCGACACCTGTCTCGGGCGATACGACGCCCACATTCTCTCCGTCATGATCGATAAGGCGGATCTCCGGCACCCGGATCATCCGATTGACGCGCGGGCCCGTTTCACGTGTCGGGGGCGCGTGGTGTGGTCTTCTGGCTATGTCAGCCTCCTGAAAAGCGCCCCATGCCGGGGCTACCAATGTCGTACGCGCCCGATCAACAAGTGGTTCGGACGCGCGATCAGCACAAAATAGCGATTCTCGGGCGAAAATGAAAGATCGTGGATGCTTTGGCCGCAAACAGGCCGGCTGGCGGCGTTGGCCTGCATAAACCAGCAATTGCCAAGCATGCCATCGGGCCGCTAGTGTCACTGATGTGTCATCAGTCTGTCGTCGCCCTGTCGCGACGGTGCAGGGATGGACCGGTCTTGCGGCAACACCAGTTGGGAGCCTGACTTGGCGACGATAGCGCAGCGCTTTGGGCAGTTTGTCGACGATCTCTCAGTGCCATTGTCCGAAGATCAGCACGGGTTCTACATGCGCCTCGGCTTTTCGATCGCGATCCTGTCGGTCGTGTTCGAGAAGGTTCTGGATCTCGGCATCAACCTGCAGACCGAGCGCTATGCGCTGGTCGCCACGACGATCGGTTTCCTGTTGGCCGCGCCGATGGTTCTGTTTGCGCGCACCAGTTGGGCCGGGATTGTCCTGTTCGCCATCTCGATCCTGGTTTTCGTGTTCGACAAATGGGCCGCCTATCACAATCACGGCTGGCTGTCGGTCTGGTGTCTGCCGGTCGCCGCCCTGTTTGGCGCGGCGTGGTGGAAATCAGAGCTGTACCACTGGTATCTCAGGGTCACGCTGGGCGTGGTCATGGTCGCGGCATTCGCGCAAAAACTCCTGGCGGGGACGTATCTCGACGGCTCGTTCATCACCTATCTCAGCAGCCATGGAACGCTGACCGAGCAGATGTTCGGCTTCCTTTGCGGCCCGGGCCCCTATGAGGCGCCTTGCGTGGCGCACCAGGCGCTGGGCACCTTCATCGCGTTCTGGCAGCTCGGCGTCGGCATTCTGTTGATCGCGGGCGTTCGCAGCCTGATCTTTCTGTTCATCGAGATCGCGTTCCTGTTGGGGGCCGGGCTTTATGCCGACGAGATGAATTTTCAGGTGCTCAACATCGCGATCCTCAGCATCGCTTTCAACTATGGCATGCGGCCGTGGCTCTGCGGTGTCTGCGTGGCCTTGTTGATCATAGACGCCTATAGCATCGAGGGTCTGCTGCGCCATGTCATCTGAGGGTTCCCCCGCCGCTGCCAGACCGCCGCGCCAGCGGGTGCAGACGCTGATTATCGGCGTCCTGATTGCGCTGCATGTCGGGTGGCTGGGCGTCCATCTCTGGCTGGTGAAAACGCATCAGATCAACCCGTGGAAGCTGGGCGGATATGCGATGTACACGGTCCCGCATCTGAACCCGCTGACCCATGTGTTCGTCTTTGACGAAGGCGCTCAGCGATGGGCCGAACTGGAACGTAGTAGGGCGCTTTTCAACTCGTACAACTTCGATAAATCGGACGACCTTCACGTGTTCCGCTGCCGCCCGCCAGGCACCGACTCGCTGATCGGCTTCATGGATGAGAACCCGCACCTGCGGTACCGTCCGCTCACCATCGCGATCTCCGAGCGGCAGTTTTTCAAGGACCCGATCAGGGCAGAGCGTCATCCGGTGATGACGGTTCAGATCGCCTGGGCCGGGGAAACGAGATTTGCCTACAAGGGCGAGATTTGCGGCACGGCGTTCGAGGGCAGCACGCCCTACACGCCGCCGCCCGACTCATCAGGCTAGCTATTCGTCCATCGGGTCCGCGGCGAGGCGGGTCGGCAGGACAATCACCGTCGGGCGGGCGGGCAGTGAATCCTCGGCCACTTTCAACGAGTTGCCTTCTGAAAAGCGGATATCGAACTCGTCGCTCATCCCGTCCAGGAACCGTGCCAACCCTCCTGCGCTGAAGGCATGCATCGGCAGCACGATCCGGGCCTTGATCCGTTTCAGCACCCGGATCATCTGATTGATGTTCAGCGTCCATGTGCCGTCGACCGGCGCCATCACCACGTCCAGCCTGCCGATGGCGGCGTACTGCTCGTCGGACGGTTCGTGATGCAGATGGCCAAGGTGGCCCAGGCACAGCTCGCCGATCTCGAAGACGAAAATAGAATTCCCGAACGCTTCAAAGCCAAAGCTGCGCAGATCGGTCGGCACATTGCGCACCACGATATCCTCGAGCACCAGAAAATGATCCGCCCGGCCGCCGGTCTTCCAACCGCGCAACACATGCGGGATCGCAGGGTCCGGATAGTCGGTATAATGGGTCGCGTGGGCGTGGTTCATCGTCACGATGTCCGGAACAGGGCCGGGCCCCGCCGTGC
>JBCCHW010000142.1:0-9576 GCA_039028555.1 Pseudomonadota bacterium | reverse complement strand
GGCCACTGGGATGGCGAGGAGGAGGCGCGCTGGATCGGCGAGGAGGTCGAGGCGCTGAGCCGGGGCACGCGCGGGCATAACCCGGTCATCCTGGATGATATCGCCATTCTGGTCCGCGCCTCGTTCCAGATGCGCGCCTTCGAAGACCGCTTTTTGACCATCGGCCTGCCCTATCGGGTGATCGGCGGCCCGCGCTTTTACGAGCGGATGGAGATCCGCGATGCCATGGCCTATTTCCGCGTCGCGGTCAGCCAGGACGATGCCTTGGCGTTCGAGCGCATCATCAACACCCCCAAACGCGGCATCGGAGACAAGGCGCAGCAGGCGATCAACCATCTTGCGCGCAGCAATGGCATCACCCTGTTCGAGGCGGCGCGGCTTGCCGCGGCCGGCGGCGAAGGCTTGTCGAAAAAGGCCGCCAAGGCGCTGGGTGAGCTGATCGACGGGGTCGACCGCTGGCATGCGCTGATCGCGCCCGAGAGCACTGTCACCCATGTCGAACTGGCCGAAATGATCCTGGAGGAGAGCGGCTATACCGCCATGTGGCTCAACGACAAATCGCCCGAGGCGCCGGGGCGGTTGGAGAACCTCAAGGAACTGATCCGCTTTCTGGACGAGTTCGAGAACCTGCAAGGCTTCCTCGAACATGTCTCGCTGGTGATGGACAACGAAACCGAAGAGGCCGAGGCCAAGGTCTCGATCATGACGCTTCACGCGGCAAAGGGGCTCGAGTTTCCGGCCGTCTTCCTGCCGGGATGGGAGGACGGGCTGTTCCCCTCGCAACGCTCGATGGATGAAAGCGGGATGCAGGGGCTCGAGGAGGAACGGCGCCTCGCCTATGTCGGCCTGACCCGGGCCGAGGAGCATCTGACCATCAGCTTTGCCGCCAACCGCCATATCTATGGCCGCTGGCAATCGGCGCTGCCCAGCCGCTTTGTCGATGAGCTGCCGGGCGAGCATGTCGATGTGCTGACCCCGCCGGGTCTATATGGCGGCGGCTATGGCGGGGCGGCACCGGTGACGGGCACCTCGTCGATGGAACAGAGGGTGTCGGAGGCCTCGACCTATAACTCGCCCGGATGGCGGCGCATGGCGGCGCGGCGGGGCGAGCACGGGGTCAGTCAGCCGCGCGAGGCGCGTGACCTGGTGATCGACGCCCAGGCGGTCAGCACCTTTTCGCTGGACGAACGGGTATTCCATCAGAAGTTCGGCTATGGCACTGTTGCGGCGATCGAGGGCGACAAGCTGACCGTCGAATTTGAGAAGGCCGGCAGCAAGAAGGTCATCGCGAGCTATCTCAGCGCCGCCTCGACGGGCTCTGCCGAAGACGTCCCGTTTTAGCGGCCGACCTCCGGGGGACTGCCTGCCATGGCCGTTGACAACGACCCGCACGGGCGATTTGGTTTGATCCATGCATGACTTTCGCCCGGTTGGTTTCGTCATCGGACGTCTGGTCTTTTGGCTCGGCCTCACGATGCTGGTGCCGATGCTCGTGGATATGTGGGTCGGCAACCCCAATTGGCGCGCCTTTGGGTTGTCGAGCTTTCTGACCATGCTGAGCGGGCTGACGCTCACCATCATGAACCGCAAACGCGAGACGGCCGGGCTGTCGCGCCATCAGGCGTTTCTGCTGACCACGCTGGTCTGGGTCGCGCTGCCGTTCTGGGGCTGCATTCCGTTCATGCTGGGCGCCCCCGGGGCGCCGATTGTCGACGCGTTTTTCGAAGGCATGTCCGCCTTTACCACCACCGGCGCGACCGTCTTTACCAATCTCGACGAGGCCCCCCCCTCGATGCTGTTATGGCGGGCCATGCTGCAATGGTATGGCGGGGTGGGGATCGTCGTGGTCGCAATGGTGTTTCTGCCCTCGCTCAAGATCGGGGGGATGCAGTTTTTCCATTCCGAGAGCTTTTACGTCGCCGACGACATTCTGCCGCGTGCCGTCGGCGCGGCCCAGTCGATCAGCTGGATCTATCTGGCCCTGACCGGGGGCTGCATCATTGCCTATTCGATCTCGGGCATGTCGGGCTTTGACGCCGTCTGCCACGCGATGACGACCGTCTCGACCGGCGGACTGGCCAATTACGATACCAGTTTCGGGCAATTCGATGCCGAGGCGCATTACTTTGGCAGCCTGTTCATGGCGCTGGCCGCGCTGCCGTTCATCAAGCTGGTGCAGCTTGCCAATGGCCGGACCGGGCCGATCTGGCAGGACCGCCAGATCCGCGGTTTCCTGACGATTATCCTGGTCACAACGGCGATCATCGTCGCCTGGATGGTGCGCGAGGATAACCGCCCCTTTGAGCCTGCCTTTCGCGAGGCGCTGTTCAACGTCACCTCGGTGATCACGGGAACGGGGTTTTCCTCGGATGACTTCACCCAATGGGGCGGCCTGCCGGTGACGTTGCTGTTTACCATCGCGATGATCGGGGGCTGTGCGGGGTCGACCTCGTGCTCGGCCAAGATCTTTCGCTATCAGATCCTGTTGGCCGCGCTCGAGCTGCAGATCCGCCGGATCCATTCGCCCAGCGGTGTGTTTCAGCTGCGCTATGACAACCGGCCCGTGGATGCCGAGATCCTCAGCTCGGTGATGGGGTTCTTCTTTATCTTCTTTGCCTCGATCGGGATCCTCGCGGTTTTGCTGGCCATGGTCGGCCTCGACACGATCACCGCGATTTCGGGCTCGGTCGCGATCCTCACCAATATGGGCCCGGGCCTTGGTCCGGTGATCGGCCCGGCGGGCAACTATGCCACGCTGGCCGACAGTGCCAAGTGGCTGATGTCGGTCGGTATGCTGTTTGGCCGGCTCGAGTTCCTGTCGGTCCTGGTCTTGTTCATGCCTAGCTTTTGGGCGCGTTGACGGGCGCCGCCGCTTTGCTCAGACCGCGCCGGGCGGGGTGCGGATGACGAGGTTGCGGATCTCGGTCATGTCCTCCATGGCAAAGACGATCCCCTCGCGGCCGAGCCCCGACTCCTTGACCCCGCCATAGGGCATGTTGTCGACCCGGTATGACGGCACATCGCCGACAACGACGCCGCCCACCTCCAGCGTGTCCCATGCTTTCTGGATCTTGTAGAAATCGCGGGTGAAGATCCCCGCCTGCAGGCCGAATTTCGAGGCATTGACCGCGTCGAGCGCCTGGTCCCAGGTCGAGAATTTCGAGAGGATCGCGACGGGGCCAAAGGCCTCCTCGGCACAGATCTTCTCTGCCGGGTCGACATTTTCCATCAGCGTCGCCTCCAGCATCGCGCCTTCGCGGTTGCCACCGCACAGCACATCGGCGCCGTTGGTATGGGCCTCGAGCACCCAGTCATGCAGCCGCTTTGCTTCACCTTCCGAGATCATCGGGCCGATAAAGGTTTTCTCGTCCTTTGGATCCCCCGAGATCAGGGTCGAGGTCTTGGCGACGAGTTTCTCCTTCATCGCGTCATAGACATCCTCGTGGATCAGGATGCGCTGGACCCCGATGCAGGACTGGCCCGACTGATAGAAGGCGCCAAAGATGATCCGCGCCACCGCATCGTCGAGATCGGTATCGGCATCGACCACCACGGCGGCATTCCCGCCAAGCTCCAGCACGATCTTTTTCTTGCCGCACCGGGCCTTGAGGTCCCAGCCGACGCCGGGTGAGCCGGTAAAGCTCAACAGTTTCAGCCGCTCGTCCACCGTGAAGAGATCAGCGCCATCGCGTGAGCAGGGCAGGATCGAGAAGGCGCCCTTGGGCAGCGGCCCCTTGTCGCCCGACACCTCGGCCAGCACCTCGCCCATGATGATGGCGCCCAGCGGTGTCCGCGAGGCGGGCTTCATCACAAAGGGGCAGCCGACGGCCAGGGCCGGCGCCACCTTGTGCGCCGCCAGATTAAGCGGAAAGTTGAACGGCGAGATGAACGAGCAGGGGCCGATCGGCACCCGTTTCCACATGCCGCGATACCCCTTGGCCCGCGGGCTGATATCGAGCGCCTGAAGCTCCCCCTTGATCCGGGTTGCCTCTTCGGCGGCGATGCGAAAGGTGTCGATCAGCCGGCCCGCTTCGCCGCGGGCGTCGTTGATCGGCTTGCCGGCCTCGACGCAGAGCGCATAGGCGAGATCGTCAAAGCGTTCCTGAAACCGGGTCACGCAATGCATCAGCACCGCCTGTTTTTCGTATCCTGGCATCTCGGCCATCGCCTCGGTCGCGTCGACGGCCATGGCAATGCCCTTGTCAATCGCCGCCGGATCGGCAAGCGCGACGCGGGTGGCGACCTCGCCGGTATACTTGTCGGTCACCGCCAGATCCTGATTGGCATGCACCGCCTCGGAGCCGAGGTAGTATGGATAGGCCTCTTTCAGCATGTCTCTCCCTTTCCCCCGCGCTGGGGCCGATGCCCGTTTGGCGGCGTGTCTCTGTCGTTGCGGGACGGCGAGGCGGGCCCCCGCCGCCGATCAGATCGTGGCGCTGTGCGCCTTGATCTCTTCGTTCAGGATGGCGTCATTCTCGGAGTAATCGACCGGGCAGTCGATCAGATGCACGCCGGGCGCCGACAGGCAGTGATCGAGCGTCTTTGCCAGATGGGCCGAGTTTTCGATCCGATGGCCATGCGCGCCATAGCTTTCGGCGTATTTGACGAAATCGGGGTTCCCGTATTCCAGGCCCCAGTCTTCAAAACCCATATTGGCCTGTTTCCAGCGGATCATGCCATACGAGCTGTCATTCAGGATCAGACAAGTGAGGTTCATCTTCATCCTGACAGCGGTTTCCAGCTCCTGACTGTTCATCATAAAGCCGCCATCGCCGCAGATCGCCATGACCTTGCGCGTCGGGTGCAACAGATGCGCCATCATGGCCGAGGGCAGACCCGCGCCCATGGTCGCCAGCGCATTGTCGAGCAGTACCGTGTTGGGCTGGCGGGCGGCGTAGTTGCGCGCGAACCAGATCTTGTAGACGCCGTTGTCCAGACAGATGATGCCGTTGTCGGGCATCGCCGCGCGGATCTGTTTCACCAGATGCTGGGGATAGATCGGAAAGCGCGTGTCGTCCTCTCCTTTGCGGATATTGGCATCGTGATGCTGTTTGACCGCCCTCATCCGGCTAAAGTCCCAATGGGGCTGGACCGCCACCTCGTTCTTGATCTGCCAGATGGCGTTGGCGATATCCCCGATGACTTCGAGCTGGGGGAAATAGACCGGGTCGACCTCGGCCGTGTTGAACGAGATATGGATCACCTTTGCCCCGCCATCCCGCATGAAGAAGGGCGGCTTTTCGATCACGTCATGGCCGACATTGATGATCAGATCGGCCGCATCAATCGCCCGGTGCACATAGTCCGAGGCCGAGAGCGCGGCACAGCCCATGAACAGGGGGTGATCCTCGTTGATCACGCCCTTGCCGAGCTGGGTGGTGACAAAGGGGATGCCCTTGCGATCCACCAACCGGGTCAGCATGCGCCCGGTCAGTTTGCGGTTGGCGCCCGCGCCGATGACCAGGATCGGGGATTTCGCCTCTTCGATCATGTCAACGGCGGTGCTGATGGCCTTTTCCTCTGGCACGGGGCGGCGCACCTTTGAGGCCGGGATCGGTTTCTGGTCGGTAATCTCTTCGGCGATGTCCTCGGGCAGTTCCAGATGCACGGCGCCCGGTTTTTCCTCCTCGGCCAGGCGAAAGGCCTCGCGCACGCGGCTGGGGATGTTGTCGGCGGCGACGATCTGATGGGCGTATTTGGTGATCGGGTCCATCATCTCGACCACGTCGAGGATCTGAAAGCGCCCCTGTTTCGACTTCTTGACCGGCTTTTGCCCGGTGATCATCAGCATGGGCATCCCGCCGAGCTGCGCATAGGCCGCTGCCGTGGTGAAATTCGTCGCGCCGGGGCCGAGGGTCGAGAGGCAGACCCCCGTCTTGCCGGTAAAGCGGCCATAGGTCGCCGCCATGAACCCCGCCGCCTGTTCGTGCCGGGTCAGGATCAGCTGGATCGTGTCGGATCGCGAGAGGGAGTCGAGAAAGTCGAGATTTTCCTCCCCCGGGATTCCGATGACGTGCCGGACGCCTTCGGCTTCGAGGCACTGAACGAAAAGATCGGATGCTTTTGTCATGGTTTTCCTACCGGCTGGGCATATCGGATGGGGCGGCGAATCGTAGCACGGATGGGGTCGGCGAGCATCCTGCGTCGCAAGGATAGGGGATCGACCGGCCCCTGGGGCGCACAATTGCGCGATCTGGCCCGGCCCTGGATGGAAATCACATGCTGCGGCAGATACTTGCATCGCGACCCGCTGGACATTGGCGCTGGCGCGGCGCAAGACTTGGGCGAATGCTTGGGGCTGAAACCCTGTGTTCCCCCGCCCATGACCGATTTCGGAAAGGAAGCCCCCATGACCGGCCCATTGGACGGAGTCCGCATCGTCGATCTGACTGCAATGATCTCGGGCCCGCTCGGGTCGATGATTCTGGCGGATCAGGGGGCCGATGTGATCAAGGTGGAAAACCCCGCCGGTGGCGACCATGCTCGCGGGGTGGCGACGCGGCGGGGGGGCTTTTCGGCCTCGTTTCTGAACAACAACCGCAACAAGCGCTCGATCGCGCTGGATCTGCGCAGCCCGGAGGGCAAGGCGGCCTGCCTCAAGCTGATCGCAGGCGCCGATGTGGTGATGCAGAACTTCCGACCCGGCGTGGTCGAGCGGCTGGGCCTCGACTATGCGGCGGCACAGGCGGCGAATCCCGAGATCATCTATGCCTCGATCACCGGGTTCGGGCATGTGGGCCCCTATTCGGCAAAGCCGGTCTTTGATCCGCTGATCCAGTCGCTGTCGGGGCTGACCACGGTGCAGGCCACCTCGGACCATGAGCGCCCGCGGCTGATTCGGACGATCCTGCCCGACAAGCTGACCGGGTTCACGGTGGCACAGGCGATCTCGGCGGCGCTGGTCGCGCGGTTGAGAGGCCGGGGCGGGCAGCATATCCGGCTCTCGATGCTCGACACGGTGGTCCATTTCCTCTGGTCGTCGGATATGGGGGGATACACCTTTGTCGGCGACGAGACCGACCCCGTGGAGGCGCAGAGCTTTATCGACCTGATCTACGAGACGGCGGACGGCTATATCTCGGTCGCGGCCTTTCGCCGGATCGACTGGGTCAAGCTCGCCGATGCCTGCGAGCGGCCCGAGTGGAAAGAGGATCCGCGTTTCCTGACCACCGAAGGGCTGGAAAAGTTCAAGCCCGAAAGGCTGGCGCTGACACAGGAGGCGCTGCTCACGCGCCCCTCGGCGGAGTGGATCGCGCGGCTGGATGCCCATGACGTGCCCTGTGCCCCGGTGCTGACCCGGGCGGAAATGATCAGGCACCCGCAGATCATCGCCAATACGCTGGTCGTCGAGCACGACCATCCTGATGCCGGGCGCCTGCGTCAGAGCCGCCCGCCGGCGCAATTTGCCGGCACCCCGCCTGAGTACCGCAATGGTGCGCCACAGCTGGGCGGGCAGACGCGCGAGATCCTGGCCGGTGCAGGCTATGACACGGCCGAGATCGAGGCGCTGATTCAGGCCGGGATCGCCGTGGAACACGAAAGGGCCTCTTGAATGATCGATTTCTACTATTGGCCGACACCGAACGCCTGGAAGGTTGGCATTCTGCTGGAGGAACTGGCGCTCCCCTACAATCCGATCCCGGTGAATATCGGCAAGGGGGAACAGTTCGCGCCCGACTTCCTCGCCATCTCGCCCAACAACCGGATGCCCGCCATCGTCGACCATGAGGTCGAGGGCGATCCCGTCAGCGTCTTTGAAAGCGGCGCGATCATGTTCTACCTCGCCGAAAAGGAGGGGCGGTTCCTGCCCCAGGACCCGATCGCGCGCAAGGAGGCGCTCGAATGGATGTTCTGGCAGGTCGGCGGGCAGGGGCCGATGGCCGGCCAGCTCTCGCATTTCGTCAACTATGCGCCCGAGGACAAGGCCGATTACGGCAAGGAACGCTATCGCGGCGAATACGAGCGGTTGCTGGGGGTTCTTGACCGGCGGCTGGAGGGGCGGGAGTTCATCCTGGGTGCATACTCGATCGTCGACATGATTTGCTGGCCTTGGGTCTTTATCGCCAAACCGCTCAGCTCGTCACTCGACCCGTTCCCGCGGGTCAAGGACTGGCGCAACCGGATCAAGGAACGCCCGGCGGTGCAGCGGGCGGTGGATCTGGGCAAGGAGCACCGCCGCAACCGCCCGCCCGACGAGGAAGAGCGCAAGATCCTGTTCAACCAGACGGGAAAGACCGGCAGCTAGGCGGCATTCAGGTCAGGAACACCGTTTTGGGGGCAGCGACCCGCCCGGCATTCTGATCGAGAAAGGCCTGCGGCCCGTCGGACAGCGCCCGCGTCTCGGGCCAGTCGAGCGGGCCGAAGCGCCCGTCAAAGATCGCCGCCGCCGTCTCGCGAAAGGCCGCATCGGTATAGGTGTAGGTGCCGAAAAAGCCGATCTCCTGCAAGGTCATGCGCCGCGCATCCAGCCCGCCCTGACCCGAGGCGAGGCCGATATGCGCGATCAGACCGCCCGGGCGCACGCGCGCCGAGGCGAGGGCGCGGCTGCGTTCCCAGCCATAGGCATCGATCACCAGATGCGGATCGCCGGGGTACGAGTCAGGGTGCGCGATCGTGATCCCGTCCAGCGTTTCCAGCACCGGCATCCGGACCGGGTTGGTCTCGAGGATCGTGACATCGCCGCCGCCTTGCGCCTTGAGCGCGAGAGCCGCACCGACCCCGATGGCGCCACCGCCGATGACCATGCATTCGGCACTCGCCAGATCGTGGCGCATCCGCGACTTCGCCAGAGAGACCGCATGCCAACTGCAGGCGAGCGGCTCGGCGAGCGCGGCTTTCGCCAGCGGCACCTCATCGGGCACGGAGACCAGATTGCGTTCGGGCACCGCGACCCATTCGGCAAAGCATCCCTCACGCGGAGGCATCGACAGGATCTGACGGTGGGGGCAGATATTGGTCCACCCCGCGCGGCAATTCTCGCACACACCGCACGAGATCAGCGGGTTGATCGTCACCCGCCTGCCGGTGCCCTCTACCACGCCGGCGGCCTCGTGCCCCAGGATCAGGGGCGGCGGTCGCCGCTCGTCGCCGCCATGCCAGGCATGCATGTCCGAGCCGCAAAGACCGACCGCATGGATCCGAACCCTGACTTCGCCCGGTCGGGGCGCGGGCTCGGGCACATCCTGATAGGTGATCTGCTCCGGCCCCTGATAGACGAGTGCCTTCATCTCCCGGTCCTTGAAACTCCGCTCCTACTGGCTGCCATAGACCCAGCCGGGCAACCATAGCGCAATCTCCGGGAAGACAAAGACCAGGAACAGACCCAAAAGCTGGATCAGCATGAACTGCATCATGCCGATATAGATGTCTTTCAGATCCCATTCCGGCACGACGCCTTTCAGGAAATAGGCCGATAGCGCCACCGGTGGACTGAGCCAGGCTGTTTGCAGACAGACAGCGACCAGGATCGCGAACCAGGTCAGGTTCACGCCCAGCGCGTCCAGCGTGGGCACCAGAATGGGCACGATGATCAGCACGATCGGCACCCATTCCAGCGGCCAGCCCAACAGGAAGATC
>JBCCHW010000141.1:0-9638 GCA_039028555.1 Pseudomonadota bacterium | reverse complement strand
GGCGGCTTCGGCACGCGCTTGGGCATCCCGGCCGAG
Organism: Pseudomonadota bacterium; assembly: GCA_039028555.1. GTDB lineage: Bacteria > Pseudomonadota > Alphaproteobacteria > Rhodobacterales > Rhodobacteraceae > Thermohalobaculum. The sequence goes on along the minus strand of JBCCHW010000141.1, from coordinate 9,602 downwards.
ATGGGCATAGCTGGCGGCGAGAGGGCGGCGCCTTTTTCAACCTAAAGCGGTATGAGGAAGCCATACAGACGATCAAGAAGATGCAGAACCCGACCGAGGGGCGCCGCCTTCTCGCCGCCAGCTATGCCCATCTCGGCCGGGATGCCCAAGCGCGTGCCGAAGCCGCCCTGGTCCGCGAAGCGCATCCGAATTTCTCGATGGAGCGTTGGGCCGCCGTGCAACCCGATACCAATGAAGAAGACCTGCAGCACTTTGTCGAGGGGCTCAAGCGCGCGGGCCTCTAGACCCGCGCCGCGCGATCAGTCGCTCGCGTCGCCGCCGCCGCTGACCCGTGCACCGGAAACCCGTGCCCCGGAGACGCGCGCGCCCGAAACCCGTGCCCCCGAAACCCGCGCGCCCGAGACACGCGCGCCCGAGACGCGGGCACCCGAGACGCCGCCACCGCCGCCATCGTTCAACACATCCAGCAAGACCTGCTCGAACCGGCCGCTCTCGACGTCCAGCCGGATCGTGCGATCGTTGCGATTAACGGTCCACGCCTTGAGATGTTTGACGAATTCGGCCTGCAACGGGTTCGGCCCCGGCACCGCGACCTTGTCGATACTGACACCGGGTTTATCCACCATATAGAGGATCGGCGTCGTCATCTCGTAATAGATCCCATCGAACGTGAACCCGTAGACCCGCACAAGGCGCTTCGTTTTGTGAAACCCGACGGTAGGGGTGCCGCCAGCCTGAGCCGCCACTTGTTCCGTGACGGCGATATCCGTGACCACGCGTCCGAACAGGACGACTTCCTCGGAGGTGTAGAGCGTCTCTGACATTGTTCTCCCCAACTGCAAACTGCGCGCATTAAATCCGTGGTTTTTTTACTGTGCCAACAAGGTTAACCCGGATTAAGACCCTAGTCTATTGGTACAATTGTGCGCACCGAGTTGGCGTGACTGTCCGCGGCCAGTGGTTCCAGTTGCGGACCGACCTCGACCAGCCCGATATCGCGCATCTCGAAATTGCCCCGGATCAGGCGCTCGTACCGCCCGCCGGTATGCGCCCTGTCCACCGCGAGGAACGCGTCGGCGACATCTGCAAAGTTGAGGCCGCGCCGGTCCAGCCGCTGCCACGTATCGGCCAGATAGGTGCCCATCACGTCGCGCGCATCGATCAGCGCCAGCTTGAAGGCCTCCGGGTGTTTCGCATAGGCCTCGTCAAAGAGTTCCTGCATCACGGGCGCATAGTCCGGCGTCGCGAGCAACTTGTCCGACAGATCCTCCATCTCGGGCGTGATCGCGCCGTAGTCCAGCAGGAACTCGTGGAACAGATCGACAAGGATATCAAAGAACGCCCCCGTCAGCGGCTGCGAGAGCTTGTGCTCCTTGGTCCATCCCTTGACGAACTGCGACAGGCGCACGTCATTGGCCGCGATACGGATCTGCTTGTTCCCGCCAAGCTCAGCCATCCGGTTGACGAGATTGAGCATGTAGAGATTGCCGTGGGTGTTCTCGAGCAGGAGATCGACCAGCGAATTGAAATGCAGCGACGAGATCAGGGCCACCAGATCGGCCGCGCTTTCGTGAAAGCCGAAATACTCGCCGGTGACGTTTTCGGGGTCCGGGACACCCACTTCGGAATAGATGATCGCATGCCCGACCTCATGGGCGATCACGTCGAAATTCAGGCTGAAGGATTTGTAGCTGCCATATTGCCGGTCGCCCCCCATTTCTAGAAAGCCAAACCCCGAATAGGCATTCTCGAGCGAGGGCAGGATCGTCAGCTCGACCCGGTCGAAATGGCCCTCGCTGTGAAAGGGGATGCGCCGGTCAAAGTAATCCTCCCAGATATCCATCACAAAGCGGACCGTGCCAAACAGATGCGCCGCCTCGAATTGTGGCGTGCCGGGCTCGAGATGGTCGAAATGACCCTCGGCATCGGGCATCGCAGGCTCTTCGATGGGCCCGGTCCAGGGCGGTGCCAGCAAAGCGCCACCCTCGGCGTCAATGCCATAGGCCTTTTGTTTGCCGATCGGAAAGATCGTGTACATCCGGTGATCCGCCGGGCCGGGGTCGAGGCTGCCGGGGGGTGAGGAGACCATCACGGTTTCCGGCTCGCTGAAATCTTCCAGAAAATGGGGCTGCGGATAAAGCTTGAAACGCGTGCCTTCCATCGTGCCTGCCTCTTCGATCCAATCGGCTGTCGGGCGGAATCGTACCCCACTCACTCCAATTCCCCAAGCAGGCTATAGCCCGCAGGATCGATGGCCTGATCGGGCACGCGACGCTGGCGCCACTCGCGGGTTTTCCTGACCCACAGCTGGGTCTGTTCAAAGTGGAAATCCGCGTTGGGGGTGGGCAAAGCCCCGGCAGACATGCGGGCGATCAGCGCCAGCGCATCGCGCTGTTTCTGGTCGACATCGTTGCCGGCGAGCCAGGCTCCGAACGGCTCAGCAGGAAACGCGCTTGATGGCAGGCCCGCCAGGATCGACTCCCAGGTCCGGCTCTTGAAAAACTGCGCCTTGGCGATTGTGGTCACGGCCTCCGCCTGATCCGCCGTGATCACACCGGCACCCACCGCCGCCCGCACGGTCGCACGGACATTGGCCATCGCGACGGTCAGCGGCGGGTGGCCCAGTTCAGCGGGCCCATGCACCAGCGCCACCTCGTCATCGTCGTCCCAGATCCCGTCGCGATACGCCTCGTAGATCTCGCCAACCCCGATCATGCCAAAGGCGTCGAGCTCTGCGGCCCGCAACGCCCCCATGCTCGACGCGCCCAGCACCGCGATGCCCCGCGACAGGGCCCACAGGATTTCCTTGTGCCAGACCGAGGGCACGCCTTCGAAATACCCATCAATCACCCCGATGGCGGGCGGTTCGTCAAGGGTTGCCAGATAGACATCCCCCTGCCCCGCGGGCGGGCGAATCTCGAACGCGCCATGGTCGGGAATCTCCGCACCGGCCAGCGATGGTCCGGCAAAGACGATCACTGCACGGCCTCCCGCGCTGCCGCTTTGCGCGCCCGGGGGCCGGGCAGATAGCTGTCGTCGTCATGGGGCGCCTCAAGCCCGGGGATGATCACCCGGGCAACGGGGATCGAGAATGCCTCGCGGGTCATGTCGATCACCGCCACCTCGTCGATCGAGGCCCGCCGAAGCCGGGCAAGGAGCCAGTCGAGATCCTCCGCCAGGGTCTGGTGGACCCGGCTTGGAACCTCGCTGAACAGTCTGGGGCAGGCTGTCGCCGCAAAGAGGGCGTCAAAGGCCGCTGCCTTCTCCGCCACCCCGGCGGTGTCGTATTCGCTGTGCGACAGGTCCTCGCGCGCGCCGGAAATGTAGTTGAGCCGGGTTTGCGCCGCCTCGGTAACCGCGCGCTGCAGGGCGACGTTGCGGTCGGGATGCGTGCCGGACCCCAGGCCCAGATGCCCGGCATCCGCCCCCTGGCCGCGGATCACGCACATCAGCGTCGCGACGCCAATGTCCGAGGTGACGTCCCAGATCCCGCACTCGAGACCCGCTTGGTGAAACCGCGACAGTGCCGCCTGGCAGGCATCGGCATCCACGCTCTCGGGATCCAGCCGCAAAGCCGTCTGCCCTCGTTGGGGGGCCGCATGCCAGACCGACAGCGCATCGCGCTCGATCACCTCGCAGATGCCATGGCACACCGCCTCGAGAAGCGTGTTGCCCGACGCGAGCCCGTTCGTACTGGCGGGAAAGCACCCGGCGGCGGGATGGCCGGGATGCGTGTAGTTGGCATGCACCATCTCGTAGGGGACCAGCATCTCGCGCCCGCAGATCAGATCGCGCGCCCGCGCCCACAGCATCGGTGTCGTCGTGCTGAACGCGCCCTGGCGCACCTTGGGAAGCCGGGCGAGATCGACCATCGCGTGGCACCCCGCCAGATCGCTGGCCGGGGCAAAGTGAACCGGCCGGTCAAAGCGTTCGGCGTGCCAGATTTCCACCGCTTCCATCAGCGCAGACGCCTTGGCATGATCGCGTGTCATCCCCTTGCCCTGCGAGATGGCGATCGAGCGTGCATTGGGCCGGATCGCCAGAAACACCGGCAGGCCGATGCGGTCGAGCCCGGTGATATCGGCCAGACGGGTGATCCCGAACTGGCGCCTCAGCGGCAGAAACCGGTCCAGTGTTTCGCCGGGGGCGACAACCCGGTGGGAGCCCTGGTCGAGCCGTTTCTCGCCGTTCCCGCCATCCTCTCGCAACCACGTCATGTCTCTGCATCACCCTGGTTTGCAGTTCCGGCCCCACTGGCTGAGGCTCCTACCTATCACCGCGTCGACGTTTTGGGGAGGGCATCGCGGATCATGGCGATGAAACGCGGCGCGAAACCCCGCCGCCCCGCGGTTTCGCGAGCGCCCGTGCGAAGGCCCGGGTTTAGAACAGCCCCGGGTTCAGCGGCGACGCCGCCGTCAGCCCGCCATCGACGGTAAAGAGCTGGCCGCTGGCAAACCCCGACTCGTCCGAGGCGAGCCACAGGGCCATCGCGGCGATGTCCCCCGGTTGGCCAAAGCGCCGGACCGGATGGCGGTTAACAGCATCTTGCCGCGCCGCCGCGGGGTCTGCGGCAAGCTCGAACCCGGCCTCCAGCATGCCGGTCTCGATCCATCCCGGGCAGATCGCATTGCAGCGGATCCCAGGCCCGTGATCGACCGCGATCGACCGGGTCAGACCGTGGACGAACGCCTTGGACGCATTGTAGAGCGCCATCGAGGGATCTGCCATATGACCAGAGATCGACCCGATATTGATGATCGACCCGCCCTGCCGCATGGCCGGGATAAACGCCCGGCACGCATTGAAAACACCCCGGCAATTGGCGCCGATGACCAGATCCCAGTCGGCATCCGTGCTGTCGGTGACCGTTTTCTCGACCTGCACGCCGGCATTGTTGACAAGGATGTCCACCGCACCCGCGTCTGTTGCAAAGCGTGCGACCTGATCGGGATCCGAGACGTCCACCATATGCCAGCCGCACGCGCCGGGCAGATCGGCGGGCCGGACGCCCCGGCCACAGCTCAGAACCTCCGCCCCCTCGGCCAGAAAACGATCCACGATGCCGCGCCCGATGCCCTGACGCCCGCCGGTGACAACCGCCCGTTTGCCCGCCAGCCGCATACCGCCGCCCGGGTTCACAGCTTCATCTGCTGGACCTGGGCGCTCAGCCCGCCATCCAGCACCCAAAGCTGCCCGCTGGCGTATCGTGCCTCGTCGGAGGCGAGCCAGTTGACCAGATTGGCGATGTCCTCCGGGGTGCCATAAGTCCGCATCGGGTGGACGTCTTTGACCGCGTTCTGCAACTGATCGATGGTCTTGCCATCGCCGCCCGACCCCTCGCCGGTGAAAAAGCTCTGCAACATCGGCGTGTCGACATAGCCGGGGCAGATGGCGTTGACGCGGATCCCCTCGGGCCCGTGATCGCAGGCCATCGCGCGGGTCAGCGCATGCACCGCCCCCTTGGTCGCGCAATAGGCGGCCAGGCCGGGATCGGCGATGAACCCGTCGTAAGAGCCGAAATTGATCAGGCTGGCGCTGGGCCCCGCTGCCGCCGCCTTGCGCATCAGGGGCAGTGCGTGTTTCGATGCCAGGAACGTGCCCGTGACATTCACCGCAAACGAGCGGTTCCATTCCTCGAGGCTGGTCTCTTCGATGGTTTTCTCGATCTCGATCCCGGCGGCGTTCACCAGGATATCGAGCTTGCCAGCCTCGGCGCCCACATCCGCCATTGCGGCCTTGACGCTCGCCTCACTTGTCACGTCGAGCGTCAGAAATCGCGTGCCGTCCTCGCCCTGCGCGGTGAGCGAGCCCGCTGGGCTGAGATCGCCGGCATAGACCGTCGCGCCTTCCTTCAGGAAGCGCGCCGCAATCGCCCGGCCGATGCCGCCGCGCCCCCCGGTCACCAGCGCCGTCTTGCCTTTCAGCATCATGTGATTGCCCTCTCTGCCCTATCTGTCCCGGGCCCGGCGCTACCCTGCCGCGCGGGCATAGGCATCCAGAACCAGCCCATGGAAGTGATGCACCGCATGCTCGGATTTGCCCGAGCCGGTCGGATCGTTCACGATCCGGCCCTGGGTAAAGGCCGGGGTCTTCATGCCGCGCTGAACGCTTTCGACCAGCGAGATATCCTCGACCTGCAGCACCTCGTCGAGATAGCGGATCGCGTCCAGTTCCATCGCGTCCGGGTCGGGCTTTTCCAGACAAAAGTCAGAGGTTTCCAATGTCCGCTCGGGCCCGGCGGGGATGATGTTGAGCACGATCATCGACGAGCGTCCGGGATAGCGCATCAGGCAGGTGGTCGGCCACAGCCACCATACCGCATGGGTCCGCACGGTGGCGTTCGAGACATCATAGGCCGAGTTGGTACCCTGCCCCGCCTCGGCCATATGGCTCGAATAGGCCTCAAAGGTGGTGACCTTGTAGGTATCCATGTCCACCAGATCGCAGAAATCCTTGTGCGCCGTCGGGCAGTGATAGCATTCCAGAAAGTTGTCGACGACATTCTTCCAGTTTGACCGGATGTCATAGGTCAGCCTGTGGCCAAAGGTGAGCCGGTCGATATCGGGCGCCCAATGCCGGATTTCAGTTTCCAGATCGCCGAAGATCTCGCAGAGCGGCCGCGCCGCCGGGTCGAGATTGACAAAGACAAACCCTGCGAACTCGTCGACCTGAACCTGATCGAGGCAGATCTCCTTTGGCGTGAAATCCTCCAGATGCTCGGTCTCGGGCGCGCGCACCAGCTGGCCATCCAGCTTGTAGACCCAGGCATGATAGGGGCACATGATCCGGGTCGTCGTACCCTCGCCCCGCAACAGTTCATGCGCCCGATGTTTGCACACATTGTAAAAGGCGCGCAGCACCCCCGCGCGGTCGCGCACCACCGCGACCGGCTGGCCCGCAACCTCGATGGCCATGTAGGAGCCGGGCTCGCGCAGTTTCTCGACATGGCAGACCCATTGCCAGGTGCGCGCGATGATCTCGCGCTGATCCGCCTCGAACCATTCGGGCCGCGTATAGGCGTCGGCCTTGAGCGAGAGCGAGCGCCCCGCATCGGCAGAGTATCCCTGCCCGATGGCGGCGAACTGCGATTTCGAGGGCATTTCGGTCATCGTTCCATGCTCCCTTGCATCATCTGGCTATCAGCAGGACCTGGCCCGATGATCCGGCAGAATGGGTCGCGGCAACCTCATGCCATCAGACATGAATTTATCTCAATCAGCCGTCTCGGGCGCCTTGCGATGCATCGGCCAGGCGCGAAACTCAAAGGGAACGCGCCCCTCGATCCGGTCGCGGCTGGGCGGGATGCCAAAGCGCGCGCGATAGGCCCGGCTGAAATGCACCTGGTTTGCAAATCCCGACGCCAGCGCCACTTCGGACATCGCCAACTCGGTCTGGGTGACCAGCCCGCGGGCGCGGTCCAGCCGGATATCGCGATAGTAGAGCTGCGGGCTGGTGCGGACACAGGCCTGGAACAGCCGGTGCAACTGACGCTGTGAGATATCGGTCTGTCGGCATACCTCGGCAATGCTGATCGGGGTCTCGAGATGACGTTCCATGATCTCGATGGCCCGGCGCACCTTTGGCGGCGCGGTGTTGCCCAGCGGTTCAAGATGGGGGTCCGTCTGATGGGTGCCGGGCCCTCGAACGGTCGTATGAAAGAGATACTTGGCGCAATCATTGGCCAGCGCATCCCCCGCAAGCTCGCGCAAGAGGGCCAGCGCGAAGTCCATCGAAGCCGCCCCGCCGCAACAGGTTCCCAGCCCATCCTCCTCAACAAACAGATCCTCACACAGATCGACATCGGGAAAGCGCTCTCCGAACGCATCGATATGTTCGTAGTGCACGGTCGCGCGCCGCGCGTTCAGCAATCCCGCCTCGGCCAGGATAAAGGCCCCCGTGTCGATGCCTCCCAGATAGCAACCCGATCGCGACCATCGCCGGATCAGGGCGAGCAGGGGCGCGCTGGCAAAGGCCTCCGGCGTCCAGCTGCTGGTCACGACGGCAAGGCGCGGGAGGCTGCGTTTCACGGCGTCGAGCGGCTCTACCTCGATCGCGAGCCCGTTGCTGGCGCGGCACATCCCGCCCTGCTCGGCTGCCATGCGCCAGGTGAAGTGAACCCGCCCGCCCAGATAGTTCGCAACCCGGAACGGATCGAGAAAGGCCATGGTGCTCGCCAGGTTGAAATGGGGCGTGACCAGGAACAGAATCTCGATCGGGTCGGGCTGACGGCGTCGCATCTGTACAGCTTAGCCATATCGACCGGGTCGCGGACAAGACATCTTGGCCCTTTGGCGCGCATGGAATGGCAAAGCTGTTGCCCGGCCGGAAATTATATATACTATTGTTTGAATATGTTCAGGGAGCCTGCCCCATGTTCCGCCTCACGCTCGCCCTCGCCGCTGGACTGATCGCCACCGAGATCGGTGCGGATCAGGCCATTCCCGACCAGTATCCGGGATCGGCGCTGTACAGCAAACCGGTCGAGGTGATCCCCAATGTGTGGTCCGCGATCGGGGCGACCGCACCGCCCACTTATGACAACAGCGGGCATAACAACAACCTCAGCTTCATCGTCAGCGATCAGGGCGTGGTCGTGGTCAATGGCGGGGGTGCCGCCGTTCTGGCCGAGGCTCTGCACGACGAGATCAAGCAGATCACCGATCAGCCGGTCGTTCTGGTGATCAACGAGAACGGGCAGGGCCACGCCATGCTCGGCAACAGCTATTGGGCCGCGCAAGGGGTTCCCATTCTTGCCCATGTCGATGCGGCAGAGGCGTTCGAGGCACGCGGCTATGACATCCTCGACCGCATGCAGGCGATAAACGCCGACAAGGCCGCCGGCACCGATGTCGCGCTGCCGACCCAGACCTTTGACGAGCGCCACGAGATCACGCTGGGCGACATGCGTATCGAGGTTCTCCATCTGGGCCCCGCGCATTCCCCAGGCGATATCCAGGTCTGGCTTCCCGACCAAAAGCTGGTGATCGCCGGCGACATGGCTTTCCACGAACGCCTGCTGCCGATCTTCGACGACACCGACACCGCCGGCTGGCTCGAGACATGGGAGACCGGGTTCGAGGCGCTGGGCGCCGTCTATGTCATCCCCGGGCACGGGCATCCCACCAATATGGATCAGGTCCGGCGCTACACGAGGGATTACCTCGTGCACCTGCGCGGAAAGATCCGTGAACATCTGGATGCGGGCGGCGATCTGGCGACCGCCTATTATGTCGACCAGGCGCCGTTTGCCCATCTCGACACCTTTGACGAACTGGCGACGAGAAACGCGGGCCGGGTCTATGAACAAATGGAGTTCGAGTGATGCCAACGATCAACCGACGCCTGTTCCTCGCATCCGGCCTCGCGGCGCCCGCGCTGATCACGCACCGCGCGCTTGCGCTGCCCACCGCACCGGATGCGACGCAAAACGGCGGGTGGTACAAGTTCCATCTCGGCAGTTTCGAGATCACCGTCGTCTCGGACGGCAACCTCGTCACCCCGACCGAGATCCTGGGGGTCGATCAACCGCGCGAAGCCGTGACCGAGTATCTGACCCGGCATTACATGGACCCGGTCTCGAACTATGCCCATACCAACCACAT
>JBCCHW010000140.1:0-9692 GCA_039028555.1 Pseudomonadota bacterium | reverse complement strand
GTCGGCGGTATTTTAGTTTATTCACCAAAATCCGTCCAGACGATGATCAAGGAAGAGATGGAGATTACCTATTGGAAGAACGTGCTGCGAAAGTCGAACGGCAAGTTCTACAATGGGCACTATCAGGAGTTCTTCACCGATCTCTATAGCCTCAGCAAAGATGACTTCGCGGGCAAGACCATGCTTGATATCGGCTGCGGCCCGCTCGGCAGCCTCGAATGGGCCGACAATGCCAAGGAGCGGATCGGCGTCGACCCGCTGGGCGATCGCTATCAGAAACTGAACAAATCCGCGCAATCCATGAAATATGTCCGCGCCGGGGCCGAATCCCTGCCCTTTGATGACGGCAGGTTCGATGTGGTCTCGCTGTTCAACGCGCTGGACCATGTCGAGAATGTCGCCAACGCGGTCGGCGAGGCGCAACGCGTGCTGGCGCCCGGCGGCGACATTCTGTTGATCGTCGAGGTTGACCACCGCCCGACCATCACCGAGCCGCATTTCCTGACCCAAGACATTCTGAACGATTTCGATCAATGCGACGTGCTTTGGCGCGAGACCTATCTGGTGAACGAGCAGCACGACGTCTATGCCAGCATCTCCGAGGCGAACATCCGCACGGATGCAAGCATTCCCGGTATTCTGTGCGCCCGGTTGCGCAAAAAGGTGCCGCACAACCAGATCAACTGATCCGGGATCCCTCACCGCAGATCCAGCACTGCAGGACCAACACCACAGACCCGGGCGACCCGCGGCGGTGGATTGATTTCCGCCGCCCTCTGAGGCAGCCTTTCGGTGATCAGGCATGCCAGGCAAGGGGCACATGAAAACAGGTTCGCATAGTCATCGATACATCGCCGCGGCACTTGTCGGCCTTGGGCCGTTCCTGCCGGCGGCGGCACAGGAAACCGGCGATGCCGCGCCAGCACCCGACCAGATCGCGTTTGGCTATCGCACCGATGCCCCGCCCTTTTCCGGCCTTCAGGGCGGCCGGCTCAATGGCTACAGCGTCGATCTTTGCGTCGAGGTCGTCGAGCATCTGGTCGATGTCTACGATACCGACCGGGTGGATGCGGACCTTGTCGAGGCGACGGCGGGCACCCGGTTTGATCTGCTGACCTCTGGCGAGATCGACATCCTGTGCGGCGCCACCAGCGTCACGCTCGAGCGGCGCTATTTCATGGGGTTCTCGATCCCGATCTTCATTGACGGCGTGGCCTTTGCCGTCGCGGGCAGCGCCGGCCCCGACATCGCCGCACTCACGGCGCAAAGCCTGCCCATTGCCGATCTCGCCACCTCGGACGCGCTTGCGGGCCAGACAATCGGCGTGCTCGAGAACACCACCACCGAAACCTTTCTCGACGAGGCCATCCTCGCGCAGACGACCGATATCCAGATCGACGTCTTTGACACCCATCTCGCAGCGATCGAGGCGTTGAGCAGCGGCGCAATCGCCGCCTATTTCGCTTCGCACGGGATTCTGCGGGGCCTTGGCGCGGGCGGGGCGCCCATCGTGGTCTCGCCCACAGCGCTGACCTACGAGCCGATCGCGCTGGGCCTCAGCCGCGACGATCCTGATCTCGCGCTGCTGGTCGACGAGGCGCTCAGCCAGCTCTATCTCAGCGGCGACATCATCCCGATCTACGAAAGGCATTTCGGCCCGATGAGCGGCGAGACCCGGCTCTTTTTCGCCCGCACGGCCCTGCGCTGAGCCGGCGGCCCAAAATGTGTCAGGGGATGGGTTCCGCGTGCAGGGCGCCTATATTGGGACCAGGCACCAATCTGCAAGATCGAGGCGGCGATGACTAAATCCTATTCGAAAACCCCCGAAGCGCTGGCAAAACTGACCCCCGAACAGCACCATGTAACCCAGGAATCCGGCACCGAGCGCGCCTTTCGCAACGCGTTCTGGGACCACAAGGAGCATGGGCTCTATGTCGACATCGTCTCGGGCGAGCCGCTGTTTTCCTCGCGCGACAAGTTCGACAGCCATTGCGGCTGGCCCAGCTTTACCCGCCCGGTGGTCGACCATCACGTGGTCGAGAAACACGACGCGACCTTTGGCATGATCCGCACCGAAGTGCGCTCGAAACACGGCGACAGCCATCTGGGCCATGTCTTCGAAGACGGCCCGCGCGAGCATACGGGGCTGCGCTATTGCATCAACTCGGCATCCTTGCGCTTTATCCCGATCCACGCGCTCGAGGAGGAAGGCTATGCGGAGTTCATCGTGATCTTCGAGGATGTCTGAGTCGACTCACCGCTGCGCCGCACTCGGATTCGTCATGTGACAGCACGCGGTTTGGAATGTAGAAACGAGGCCCCCGCGGCGCATCCGCGGGCCTCGTCGCAAGCAAAGGCATCACGATGAAACGACTGGCAATTGTTTTTCTGATCCTCACCGCCCTGCCCGCCCGCGCGGCGGAACTGGTGATCGTCGAGGCTGACTGGTGCTCGTGGTGCCGGATCTGGGACAAGGAAATCGGCGTCGTCTATGACCAGTCGCCCCAGGCAAAGCTGGCGCCGCTGCGCCGCATCGATATCGGCGATCCGCTGCCCGACGACCTGCTGTTTGACTCCAACCCCCGCGTCACGCCGACCTTTATCCTTTTCAAGAACAACCGCGAGATCGCCCGATACGAGGGCTATGGCGGCAGGCAAGCGTTCTGGGACATGCTCGATGGCATGCTCGACCAGATCCCCATGCCGCGACGAAAAGTTTCATATATTCGATATTAAGCATCTGAATTTCTGCTATAGTCGTTCCAGATCAACCGGTTCCCGCAAACGCGAACAAGCCCGGACACAGGTTTGATTGGCCAAGCAGCTTGAGACAGGGCACGAGACAGATCATGGGATTGCCGGCTTTCGACGACGGAATGGACCAGGCGGAAATGGACGAGATGATGGAGAATGCCCGTCATGCGACCAATTTCCTCAAAGCGCTCGCGCATGAAGGCCGGCTGATGATCCTGTGCCATCTGGTGTCGGGCGAGAAATCGGTGACCGAGCTCGAAGAGCTCCTCTCGGCCCGTCAGGCTGCTGTCTCGCAACAGCTCTCGCGCCTTCGGCTCGAGGGGCTGGTGCATCCCCGCCGCGACGGGAAAACCATCTATTACAGCCTGGGCGACGACAGGGCGCGCCAGATGCTCGAGGTGGTCTATGACATGTTCTGTGCTACGAAGAGCTGAAGGAAACGCACAGAACAGGGAAACCCTGGCAATTGTCGGAACCACTGATCGCCGCATTGATCGGACTAGCGGGCGGGATTTTATTGGGCCTCGCCGCCCGCATGGGCCGGTTTTGCACGCTCGGCGCCATTGAAGCCGCCCTCTACGCCGATGACCGGCGCGGCCTGCGCATGTGGGCGCTGGCGCTCGGCATCGCGATTGCGGGCACGTTCGGCCTGGCGGGCGCGGGCCTGATCGATCTGGGCGCCACGATCTATTCGCGCATCCGCTGGGATCCGCTGGCCAGCATCGCCGGGGGGCTTGTGTTCGGCTATGGCATGGCGATTGCCGGCAATTGCGGCTTTGGCGCGCTGGCGCGGCTGGGCGGGGGCGACCTGCGCGCGTTCGTGATTGTCGTGGTGATGGGGGTGACGGCGGCGATGACCATCAGCGGCCCGCTCGCCTATCTGCGCATCTTTGCCTTCCCGGCCGAGCTCCATCCCTGGGATCACGCGGCACAGGGCTATGCGCATCTGGCGGGCGGCTGGCTGGGGGTCGGGCCGACCCTGCCCGCGCTCGCCATCGCGGCGGTGTTTCTGGCGCTGGCGCTGGGTAATGGCGAGTTTCGCCGCTCGCGGTCGCATGTGATCTGGGGCGCAGCGGCGGGGCTGGCCATCGTGTCGGGCTGGGTCGGCACCACGCTGTTGGCGGCCGAGAGCTTTGACCCGGTTCAGGTCGAATCCCACAGCTTTACCGCGCCGCTCGGCGAGACGATCTTTTACCTGATGACCGCCAGCGCGGGCGGGCTCAGCTTTGCCGTCGGCTCGGTCGCCGGGGTGTTGCTGGGCTCGCTCGTGGGCGCGCTGATCCAGGGCCATTTCCGCTGGGAGGCCTGCGACGACCCGCACGAGCTGGGGCGCCAGATCGCCGGGGGCGCGCTGATGGGCATCGGGGGCGTCGTGGCGCTGGGCTGTTCAGTCGGCCAGGGGCTGACCGCGTTCTCGACGCTGGCCTTCAGCGCGCCGCTGGTCCTGGGCGCGATCGTGCTGGGGGCCGCGATCGGCCTGCGCCAGCTGATCAGCGGGTTCAACGCCGCCGAATAGGCCGAGTCGCCCCGCTCTGATGTGCGGACGCGCGCCAGTCACCGGCTAACGGGCCGGGATACCACGCAGATTTACTGTGATTGCCATGGGGTGACCCGGCTCCTATGCTCCGCGCCATGTCGACCACAACGCTCCCCGAGTCCCTCACAGATGACAGCCGCGCCAAGCGGGCCGTGGTGCTGTTGATCTGGGCGCAATCGGTGCTGGGCGCGCAGATGCCGGTGCATTTCATCCTGGGCGGGCTGGCGGGCAATCATCTGGCCCCCAATCCCGCCCTTGCCACCGTGCCGATCACCATGATCGTGCTCGGCTCGATGTTCGCGGCCCCGGTGATGAGCTGGATCATGGGGCGCTGGGGCCGGCGCACGGGTTTTGTGCTGGGCGCGGTGGCGGGGGCGGCGGGTGGCGGGCTGTGCGCGCTGGCGCTGGTCCAGGGCAGCTTTGCGTTGTTTCTGACCGGGTCGCTCGTCACCGGCATCTATATGGCCGCGCACAATTTTTACCGCTTTGCCGCCGCCGATCTCGCCTCGGACTCGTTCCGGCCAAAGGCGATCTCGTGGGTGATGGCCGGGGGCCTGATGGCGGCCATTCTGGGCCCGGAGTTTGTCCAGCTGTTCGGTGGCGCGCTCGAGCCCGTGCCCTTTGCCGGGGCTTATGTGTTCCTGATCTTCCTCAACCTGGTGGGCGTTCTGCCCATGCTGTTGCTCGACATACCCATCCAGCCGCGCCCGCCAAAGGGTACCCGCGCGGGGCGGCCCTGGCGCGAGATCCTGGCCGACCCGCGCGTGCCCGTCGCGATGCTGTGCGCGATGATCACCTATGCGCTGATGAACCTGGTCATGACCTCGACCCCGCTGGCGATGATCATCTGTGGTTTTGGCACCGGAGATGCGGCCGAGGTGGTGCGCATCCATGTGCTGGCGATGTATATCCCCAGCTTTTTCACCGGGCCGCTGATTGCGCGCTTTGGCGCGCCGCGGATCATCATGACCGGGCTCGGCCTCCTGGCCATCGCCGCGTGTTTCGCGCTGGCGGGCATCGACATGGTCCATTTCGCCGGTGCGCTCGCCATTGTCGGGATCGGCTGGAACTTTGGCTTTATCGGCGCGACCAGCATGCTGGCCAGCGCTCACCGGCCCGAGGAACGGGCAAAGGTTCAGGGGGTCAATGACTTTCTGGTCTTTGGCACCGTCACCATCGGCTCGGCGGCCTCGGGCGCGCTGTTGACGGGCATCGGCTGGCATGCGGTGCTGTTGGCGGTCTTCCCCGCCGTCGCCATTGCGGCGATTGCCGTCTTGTGGCTCATGCGGCGCAACTGACGCCCGCGCCGGGAAGGGCCTGCCGACCGCGACCTAGTTGTCGCCCGTCAGACCGCCGATATCGAGGCCGATATTGCCCAGCGCCTGTTCGAGGATCCCAAGCTCGCGCCCGGCCGTCGGCGTGGTGCGCGTCTGCAGGTCGATCAGCTTGCCATCTGACAGCCCGTACGTGTTGACCGTGGCCACCACATCGTTCTGGTCAAAGGTGATCGCGACGATGCGCCGGTCGACCACCTTGGGCGCATGATAGGTCAGATGCTCGACCGTGCTGGCGATATAGTACCAGCCGTCATTGGTAAACACACCGTCCAGGCCGGGGCGGCCGATCTTGCGCCGGACCGAGCCGCGGGTGTCGCTGCCCGCATTGATCGTCTCGACCAGTTCGGGATCCGGGGCGAAACCGTGGTTTCTGACCGTCGGCTCACAGGCTGCAAGGCCCATCAGGACCATCGCCGAAACCGAGATTTTTGCCATGCTGCGCATCGCGCCCCTCCCAACAATCCGAGAGTTTCCCCTAACCCGCAAATGGTTTAAGTTCAAGATGCAGGGATGCAGCTGTATCCCGCCTGCCAGGATGGGAGTCGATGCCATGGCACAACCAGCCCCCGAGATTGCGCGCCCGCCGGTTCACCGGGCCCAGCCCGTCGCCCGGCTCGATCGCGCGGCGCCGACCGCCTTCGAGATCGTGCTGAGCGAAGACGAGTGCGCCCGCACCGCCACCTTTCTGGGTCTCGTGGCGCTCAACGAGCTCGGATTCCGCGGCGCGATCGCCCCCTGGGGCGAGGAAGGCTGGGAGGTGACCGCCAACCTGACCGCAATCGTCGTTCAGGAATGCGTCGTAACCCTTTCGCCCGTCACGCAATATATCGAGGAAACAGTCGACCGCCGCTACCTGCCCGGCCTCGAGCCGCAGACCGATATCGACATCCCCGTCGGCGCGGATGACGACGACGACGGCCCGGATCCGCTGGGCGACGAGATCGACCTTGCAGGCCTGATGCTCGAAAGCCTCGCCCTGGCACTCGACCCCTATCCGCGGGTTGAGGGCGCCGCGCTCGAGACGGCGGTCTTTGCCGAGCCTGGGGTGGCACCCATGACCGACGAAGATGCCCGCCCCTTTGCCAAACTCGCGGCCTTGCGCGCCAAGCTCGGCGATGCCAAGTAACCGGTGCGCGGCGCGCATTCGTCATCGGAATGACACAAGGGCGGAAAAACCTCTTGCCCTTCAGTCAAATCGGAGTATTTTCCGCGTCTCGATTCCACGCGCTGTGATGTGACGCCAGACGGCCCGGCACCGGCCGGCCCGACGGTCGCAAGTCAGCCCCGAAATTCCGGCCTCAAAAAGGTACCGGAGCGCTGTAAAGGATAGAACAATGGCTGTTCAACAGAACCGGGTCACACGGTCAAAACGCAACATGCGCCGCGCGCATGACGCGCTGAGGGCCGTGTCGTCCAACGAATGCCCGAACTGCGGCGAACTGAAACTGCCGCACCATGTCTGCGGCGCCTGCGGCTATTACCGCGACCGCGAGGTGATCGCCCAGGCGGACGAGATCGATCTCGACGACGACGCGGCATAAGGGTGGGGCCCCCGGCCCCTCATGATATGCGCCCCAGAAAACAGCGCCTTAGAACGCAGACCAGGGTAACATGACAAAGCGCCTCGTCCTGTCCATTGATGGTATGGGAGGCGATATCGGCCCGGCCCCTGTGATCGGGGGCCTCGTGCGCGCGCTCAAGGTAAATGCGGAGCTCTTTTTTCTGCTCCATGGCGACGAGGCGGTGCTCAAGCCGCTGGTCGCAAAATCCCCCCTGCTCGCCGACGCGGTCGAGATCCGCCACGCGCCCGACAATGTCCCCATGGACCAACAGCCCAGCCACGCGCTGCGCCGCGGGCGCAACAGCTCGATGTGGCGCTGCCTGCAATCGGTGGCCGAGGGCGAGGCGGGCGCCGCCGTCTCGGCCGGCAATACCGGCGCCCTGCTTGCCATGTCGATCCTGTTGCTGCGCAAGGCCCCGGGGGTCGAGCGCCCGGCGATTGCGATCCACTGGCCCTCGGACCATCCCTGCGGCTATACCACCATGCTGGATGTGGGCGCCGATATCCGGGCCGATGCGCAGAACCTGTCGCAATACGCCGTGATGGGCGCGGAATATGCCAAGATCAGCCTCACGCTCGAAACCCCTCGCGTCGGCCTTCTCAATGTCGGGACCGAGGCCAACAAGGGCCCCGCCAATCTGGCCGAAGCCGCCGATGTAATCCAGAGCATCGCGACCCATCCCGAGGCGGGCTTTTCCTATATCGGCTTTGTCGAGGGCACACATATCCCCACCGGCCGGGTCGATGTGGTGGTGACCGATGGCTATGCAGGCAATATCGCGCTGAAAACCGGCGAGGCGACGGCGCGGTTTATCCGCGACGCGCTGAAACGGGCCTTCAAGCACACCTGGCTCTCGCGGCTGGGATATCTCTTCGCGATCACCTCGCTGGAGCGGCTGCGCAAGCGCATCGACCCGCGCCGGGTCAATGGCGGCGTTTTCCTGGGGCTGGGCGGCAATGTGGTCAAAAGCCATGGCGGCACCGATGCGCTGGGGTTTTCCGTGGCGATCAACCTCGCCGCCCGCATGGCCGAGCGGAATTTCCCCGACCATCTCGCATCACAGCTTGCGAAACTGAACATTGATCGAAAGAGTAACGCCTCCACGGACGGCGCAGAGAGGCGGGCACCATGAGTATCATCCGGGCAGAGGCTATCGGCTGCGGCCATTTCCTGCCCGAGCGGGTCGTCACCAATGACGAACTCTCCGCGCGTGTTGACACGTCCGACGAATGGATCGCCGCGCGTTCGGGGATCCGCCAGCGCCATATCGCGGCCGAGGGAGAGAAGACCTCCGACCTCGCCATCCACGCCGCCCGCCAGGCGCTCGCCAGTGCGGGCGTACCCGCCGACAGCCTCGATGCGCTGATTGTCGCCACCACCACGCCGGACCAGACCTTTCCCTCGACCGCGACCCGGGTGCAGCACGCCATCGGCATGACCGGCGGCTATGCGTTCGACCTCCAGGCCGTGTGCGCGGGTTTCATGTTCGCGCTCGCCAATGCCAACGGGCTGATCCTCAGCGGCATGGCAAAGCGGGTGATGGTGATCGGGGCCGAGACATTCTCGCGCATCCTCAACTGGGACGACCGGGCCACTTGCGTCCTGTTCGGCGACGGGGCGGGTGCGGTGATCCTTGATGCAGCCGACGGGGCGGGCAAGATCAGCGACCGCGGGATCCTGGGCACCTGCCTGCATTCCGACGGCAGCCATAACGAAATCCTCTATGTCGATGGCGGCCCCTCCGAGACCCAGACCACCGGCCATGTCCGGATGGAGGGCAGGGAGGTGTTCCGCCACGCAGTCCACAAACTGGCCGCCGTGGCCGAGGAAGTGATGGAGAAAGTCGGCGTCCGGGGTGCAGATATCGACTGGATGGTACCCCATCAGGCGAACCTCAGAATCATCGAAGGCACCGCACGAAAAGCCGGGATTCCCATGGACCGCGTGGTGGTCACCGTACAGAATCACGGCAATACCTCGGCGGCATCGATTCCCCTCGCACTTGCAATAGCGGTCGGCGAGGGGCGCATCAAACCGGGCGATTTGATCCTGATGGAGGGAATCGGCGGGGGTCTGGCCTGGGGATCGGCCCTTCTGCGCTGGTAGTGAGGCATGTTGCGCTGCGCAATACTCTGCTTTCGGTAAGTCTGCCAAGTCATTGACATTGACTCGTTTTCCAGAAGCCCGTTAAGCTTGTGGCCACGAAAATTTATAGGCCGCCAGAATGGTTTGACAGGGAGTTTTGATCATGTCGGGGAAAACGCTGACCCGCTCGGATCTGAGTGAAGCCGTATATCGCGAAATCGGATTGTCTCGAAACGAGTCGTCCGAGCTTGTGGAGACGATCCTGGATCGCATCGCGGATGCGCTTGTCTCGGGCGACAATGTCAAGATTTCCTCGTTTGGCACCTTTGCTCTGCGCGACAAGGGCGCGCGCGTCGGGCGCAACCCAAAGACCGGCGAAGAGGTACCGATCGACCCCAGGCGTGTCCTCGTTTTCCG
>JBCCHW010000139.1:0-9723 GCA_039028555.1 Pseudomonadota bacterium | reverse complement strand
TGACAACATCTATTGCCTTACTCCTGTTAGCGTCATAGATACTTGCTTTATTTAATCCAGTACTAAAAGACAATTCACTTAACAAAATGATGGTGATAATAAAGCACAGCAAGCAACATTTCTTTTTTCCAGTTACTAACTGGAGTTACGCAAAACAGCGCTCAGCCAGTCGACGATCTTGCCCTTGCCCTCGTCGCCCCACTGGGCACCAACCACGACCACATTTGCCATCGGACTCTCCCGCCAAAACCGCGGAGGCTTATAGACGGATTGGCGGGGAGGTCAAAGACCGTGTTCGCCTGGTTGCGACGCTGGGCCTCAGCGCAGGCGATCAAGCAGCGCGCGTTGCACATGGCGCGCCGTTTTCAGGCCCGCATCCACATCGGTCACAAAGGCGTCGGGCCAGCGCACGCCGGTGACGCCAAAGGTTTCGACGCCTTCGTGATCCTCGCGCAGGCTATAACGCATCTGCTCGCCAATCGAATGCTGGAGATAGACCTTGAAACTCTCGGGCAGCGGCCCTTCGATCTGATCGCGGTGTTCCTTGATGACGGTCTGGATCTCGATATGCAGTGGCAGAAAGAACTTCTGCCAAACATGATAGTTGACTTTGTGGAGCGGATCCTCGGCCAGCGCAGCGACGGCGACAGGATCGGTGTAGTCCAACGCCGCCTCGACTGCGCCTTCGGATCTGGTATGCAGGCGGCCAAAGGCTTCGAGATCGCGGATCATGGCCTCTCGGGTCGCATGCACTGTCAGGACTTGATGGGCGAGTGTGTCGAGCGGTCCCCAGAACGTGCGGATCTGAGCTTCCACCCGGGCGAGTTCAAACTCGATCCGGCTGCGTTTCGCTGCTCCCCAGGCGGAATAGACTTGGCCGAAAACAACCCCCAGCAAGGCGACAACTGCCGCGAGCAGCGTCGCGGTGGCGCCGTCCATCCCGGTGATCAGGGCCACTGGGTGGCACCCGGTCTAAAGCTTTGAATGCGTGCCATCGCACAGCGGCAACTTCTCGGATGCCTTGCAGCCACAGAAAAAAACCTTCCCGTCCTTTTTCGCGGTGTACCTGACCGGCTCGAGCCCGGTCTCCTTGTGGCTGCCATCGCAAAACGGCTGTCGCGACGACCTCCCGCAGGCGCACCAGAAATAGGTTTTACCCTCGGTCACCTCGACCGGAAAGGGGGCTTTTTGCGCGATGATTGGCGTGTCTGACACTGGCTCTCTCCCGATGGCTTGCGTCTGATGATCTGGGTCGGATCCGGGATACATCAAATTCGGACCGTGGTGTAGACTGGGCACCCCTTTTACCCCTGATGAAGATTTTATCGCGCCGATGACCGACAACACTCCCATGAAATCCATCGAAGACAGGCTTTCGAAACTCGAAAACAAGGGAGGCTGGATCGACCGCGCAAAAAACCTTGCGGTTCTGCTCGGGATCATGAGCGTGATGCTGGGCCTCTACGATCAGCTATGGCTGCGCGGCGCGCGCCAGGAAGCCGCCGCCATCGCCGACGCCCAGCGCAAGATGAACGAGGTGCAGGACCTGAACGGGCGCCTCTATATCCTCTATGCCACCGGCAAGGCCGTTGAGGCCGACGCGCTGACCGAGGCCAAGCGAGGGCGTCGCGAACGCCTCTCGCGTGAGCTCCACACATTCTGGCGAGAGCGCCCGGGCTATTTCACACCCTTCGAGAAACAGACCCTGGCGAACGAGCTCTTGCTCTATGGCGAGACGGGACACGCCCTTGAGATCGCGCGCGATCTGGAGGATGAAACCTATGGCACGATCCCAAAGGCGGATCTGGCACTTTTCCGGGCAAGAATCCTCGCAAGTGACGGCCCGGTCATGGACCTCGATGCCGCCCGCGACGAGATTCGTACCGCGCTAACGCTCGCCGATACCCTGCCACGCGAAGGGCAACGGCGCGATATGATCCTCAAGATCGGCGGCTACAGGCTCTACTTCGAAACCTGGCATGGTCAAGATTGCGGCCCCGCCGACCAGATCGCCGGGGCACTCGAGGGGATACTGGCCGAAACCCCCAGCATCCCGACCAGCCAGGTCGACCACGGTTTTGCACGCACCCAGATCCAGCTCCATCGCGCTCGCTGCGGTCCCGGCTAGCTCTCCACAGACAGCCTGCCGACGACGGCCCCTGATGCTGGCTAGAAAACCAGCGCTTTGGCCTCCTGCACTTGGGGCAATGCCGCGATCTCGGCCAACAGGTCGCCATTCAGCGGGCCGTCGACCCCCATCAGGGTGATCGCTTCGCCACCCTTTTCCGAGCGTCCGAGATTAAAGGTCGAGATGTTGATGCCAAGATCCCCGGTCTTCATCCCGAGGGCGCCGATATAGCCCGGCTCGTCGGTGTTGACCGTGTAGAGCATGTTGGGCTGCGGCTCCGCCTCCATCCCGATGCCCTTGATCTGGATAAACCTTGGTCGCCCATCCGAAAAGACGGTGCCCGCGACCGAGCGGATATTGTCACCAGTATGAACGGCCAGCCGGATGTAAGATCCATAGGCGCCTTGGGCATCCTTGCGGGTCTCGACAATCTGGATCCCTCGCTCCTTGGCGACCAACGGGGCAGAAACCATGTTGACCCCGCCCTCTCCCATTTGCGGGATCAACAGACTCGCAGCCAGCGTGGCGGTCAGCGGCTTGAGGTTCAACTCGGCCACGTGGCCGACAAACTCGATCTCGATCTCATCTATCGCCTCTTCGGTGAGCTGGCCGGCAAAAGCACCAAGAACCTCGGCCACCCGTACCCATGGTTTCAGGATGGGGGCCTCTTCGGCGGTGATCGAAGGGGCGTTGATGGCATTGGAAATCGCCCCGTTGATCAGATAATCCGCCATCTGCTCGGCGACCTGCAGGGCAACGTTTTCCTGTGCCTCGCTGGTTGCCGCCCCCAGATGCGGCGTAACCACCACATTGGGCAGGCCGAAGAGCGGATTCTCCTTTGCCGGTTCCGTTTCGAATACATCAAAGGCCGCTCCGGCTAGCCGTCCCGCTTTCAGCGCCTCAGCCAGCGCCGCCTCGTCTACCAGCCCGCCACGGGCGCAGTTGATCAGCCGTGCACCGGGCTTCATTGCCGCGATGCGACTGGCGTTTAGAATGCCGGCGGTCTTCTCGGTTTTTGGCAGATGCAGTGTGACGAAATCCGCCCGGGCAAGCAGGTCCTCGACCGCCTCGATCTTCTCGACACCCAGTTCGGTGGCGCGGTCGGCGCTGAGGAAGGGATCATAGGCAATCACCTTCATCTTGAGCCCGATCGCCCGGCTCGCCACGACCGAGCCGATATTGCCACAGCCGATCACACCCAGGGTCTTGCCCGTGATCTCGACCCCCATAAAGGCGGACTTCTCCCATTTCCCGGCATGGGTCGAGGCATTGGCCGCCGGGATCTGCCGCGCCACCGCAAACATCATCGCGATGGCGTGCTCCGCCGTGGTGATCGAGTTGCCAAAAGGCGTGTTCATCACCACGATCCCCCTGGCAGAGGCGGCCGCGATGTCTATATTGTCGACCCCGATCCCGGCGCGGCCAATGACCTTGAGATTGTCCGCTGCCGCCAGAATCTCCGCCGTCGCTTTGGTCGCGGAGCGCACGGCAAGCCCATCATACCGGCCAATCACGGCTGTCAGCTTTTCCGGGTCTTTACCCAGATCCGGCTCGAAATCCACCTCGAGCCCGCGGTCGCGAAAGATCTGCACCGCCTGCTCGGAAAGTTTATCTGATATCAGCACTTTAGGCACATCGGCCTCCATCATTATCAGACAAAGCCACCGCCTCCCGCGGGTGGGCGGGTGGAGGGAGGGGGTGGCTTTGTCGAACCTTGGTTTCCAGTTCAGGCGGCCGCCAGATCGGCGCGTACCGCGGCATAGGCCCAGTCGAGCCACTCGGTCAGCGCAACGACATCCGCCACGTCTACGGTCGCCCCGCACCAGATTCTGAGCCCTGCAGGCGCATCACGATGAGAACCGATGTCATAGGCAACGCCCTCGTCGTCCAGCAACCCCACAATGGCCTTGGTCAGGCCGGGGTCGATTTTCGGATCGGTCACACGCAAACAGACCGAAGTATTGGAGCGGGCGCCATGATCTGTCACCAGATTCGCGATCCAGTCAGCCTGGTCGACCCAGCCCTGCAGCGCTGCGAAGTTTGCATCCGCACGCGCCTGCAAACCGGCCTGTCCACCGACGTCATCGGCCCAATCCAGCGCATCGATGAAGTCGGCCACGGCCCACATCGAGGGCGTGTTGATGGTGGCCCCGGTAAAGACTCCGTCGATCAGCTTGCCAGCCTTGGTCAGACGAAAGATCTTCGGCAGCGGGCGATCCGGGGTATAGGTCTCCAACCGTTCTATCGCCCGCGGGCTCAGAACCAGCACGCCATGGGCTGCCTCGCCGCCCATGACCTTCTGCCAGGAGAAACTCGTCACATCGAGTTTCGTCCAGTCCAGATCCTGTGCAAACACAGCCGAGGTTGCATCGCAAAAGGTCAGGCCAGCTCGATCGGCCGGGATCCAGTCCGCATTCGGCACGCGGGCGCCCGAGGTTGTGCCATTCCAGGTGAAACAGATATCCGCGCCGGGGCGGACAGCGCCCAGATCGGGCAACGCACCGTAATCGGCCTCCAGCACACGGCAGTCTTCGAGTTTCAACTGTTTGGTCGCGTCCGATGCCCAGCCGGCGCCAAAGCTTTCCCAGACCAGCATATCGACGGGCCGCACGCCCAGCATCGACCACATGGCCATCTCGAAAGCGCCGGTATCGGAGGCAGGCACGATACCGACGCGGTATCCCTCTGGCAGACGCAGCATTTCGGCCATCCGGTCGATGGCTTCCTTGATCTGCGCTTTGGGACCTCTTGCGCGGTGCGAGCGGCCCAGCCAGGCTTTGGCTGCTACCCGTTCAGGCGACCATTGAGGATGTTTTGGACAAGGACCAGACGAAAATTCCGGCCGCGCAGGGCGCACCTGCGGCTTTTCAGGGAACGTCATGGGACGCGCTCCATCGTCAGGGCGAGATCGCTGAGCCGGCCGCCGCTCGCCCATACCCGGCGACTGACCCACCGCCGAGGTAAGGCGACAGACACCCGCGATCAATCGAAAAAATGTGTCTGGCACAAAATTAGCGGCCCCGTCCCGCGCCGATGCGAAACCCGGTTTCCGATCCGCCGCGCCATGGGACGGATCGGTTGCAAATCAGCTCCAATCGTGTCAGGCCTTTGGCAACGAAGACTTCGAGCCCTCTCATGAAAGCCTCCCCGCGCGACTGGACCATGCTGTTCGGCCTCGGCCTCATCTGGGGCTCGAGCTTCATGGCAACCGACATTGCCACGGCCGATTTCGACGTGCTGATGCTCGCCGCATTGCGCCTTAGCATCGGGTCGCTTGTGCTCTTGATGGTCCTGGCGGCACGGGGAGAATGGCTTCCGGGCTTCACCACCCCTGTCGAGCGGCGTTTCTGGCTGTTTGCCCTGGGCGCGGCACTCGCGACGAACGCGTTTCCCTTCACCCTGTTGAGTTTTGCTCAGCGCACCGTCGACAGCTCCTTTGCCGGGGTTTCGGTGGCGAGCATGCCGCTGTTCGTTCTGCCGATGGCACATCTGTTTGTTCCGGGCGAGCGCATGACGTGGCGCCGGACGATTGGTTTCATGCTCGGTTTCTCGGGGATTGTGGTGTTGCTGGGCTTCGATGCCTGGCGCGAGTTCAGCGGGCAAAGTGCCATGCTCCTGGCCCAGCTTGCCTGTGTCGGGACGGCCTTTTGCTATGCAATGGGCAGCATCATCTCAAAGCTCGCCCCCCAGCTTGGCCTGATCCGCTTTGGCGCCGCCGCCCTGCTCCTCGCGGCCATGATCTCGCTGCCCAACGCGCTGTTGCACGAGGGTCTGCCGGAAATGCCCTCCGCCACGGGGATCATCGCATTGGCCTATATGGGGATCGTACCAACCGCCCTGGCACAGGTTATGTTGCTGATCGTGATCGTGTCGGCGGGGCCGAGTTTTCTGAGCATGGTCAACTACATCATTCCCGTCTGGGCCGTTGCCTTTGGCGTGGTGATCCTCGGCGAATCCCCGCCGGGGCGGCTCGGCATCGCATTGGCGCTGATCTTTGGGGGTCTGGCCATCGCGCAAGGAGTGGTGGGCCTGCGCCGCGGTGGTCACGCCCGGGGTTGATCGAGCAGCACCGGCGCAGTGCCCGACAAACCGTGCGCATTTCGCCCGTTGTCAGAGCGGTTTGCGCGTGCAAGATCTGATGAACCGCTCCTCGATGACCCCCCGATCTGGTTCTATGAAAGCAACATCGCGCGACTGGATTCTGCTCTGCTGCCTCGGCTTGATATGGGGCGCGAGCTTCATGGCGACCGAGATCGCGACGTCCGAGTTCGATGTCCTGACCCTGGCCGCGCTGCGCCTGATCATCGGGGCGGGCGTGCTGGTCATGCTCCTGATCATCCGGCGCGAACGGTTGCCGGGCTTTCACACGCGCAAGGAAAGGGGGTTCTGGCTGTTCGCCCTAGGCTCGGCTCTGGCCACCAATGCGCTGCCCTTTACCCTGTTGAGCTTTGCCCAGCGCCATGTCGACAGCTCCTTTGCCGGCGTCGTGGTATCCAGCGTGCCGCTCTTTGTGCTCCCCATGGCCCATTTTCTGGTGCCGGGCGAGCGGATGACCTGGCGTCGGAGCATCGGCTTTGGATTGGGTTTTATCGGCATCGTCGTCTTGCTGGGGACCGATGCGCTGTTCCGGCCGATCGAGGGCCCGACCGTCATCCTTGCGCAGCTTTCCTGCGTGGTCGCGGCGATTTGCCGGGCCTCCGGGGCGATCATCGCAAAGCGCGCGCCCCAACTTGGTTTGATACGGTTTGCGGCGGCAGGATTGATTTTGGGAAGTGTCATCGCCGCGCCCATCGCGCTTGCCGTCGAGGGCGTCCCGGCCATGCCCACATCGCTGCCCGGCGTTCTGGCGACGGCCTATCTGGGCCTGATCCCCACCGCGCTGGCCTTGGTTATGCTGCTCTCTATCGTGGCCTCGGCTGGTCCGAGCTTCCTGAGCACGGTGAACTTTCAGGTGCCGCTTTGGGCAGTGTTTTTTGGCGTTTTTCTTCTGGGTGAGGACCTGCCGCCCCAGCTTGGCATCGCGCTCGGCTTGACGGTCTGCGGGCTCGTACTCAGCCAGGGTCTCGTCGGATTGCGGCGCGGAGGCCACGCGCAGGGGTGAGCGGTGTGATCAGCCGGCGACCTCCTCAACCGCGGCGCAGATCGTGTCGACCACATCTTCGAGCAGCCTCGGGTCTTCCGCCTCTCCCATGACCCGGATCAAGGGTTCGGTGCCCGAGGGGCGGATGACCAGCCTGCCGGTTCCGTTCAGCCGCGCCTCGCCCGAGCGGATCGCGCTTTTGACCGCACCATCGTCCAGCGGACGGGACGTCCCGTTGAAGCGCACATTCTTCAAGAGCTGCGGATACGGGTTGAACACGCTGCAGATCTCGGAGGCGGGTTTGCCGGTCGCCACCAGCGCATCAAGCACCTGAAGGGCGGCCAACAGGCCATCGCCCGTGGTCACATGCTGGCCCAGCACGATATGGCCCGATTGTTCGCCGCCCAGCACATAACCGCCTTTGCGCATCGCCTCGACCACATAGCGGTCCCCGACCCGGGTCCGCGCCATGGTAATCCCCCGCCCGGCGAGATGTTTTTCGAGCCCCAGATTGGACATCACGGTGGCGACGAGGGTCGAGCCCGTCAGCCGATCCACCTCGGCCCAGCGGATCGCGATAAGGCCCATGATCTGGTCACCATCGATCAGCCTGCCCTTCTCGTCGATCAGATACACCCGATCCGCGTCGCCATCCAGCGCGATGCCGAGATCGGCGCCATTGGCCAGAACAGCGGCCTGTGCCGCCTCGGGCTGGGTCGAGCCCGATCCCACATTGATGTTCTCACCATTGGGCCGGTCGCCTAGGGGGATGATCTCCGCGCCCAGTTCCCACAGCACCTCGGGCGCAGTTTTGTAGGCCGCGCCATTGGCGCAATCGATCACGATCTTGAGCCCGGCGAGGCCGCGACGGCGCGGGAACGTGCTCTTCGCGAATTCGATATAGCGCCCGCGCCCATCCTCCATCTTGGTCGCCCGGCCGATGCGCGCAGGTTCCGCCAGTTCGGGAAGTTCGGTCATCCGCCGCTCGATCTGTGCCTCGACCGCGTCCGAAAGTTTGTAGCCATCAGGGCCAAACAGCTTGATCCCGTTATCCTCGAACGGGTTGTGGCTGGCCGAGATCATCACTCCCAGATCCGCCCGCACGGATTGTGTCAGCATGCCCACCGCCGGTGTCGGCACGGGCCCGAGCAGAACCACGTCCATGCCGACGGAGAGGAAACCGGACGAGAGCGCATGCTCCAGCATATAGCCAGACCGGCGCGTATCCTTGCCGATTACCACCGTGTGCCGCTCGGTGCCCGTGGTGAAATGGCGGCCTGCCGCGCGGCCCAGCGCCAGCGCGATATCCGAGGTCATGGGATGCGTATTCGCCTTGCCCCTGATCCCGTCGGTACCAAAATAGGAACGGTTCATGCGGGCTCCTCCTGAAGTGCCTGCCAGATTTTCAGCGCTTGCGCAGTCTCTGCCACGTCATGGACGCGCAAAATCTGCGCGCCCTGCCCGATACCCCACAGCCCCGCGGCGATGGACCCTGGCGCGCGCTTCAGGGCATCGGGCTCGGCACCGATGCTGCCGATGAAACGCTTTCGCGAGACCCCCAGCAAGACTGGGACCCCAAGGCTGTGGAACAATGCAAATCCCCGGATCAGCGCAAGGTTATGGGCCGATGTCTTGCCAAAGCCGATGCCGGGATCGGTGATAACTCTCTCACGCGCGATCCCGGCGGATTCCGCCGCCTCGATCCGCGCCTCGAGAAAATCATAGATATCGAGAAGCACGTCGTCATAGCTGGGATTGGCCTGCATGGTCCGCGGATCGCCCTGCGCATGCATCAGGCAATAAGACGAAGCGTCGACCGAAACGCTGTCGGCATCGAAGGTTAAAGCGGAGACATCGTTGAAAAGCCGGGCACCCGCCGCGATGGCCGCCCGGGCGACCCCGGCCTTGCGCGTATCGATCGAGATCGGCGTGGTGCAGCCCGCCGCGATCAACCCCTCGATCACCGGCAGGACGCGGTCGCGTTCCTCGGCCTGCGGCACCGTTTCGGCTCCCGGCCGGGTGGACTCGCCGCCGATATCCAGGATATCCGCCCCCGCCTCTGCCAGCGACATGCCATGCTCGATTGCCGACTGCGCGGCAATGTACTGTCCACCATCGGAAAAGCTGTCGGGCGTGACGTTGACAACCCCCATGATCCGGGGCCGCGCCATCGAGAGGCCCGCCTGATCCGAGCGGCGCGCGGTAAGATGCGTCAGGGCTGACGCACCATAAAGCGAGGGAACCGCCGCAGCCGGTATAATCTCGGACCGGGCGCCGCGGCGCATTACCTCGACCTCACTGAATGTGAGCCACCCGCCCGCAAGGCGTACCCCCCGGTCCTGCCCTGATCCGTCGATGATGGGGCGCACATAGATCTTGTCTTTCATAGCCGCCCCATAGCGTGCCGTTCTGCGGGGCGGCAACCGAATTCCCTAATTTCACATCATAGTAATGTGTAAAAATTTATTACTGAGTGAAACATTGTAATATATTGAATTTCACACAGACATCACTT
>JBCCHW010000138.1:0-9795 GCA_039028555.1 Pseudomonadota bacterium | reverse complement strand
GCACGAGGGAAACACCCGATCCCATCCCGAACTCGGCCGTTAAGCCCCGTCGCGCCAATGGTACTGCGTCTCAAGACGTGGGAGAGTAGGTCACCGCCAGACCAAATCAAACAACCTCTCTCTGCACGATAAATCCAGAAAATCACCGATTTGCGCCCGACGCGTTGGGTCGGCAACCCTCCTGGCGTGCCTGTTCCCAGCTGCGCCAGGGTTGCCCGGCAACCGTCTGGCCCCTTTGCTCAGCTTTTCAGGGCCGAACGCAGGTGTTCTGCAATCTCGAGCAGCTCACCTGGTGGCGCCGCGGGAGCCTCGCAGAAGGTCAGATCGCGTTCGAGGATGTAGCGTGTCGAGGTGATGTCGGTCTTCTCGTGCAGCGGCAACACGTGCGCATGGGCATGTGGGATGTCGCCACCGGTGAAGAGAAAAGCAGCCCTTTCGACATTGAAGACCCGTTTCTGGATGCGCCCAAGATGCTGGCCGAACGCCATGATGCGCGCAGCGATCGTCACGGGCATGTCGTCAAAATAGGGGTAGTGCGCTCGGGGCAGAACAAGAGCATGACCCGGCCGGATCGGGCAGAGAACGAGAATGGCGAATATCTCGTCATCCCGATAGATCTCGTGAGAGGCCGGCTCGGCAGAGAGCTTGCAAAAAAGGCAGTCAGGGGAAGACAGCTCCAACATCCGGTAACGTCTATTCGGTTTGAATTGGCCAGGACGCGACAGAGCGTAGCGCCAGGGGAGCAACGCGTCGAGATGTGCGATCATCCGATCGCGGATGCGGGCGCGCATGCCGGTCGGCCAAGTGTGCGGATCGACACCGTCCAGCCTGGCGGTTTTGATCGCCGCCGGACCAAAACCGTCTCGACCTGAATCAGTCGGATCTGTTTTTGCTCTATTCGGCAACAAACCAACCCTCTCTCTGTAAAACGAGCTCCCGTAGCCCGATGCACACCCGATCCCGCCGCCCGACGACCGGTCTGGCGGGCCTAGTCCGGCCTGCGCTTGGCGGCGTCGAAAAAGCGCCAGACCTCGGCAAAGGTGTCGAGATCGCGGTTGATCAACTGCTTTGGCGGGGTGCGTTGTTCGGCGTCCAGTGCGGGCACATCATGCCCGCCGCCCTTGATCTTGAACAGGCGGGCAGTCGGCTCGGACCGGCAACCGGTCCAGTCGAGGCGCAAGACAGTGCTGCCGTCATCGGGATCGGTATCGTCAAGGCGCTCGCCGCGCTGACCCGTGCAGCCATGCAGGCGGCGCCAGTGATCCATGACTTCGGCGACCGAGACCTCGCGCCCTGTCTTGAAGATCCAGCCCTCATAGGGCAGCACCTGATCGTTATCGCCATGCACTTGCAGGATCGCCGGCGGCCTCTGGGGCGTGCAATCCGCGATATGGGTCTCGTGCGCCGTTCCGATCAGGGCGGCGGCGGCGGCAAAGGGGGTGTCGCGGGCACAGACAAGCCGGTGGGTCATGATCGCGCCATCCGAGATGCCGGTGAGATAGAGCCGGTCGGGGTCCGCGACCCCCGCCTCGACAAACGACCTCACGAGATCGATCAGGAACGCCTGGTCGTCGATCTCGGTCCCGTCCTCGCGGCGCGTGTTTTTCAGGCCCGGAACCAGGCTCCACTGCCCGCGATAGGCGGCGGGAAAGACCACCATGGCCCCGTTTTCGCGCGCGACCTGCGTGAGGCGGGGCCAGGCCAGGTGCGCGGGGTCGGCGCGCAGAGTCTCGGCGCGTTCAGGGGGCCGGTAGCCGTGCAGCGCCAGAATGAGCGGGGCGGCCTTGCCCGGATCGGGCCTTGCGTCCACCACCCAGGCGATCCGATCCAGCCCGTCAAAGCGCGTCGTCAACGGATAGGCGTCTTGTGCCTGCAGGTGCGCCGTGGCTGAGAAAAGCAATGGGATCATCAGGATGACTGCGCGCATCTTTGCACCGGAGAACCGCATCGCGATGCCAGCCGCGAAACCGCGCCTTGTGGGGCGTGAGGCGCCCGCGGGTGATGGCGCGGCGCCGCGTCGGGCTGCCGCGCGGTCCCGCCATCCGGCGCGCGGTGCGCTCACGGCGCAGGCACCTTTTGCCCCTTGAATGTATAGCTGACCAGGGGTTTGGCCGCCGCGTCGGCGAACGGGTCGTCGAGCAGGGCAAAGAGATAGACCACCGTCTCGCCCTCGATCGCCCCGGTTTCGGGCGTCACCGTCGCGTCGATCTCGATCCGGGCGGTTTTCGCCTGCGGGTCCGTGGCCGTGGGGTAGGAGAAATCGACCAGCGTCGCGCGCAGGCCGAGCTTGCCATCGGCAGCGCCGGTGCAGCTCCAGGGCCCGAGCAAGGTGCCAAAGGGCTGATAGCCCGCGACGCCGCCCTGGGCCGAGTCGGTCATCATCGCGGTGCCACCCGCGGCCAGCGACAGCACCGTGCGGCCCTCGATGCCGGGATCCTTGCCGGTCAGATCGACCTTGGCGTTCAGATAGGTGCCGGTGATGGGGGCGCATTCATCCGGCGGTGCCGGGCTCTGTGCCAGGGCCGATGTCGCGGCGATAGAGCCAAGCAACGCCAAGAGGGGTCGGATCATCAGGGGCCTCGCGCTTTTGCCGGGGCCTGCCTGCCCCGCCCTGCCAGTGTCGGGAAAGACCGGGGAAATTGCAATCGCGGCGCCGGTACGGGCCGGGGTCAGAACCGGCGCAGATAAAGCGCGTATTCGGTATCGGGCACCCTCGCGGTCAGGCAGGCGCGTTCCTGGCGTTTCTGCGCGGCAAAGACCCGCTGGCACTCAGCACCCAGCCATTTGGCGACGACCTCGCTGGTGCCAAACCGCCGCTCGGCCGCCCACCACGAGAGCGGCAGGGTCTCGCCATCCCCGGGGCCTGCCTCGCCGACGATCGGCTCGGGCGGGGCCATGCGGTTTTCGATCCCCTCCAGCGCGCCCGCGAGGATCGCCGCGGCCAGCAGATAGGGATTGGCATCCGCGCCGGCGGTGCGATGCTCGATCCGGGCGGCCTTGCCGGCGGTTGCGGGCATGCGCAGCGCGGTGCCGCGATTGTCGAGCCCCCAGGCGGCGACGATCGGGGCAAAGCTGCCGGGCGCGAGCCGGCGATAGCCGTTGGCATTGGGCGCAAAGATCAGCATGAAATCGGCCATGGTGGCGATCATGCCCGCCGCAGCCTGGCGCGCCGCCTCGGCGACCCCGGTCTCGGCGGCAAAGACATTGGCGCCGGCCGCGTCAAGCAGGCTCATATGCAGATGCATGCCCGAGCCCGACTGGTCGCCATAGGGTTTGGGCATGAAGGTCGCGTCCATCCCATGGGCCTTTGCCACCCCGCGCACCGCGCGTTTGAGCGCCACCATCTGGTCGGCGGCCATGAGCGGCGAGGCGACATGGCCGAGATTCATCTCGAACTGCCCGCGGCCAAACTCGGCGATGACCGCCTCGGCCCCGGCGCCGAGCGCGCGGGCAGCCTCGCGGATCTCCTCGAGGATTTCACCGAAATCCGAAACCACATCCATCGCATAGATCTGCGATTCCGACAGCCGCTCGCCCGAAACCGGGTTGCGCGGCGGGCGCGGCTCGGACGCATCGACGAGGTAGAATTCAAGCTCGAGCGCCATGACCGGCGTCAGGCTCCTTGCCGCTGCCCGCCCGGCGACGCTGGCGAGCACGGCGCGGGGGTCGATCTCGGCCGGGCTCACGCCGTCGATATCGGTGATCTGCACCTGAACCTGCGCGACCGGGCGGCGCGACCATGCCTTGAGCCCCAGCGAGCCCGGCACCGGCACCAGCACCCCGTCGGGGTCGCCGCGCTCGATCGCGAGGCCCGACCCGGCCGTGTCCTCGCTGAAGATGTCGAGCGCATAGCTCGACACCGGCATCTTGGTCCCGCCCTTGCCGAGTTTCTCGAGATCGTCGATGGGCACCAGCTTGCCGCGGGCCATGCCGTTGAGATCGACAAAGAAGACCTCGGCCGATTGCACCTGCGGGTGCGCCGCGCGAAGGGCGGCAAGCGCGTCGGCAAAGCTCATGCCAGCCCCTTGCACCGGGCATAGAGCGCGACCATCTCGAGCGCCAGCGTCGCCCCGGCCAGCGCGGTGATCTGGGCATGGTCATAGGCGGGCGCGACCTCGACCAGGTCCATGCCGATCAGGTTGATCCCGTCCAGCCGGCCCAGCATCTCCTTGGCCTGCCACGAGGTCAGCCCGCCGCAGACCGGCGTGCCGGTGCCGGGCGCATAGGCGGGATCCAGCCCGTCGATGTCAAAGGTCAGATAACAGGGATTGTCGCCCACCACCTCGCGGATCGCGGCGACGGTTGCATCGACGCCGTTTTCCTGCACCCAGCTCGCGTCGCGGATCTGAAAGCCCATCGGGTCGTCATTGGTGGTGCGCAGCCCGATCTGGATCGAGCGGGCGGGGTCGATCACGCCTTCCTCGGCTGCGCGGCGGAACATCGTGCCGTGGTCGATGCGGTCGCTCTCGTCGCTGCCCCAGGTGTCGGAATGGGCGTCGAACTGGATGAGGCTCAGCCCCTCGCCGTGGCGCGCCGCGTGGGCTTTGAGCAGCGGATAGCTGATGAAGTGATCCCCGCCGATGCAGAGCGTGGCCGGACCCTGGGCGTGGATGGCGGTGATCGCATCCTCGATCACGTTCGGCACCAGGGCGGGCAGGGCATGGTCCCAGGTCAGATCCCCCCAGTCGACCACGCTCATCACCTCGAACGGATCAAAGGCCGAGGGCCAGGCCCGGCCCCAGGCCAGTTGCGACGAGGCCTCGCGCACCGCGCGCGGCCCGAACCGGCAGCCCGGGCGGTTGCTGGTGGCGGTGTCAAAGGGCACGCCCACCACCGCCAGATCAACGCCTGAGAGATCGCGCGCATAGCGGCGGCGGCAAAACGACAGCGCGCCGGAATACATCTGTTCATCATGGGTGGCGGTGCGGTTGTTGTCTGCGGTAAAGGCATAGTCGCTGCGGAACTGGTCGAGATCGGTCATCAGGGGCTCGTCAATTGACATTCGGATATTTGTGATCACAAACTACAGCATGAGGTCCATTCTGCAAGCCGGGATCGATGAAGCGCTGCCGACACATGAGAGCGTGTACCGGACCCTGCGCCGCGCCATTCTGCATGGGGAGATGCCGCCCGGCAATGCCCTGACGCTGCGCGGGATCGCCGAGCAGCTTTCGGTCTCGATGACGCCGGCGCGCGAGGCGGTGCGCCGGCTGGTGGCGGAACGGGCGCTGGAGATGACGCCCTCGGGCCGGATCCTGGTGCCCGAGCCCGACGCCGCCCGCCTTGACGAATTGTTCCAGGCCCGGCTGTTGCTGGAGCCGGAGCTGGCGAGGCGCGCGGGCGGGGCGGCAAATCCCGCCCTTGCGCAGGCTCTGGCCGCGATTGACGCCCGGATTGACGACAGCCTCAAGTCCGGCGATGCGCCGGGATACATCCGCGAGAACACCGATTTTCACACGGTGCTCTACCAGGCGGCAGGCGCGCCGGCGCTGATGGCGCTGGTCGAATCGGTCTGGCTGCAGACCGCGCCGATGATGCGCCGGGTCTATGGGCGCCTCGGCACGCAGGGCCTCGTCGACTATCACGAAGCCGCCATCGAAGCCCTGACCGCCGGCGATGCCGAGGCTCTGGCCCGCGCGATCCATGACGATGTGGCCCAGGGACGGCGGCTGATGCAGCAGGCGGGGGGTTGACAGCCCGCGTTTGTGATCACAAATTCGGCGTCAGTTCAATTCTTGGAGATCGTCATGTCGACCGCACTCAATCTGCGTTCCACCGCCGAGTATCAGGCGATGGACGGCGCCCATCACTGGCATCCCTTTACCGATACCGCCGATCTGGCCGCCAAAGGCGCGCGCGTGATCGTCAAGGCCGAAGGTGTCTGGCTGACCGACAATGACGGCCACGAGATCCTGGACGGCATGGCGGGGCTCTGGTGCGTGAATGTGGGCTATGGCCGCGAGGCGATTGTCGACGCGGTCACCCGCCAGATGCGCGAGCTTCCCTATTACAACACCTTTTTCCAGACCACCCACCCCCCGGCGGCGGAGTTCTCCGAGGCGCTGTGCCAGGTCGCGCCCGAGCATATGAACCGGGTGTTCTTCACCAATTCGGGCTCGGAATCCAACGACACCGTGTTTCGCTTTGCCCGCGTCTATTGGGATGCCGTGGGCAAGCCGGAGAAGAAGATCTTCATCGGGCGCTGGAACGGCTATCATGGCTCGTCGGTCGCGTCGCTCAGCCTGGGCGGCATGAAGCCGATGCACGCGCAGTCGGGCCTGCCGATCAACGGGGTCGAGCATGTCAACCAGCCCTATTGGTTCGGCGAGGGGCGCGACATGACGCCGGAGGAATTCGGCCTCGCCCGCGCGCAGGAACTCGAGGCCAAGATCCTCGAACTCGGCCCTGAAAATGTCTGTGCCTTTATCGGCGAGCCGATCCAGGGGGCGGGCGGCGTGATCATCCCGCCCGAGACCTACTGGCCCGAGATCCAGCGCATCTGCCGCAAATACGACGTGCTGCTGGTGGCTGACGAGGTGATCTGTGGCTTTGGCCGCACCGGCAACTGGTGGGGGTCCGAGACGCTGGGCATCGAGCCCGACCTGATGCCGATCGCCAAGGGGATGACCTCGGGCTATATCCCCATGGGCGGGGTCTTTATCTCGGACCGTGTGGCGAGCGGGCTGATGGAGGGGGCGGGCGAGTTCCTGCACGGCTATACCTATTCGGGCCATCCGGCGGCCTGTGCGGCGGGGCTCGCCAATCTGCGCATCATTCAGGAGGAGGGGCTGGTCCCGCGCGTGGGCGCCGTGACCGGGCCCTATCTGCGGTCGAAATGGGCGACGCTGGCCGACCACCCGCTGGTGGGCGAGGCGCGGATCTGCGGCCTGATGGGCGCGCTGGAACTGGTCGCCGACAAGGAGACCGGCGCGCGCTTCCCCGACGAAGGGGCCACGGGTGCGCGCGCCCGCGACCTCGCCGTCGCCAACGGGCTGGTGATGCGCGCGGTGCGCGACACCATGGTGATCTCGCCCCCGCTGATCATCACCGAGGCGGAATGCGACACCCTGGTTGAGAAGGCCCGCACCGCGCTCGACACCCTGGCAGAGGAGCTCTCGGCCCAGGGCAAGCGGTGACGCTTGCGTGCCCGTGACCCGCTATCTAGGCTGTTCCCCGATTGACGACCGCTCGGGGGGCGGCCATTGGAAGAGATTATTCGGGAAATTTTTGACTCGCCCTGGTGGCTGGTCCTGGCCCTCGCGATCTATTGGGTCAGTTGGAGCGTCTATAGCGACCTGTTCGAAGAGGGGCGGGCCAATCGCCGCTGGGTCTACGATCTCGAACAGGACAGCTGGGCCAAATGGTATCGCACCACGGTCAACCGGGCGCTCGACTGGGTGGACAAACGCCTCACGCCCGATATCGCGCGAAAACGCTGGCCCAGCAAGGGGCTGCAGGTCGCCTTTTCCTCGGGCCTGTTCGGGTTTTGCTTGCTTTTGGCCCTCACCTACCCGGCGCTTGCCATGATCAGTCAGTGGGGCATGCTGAACACCGAGGGGCGGATCGCGGGCCTATTGCTGGTCGATGACCGGGCCACCCGGTTGGTAGGTTACGGAAAACTTGGCCTGCTTGCCACCTGCCTGACAGCCTCTTTAGTCCCGGTTCTGGTGCGAGGCCGTGTCCGATTGCCATGGTTTTATCTTGTATACGGCCTTGTACTTTCGCTCGCAGTCGCTGTCGCATGCGCATTCGTCGCCATAGTCGCAGGCGCAGGGACATTCGCATTCGCACTCGCATTCACATTCGCAGGCACACTCGCATTCGCATTCGCAGGCGCAAACACAGGTATATTAACCGTTGTACTCGCAGGCGCAGTCGCAGTCACATACGAATACGCATACGCATACGCATACGCATTCGCATACGCATACGCATACGCAAGCTCAGGTGCATTCGCACTCGTGCTCGCATACGCATACGCATGGCCAGTCGCATTCGCACTCGTAGTCTTCCAACTTTGGCTCGGGTGGCGATTGGGGAGAGAAGCGCTGACACAGGGCGTTTTCGTGGCGCTCTTTCTCTTCACCTTTGGCGTCGCGCTCGCCTTTTATGAGTTTCAGACGGATTATCGCGAAGAGGCGTTTGTGTTCATCGCTCTTTTCCTGTGCCTATTGCCGTTGACGAATGGGGCTGCCGATTTTCTCTCGGTCGGGGCGACGCGGTATACGCTTCGGCGCGGCGCCCGGGATGATGCGACGACATGGGCCTGGATGCTGGCCGATATCGGGATCGGCTTTGCGATTTTCCTCGCGCTCGGCTGTCTGATCCTGTTGTACATTCAGGTCTTTCAGCTGCCGACGGGGCCGATGATCGACGCGCGGGCCTTGCTCGCGGATATCCGGGCTCAGCCGCTGCACTATTGGTGGCTCTACATCATGCTGTTTTCCACCATGCTGCCGACCGCGCTGCATCTGGCCGTCGCGAGTTTCGGCTCGGTGCTCAAGATCTCCCCCTGGCTGCGCGCCCATGTCGCCGAGGGGCTGACGGCGGGCGCGGCGGGGGACAAGGTGCGCGGGCGCTGGGCGGTGCAGTGGCTCTGTCTCTCGATGACCGTGACCGTGATGGCGCCGGTCTTTCTGGTCGGCTCGCTATGGGTGAATGCCGACGTGATCGGCATCGGGCTGTTGGACTTCTTCGGCTGGGTTCAGGACGGGGTCGAGCGGGTGCCGAAGTTCGAGACGAACTGGACGATGGGGTGGGCTTCATGAGCGGCTATCTGACTGTCAACGACACGCCGGGCGCGCATGCCGACAGCTGGTATGCCGCCAGTGCGGGCGAGTTTCCGTCGCATCCCGCGCTGAGGGGCGAGATCCGGGCGGATGTCTGTGTGGTGGGGGGCGGCTATGCGGGCCTGTCGGCCGCGCTGCATCTCGCCGAACGCGGCATCGATGTGGTGCTGGTCGAGGCGCACCGGCTGGGCTGGGGCGCCTCGGGGCGCAATGGCGGGCAGCTCGGCATCGGGCCGCGCGCCGAGATGGCGAAATACGAGCGCGCCGTGGGCAAGGCCGAGGCCCGCAAGGTCTGGGACATCGCGGTGGCCGCCAACCGGCTGGTGCGCGACCTGGTGGCGCGCCACGCCATCGACTGCGACCTGCGCGACGGCTATCTGGAAGCGGTTGCCAAACCCCGCGATACCGCCGAGGTCATGGCGGTCCCCGCCGAACTGGCCGAGGGCTATGGCCACACAACCGCGCGCGCGGTCAGCCCCGAAGAGATGCGCGAGATGCTGGGGACCACCGCCTATCACGGCGGGTATCTCGACACGATGGGCGGGCATCTGCATCCCCTGAAGCTCGCGCTCGGCTATGCCCGGGCAGGGGCCAAGGCGGGCGTGCGGTTTTTCGAACGCTCGGCGGTGTTGAGCGTCGACGGGGGCCGGGTCGTCACCGCGGCAGGCAGTGTGCAGGCCGATCACGTCCTGCTGGCGCTGAACGGCTATATCGACGGGCTGGTGCCCAAGGTGGCGCGCAAGACCATCGCCATCAACAACTTTGTCGCCGCGACCGAGCCGATGGAGGCCGCGCGTGCGCGTGGCATCATCCGCGACCCGGTCTGTGTCTGCGATACCAAGTTCATTTTGAACTATTACCGGTTTTCCCCCGATCACCGGCTGGTGTGGGGCGGGGGCGAAAGCTATGGCCGCCGCTTTCCACGCGACATCGAGACGGTGGTGCGCCGGACCATGCTGTCGGTGTTTCCGCAGCTCTCGGATGTGGGCTTTACCCATGCCTGGGG
>JBCCHW010000137.1:0-9855 GCA_039028555.1 Pseudomonadota bacterium | reverse complement strand
CCGGCCGGATCGATGCGCTGATGACCCAAGTCCGCGAGATGCTGACATTGGTTCAGGAAGACCCCCGCGACCTTTCGCGCGCGCGGCGCTATTTCACCGTCTATCTCAAAAGCGCCGAGGACGCGACGCGCAAATATGTCGACAACCACGCCCGGCTGAACGACCCGAAACTGCGCGAAGACTACATCGCGATGATCGGCGAGCTGGAGGCCAGCTTTGGCCGCGGGCGCGAGATGCTGCTCCACGACGACCGAACCGATCTGGAAGTTGAAATCGAGGTCCTGCGAGAACGACTGGGCCAGGAAGGCGCCTGAGGCGCGACGACAAGGAGAACGATCATGACCGATGTTCAGCAAAAGGCCGCGGACGTGGCCGAACAGGCCAAGACCGACCTGATACCCTTGCCCGAGATCAAGGGGGAGCTTGTCCCCGTCACGGCCGAGGCCGGCGCGCAGGACCCCGAGATTGCCAAACGGATGGCCGAACTCGACCTTGGATCGACCCAGTCGATCATCACCTTTGGCTCGGGCGCGCAACAACGCCTGACAGCGCTCTCGGACCAGATGCTCGATGGGGTGCGCAACAAGGATGTGGGCCCCGCCGGCGACAGCCTGCGCGAGATGGTCACAACGATCCGCGGATTCGACGCCTCGGAACTCGACCCGACCCAACAGCGCAGCTGGTGGGAGCGGCTGTTTTCCCAAGCAACCCCGATCGCCGATTTCGTCGCGCGGTATGAAGGGGTTCAGGGCCAGATCGACACGATCACCGATAATCTGCTGGGCCATGAGACGACCTTGCTGAAAGACGTCAAATTCCTCGACAAACTCTACGAGGAGACGCTGGGCTTTTATGACGATATCGGTCTTTATATCGGCGCGGGCGAGGCGAAAATCGACGATGTCGACACGACCATGATCCCCGCCAAGGAGGCCGAAGTGGCCGCCGCAGGCGAGGACGCGGCCGTCATGAAGGCGCAGGAATTGCGCGACCTGCGCGCCGCCCGCGACGAGCTTGAGCGCCGGGTCCACGACATGAAGCTGACCCGCACGGTCACCATGCAGTCGCTGCCCTCGATCCGCCTGGTGCAGGAGAATGACAAAAGCCTGATCAACAAGATCAATTCGGTCCTGACCAACACGGTGCCGCTGTGGAAGAACCAGCTCGCGCAGGGGATCGCGATCTTTCACTCCAAGGATGCCGCCGAGGATATCAAGGCCGCGACCGACCTGACCAACGACCTGCTCAAATCGAATGCCGACACGCTTCAGACAGCAAACCGCGAGGTGCGCACCCAGATGGAGCGCGGGATCTTTGACATCGAGGCGGTGAAGGAAGCCAATGCGACGCTGATCGCCACCATCAATGAAAGCCTCGCCATCGCGGACGAGGGCAAGCGTCAGCGCGCCGCCGCCGAAGAAGAAATGCAAAAGATGGAGGCGGAGCTGAAACAGACGCTGGCCGCTGCCAAGGCCCGCGAGATGGCGCCGGTACCGACGCCGGAGACACCCCAGGCCTGATCCCCGCAGGTTCCAGCGCCCCGGCGGAGCCGTCCTCCGGGGTGCCTGGCAAACCTGTGTGCCTCAGATCCCGAGGCCTACACGCTCGATCAGGTCGGGCCCGTCATTCTGGACCTTGCCGACGGCGGGGCCCACCTCCCAGACATCGACCTGATCGTCCGGTGGCGCGGTCATCAGCTCCGCACCCCGCGCGCCGCTCAGCCAATCGCGCCAATCCGCATCGCCGAGGATCACCGGCGTGCGCGGGTGCAGAAGCGCGGTCGCCTGCCCGGCCGCCGTCGTCAGTATCGTGCAGGAGCGCAGCATGGCCCCGTCAACCTCGGCCT
Organism: Pseudomonadota bacterium; assembly: GCA_039028555.1. Taxonomy (GTDB): domain Bacteria; phylum Pseudomonadota; class Alphaproteobacteria; order Rhodobacterales; family Rhodobacteraceae; genus Thermohalobaculum. The sequence goes on along the minus strand of JBCCHW010000137.1, from coordinate 8,009 downwards.
CGGCCCACAAACCGGCCATGCAGAACCCCGGCCGATTGCGCCGGGTGGTCACGAACCAGGGCGTCTTGGCGCCTTTCTTGCCCGACCATTCATAGTAGCCGATGGCCGGGACCAGACAGCGCCCCGCGCGCCCCTTTTGGTGCCAGGCGTCGCGGAACATCGGTTTTTCGGTGACCTCTTCGGAGCGGGCATTGAAGGTGGTCGCCTTCATCAACGCCAGCGGTTTGCGCCAACATGCGGGCACAAGGCCCCAGCGCGCCATCACCGCAACACGGTCCTGGCGGAGAATCATCACCTGCGTTGTGGGCGCGATGTTCCAGCGGGGGTCGGGGATTTCCTCAATCTCTGCGGTCTCAAGCCAGGCTGACCACAACTCCTGATCTATGTTACCAACAGCGAATCGCCCGCACATTGTGGGTCCTTTTCACAAAAGCGGCAGCGGGTCTTCCATTGCCGCAACGCAACAGCCACACTGGCCTTTCTGGTCAACGGGAGCAATAGATGCGCCGACTTCGCCGGCTGATACCCGCCTTGGCTTTGGTGTGTCTGACGCTGGCCGCATGCGCGAGCGTGACGCCGCCAGAGTATTGGCGCGCCTTTGAGGCGAGCCTGAAGCTGGACGGCAAGCTGCGCACCGACCGCAAGCCTGCCGATGTCCCCTTTGACAGCGCGGATCTGGGCGATCACTTTGGCAAGACGGCATTCGGGATCGATCCCGAATTCATCGACGATATGAGTGACGAACAGCTCGAGAACGTCGATGTGGTGCGCAAATGGGTCCGCCCGATCCGCTATGTCGCCTATGGCACGATCCCGGACTCGGACCGCGCGGTGATGAACCACCTTTTTGGCAGATTGCGCGAGACCACCGGAATTCCCATCGACGAGCGTCCCGAGGGCGACTGGAACATGGGCATCTATTTCTTTGACTATCAACAGCGCGAAACGTTCCTCGATTTCCTCGATAATGATGAGGACGCCGAACTGCACGAGCTGTTCGCGAGTCTTTTCAGCGATGACTACATCTGTTCGGGCACCCTGTTGCGCCGGACGACCGAGGACGGCGACCTGACGGGTGAGATCGACCATGTGTTCATCTTCATCCGCGCCGAGCTGCCCGCCGCGATGCGTCATTCCTGTATCGAGGAAGAGATCGCCCAGGCGATGGGGCTGATCCGTGACGACGACGATGTGCGCCCGTCATTGTTCAACGAGGACGAGGAATTCGCCTTTTTGACCGAGCATGACGAGTACCTGCTGCGGATCCTATACGATCCGCGGATCATTCCCGGGACCGAGCGGGAGGAGGCGCTGCCCATCGCCCGCCAGATCGCGCAGGAGCTTCTGCCCGGGCCCAGCTAAACCGTCAGGAGAGCCGCGTCTCTGCCGCAAGCGGGTTGCCGCTCAGATACGCCCGGGCATCCATGGCAGGTTTTCCGGCGGGCTGAACCCGGGTCAACCGGACAGCGCCATCTCCCGCTGCCACGCACAAACTGTCATCGAGCACGGTGCCCGGCACGCCCGATCCATCCGTCGGGACCGCCATCAGCACTTTGAGCCGGTCACCGCCGACTTCGCACCATGCACCGGGGAAGGGCGAGAGACCGCGGATATGGGCCGAAAGCGCATTGGCGGGGCGCGTCCAGTCGATCCGGGCCTCTGTCTTGTCGATCTTTGCCGCATAGGTCACGCCATCGGCGGATTGCGGCTGGGGCGTCAGGTCGCCGAGTGCTGGAAGCGCCCGGGTGATCAGGCCCGCGCTGATCGCGGCAAGCCGGTCGTGCAGGGTTGCCGCCGTGTCTTGCGGCCCGATCGGTGTCATCTCGCGCGCGAGCACCGGCCCGGTATCGAGACCCGCCTCCATCTGCATGAGACAAACGCCGGTCTCGGTATCGCCCGCCATGATCGCGCGCTGGATCGGCGCCGCGCCGCGCCAGCGCGGCAGCAACGAGGCGTGAAGGTTCAGACAACCATGCATCGGGGCATCAAGCGCCGCCTGAGGAAGGATCTGCCCATAGGCGACGACCACGGCAGCCTCGGCGTCGAGGGTTGCGAAACCTTCAACGATCTCGCCGCGGAACCGCTCCGGCGTGACGACCGAAAGGCCCAGCGCCTCTGCCCGCGCATGGACGGGCGACGGGCGAAGCTGTTTGCCCCGTCCGGCGCGGCGGGGGGGTTGGGAATAAACCCGCAACACCTCGTGCCCGGTCGCGACCAGCGCCTCCAGCACCGGCACCGAGAAATCGGGCGTTCCCATGAAAACCAGCCGCATCAGGCCCGCTGCCTCCGCTTGATTTCCTTGCGATGCCGGTCGAGCAGGCGGCGGCGCTTCATCGGGCTCAGCCTGTCGATGAACATCTTGCCGGCCAAATGATCGACCTGATGCTGAACCGATGTCGCCCAGAGCCCTTCGAACAGCCGCTCTGCCGCCTTGCCGGTCTCGTCGAGATAACCGACCCGCACCGCGTCGGGCCGCGTGATTTCCGCGCTGAGACCCGGAATATTGGGGCTGGCTTCGTGATGGGATTGCGTTGTCTCAGATGCCCACAGGATGCGTGGATTGGCGAGCCGCGCGACCGACCCGCCATCGCGGCAATCGACCACCGCAAGTTGCAGCGCGATGCCGAGTTGAGGCGCCGCGAGCCCGATACCGGGCATGGCATACATCGCCTCGAGCATGTCCTGCCAAACCGCGCGGATCTCGTCGTCGATGGCCTCGACGGGGGCCGCCACGGCCTTTAGGCGCGGGTCGGGCCAGGGCACAAAGGGGCGCGGCATCAGGCGGTCGCGCGGGTGCGCTTGAGCTTTTTCATCTTTTGCGTGATCATCGAGCGGCGCATCGAACTGAGATAGTCGATGAACAGCTTGCCGTTCAGGTGATCGATCTCGTGCTGGACACAGGTTGCCCAAATGCCCGAAAACTCCCGCATTTCCTCTTCGCCATCGCGGTTGAGAAAGCGCACATGGACCTGCTCGGGGCGGGTTACCATGCCAAAGATCTCCGGGATCGACAGGCATCCTTCCTCGTGTTCGCTCATCTCTTGGGACGACCAGACGATTTCGGGATTGGCCAGACAGATCGGCTCGGGCTTGGGTTCGGGTTCGCCATCCTCGGCCGCACGCGCGGCGCAGTCCATCACGATGACCCGGGTGTTGAGCCCGATCTGGGGGGCGGCGAGCCCGATGCCCGGCGCGTCATACATCGTCTCGAGCATATCATCCATCAGCGCACGCGTCTGATCGTTGAAATCCGCAACCGGGTCGCAGATTTTCTTTAGTCGGGGATCGGGATGGATCAGGATCGGGCGCCGCATCCGCGCGATTTAGGGCTTTGCCGAAAGCGGGTCAAGCGCTCCTGCGTTCAGAGCGAGATTGAATGAGAACAAATAATCCGGCACTATTGACCACGTCGATCCCACTGACCTCAACCAAGAAGAGGGATATAGTCATGACCGACACGACAAACAGCACAGCTTTGCCGGCCACCCGACCATTGACCGTGGCAGACATGAAAAGCGCCTTGCTCGCGGGTTATGCCGACTTTAGGCGGGCGCCGCTTCATGGTCTGTTTTTCGGGGCGGTTTTTTCGATCATCGGCATCATCGTCTCGTGGATGCTGGTGGTGCATGCCTCGATCTACTGGGTCCTGCCCGTGGCTGCGGGGTTCCCGCTGATCGGCCCCTTTGCCGCGATCGGACTTTACGAGATCAGCCGACGGCTGGAGGCGGGCGAAGCCCTTCATTTGTCAGGCATCCTGGGCGCCGTATGGCGCGAGAGCCGGTTTCAGTTGCCCTCTTATGCCTTTGTCGTTCTGTTCATCTATCTCGTCTGGGTCTATCTCGCGCATCTCATCTTTGCGCTGTCATTCGGGTTGCAGCCGATCGCCAATGTCTCGAGTTCGACGGCCTTTCTGCTGACCGGCCCGGGGATCACCATGCTGATCGCCGGCACCCTCGTTGGCGGCGGCCTGGCCACACTCCTGTTCGCCGTCTCGGTTGTCTCGGTTCCCATGCTGCTCGACCGCGACATTGATGTGGTCAGCGCGATGATCACCTCGGTCCGGTTGGTCCTGGCAAACACCGAGGCGATGCTCGTCTGGGGCCTCATCATCGCGGTTTCGGTCGCACTTGCGATGCTGCCCCTGTTTCTGGGCATGCTTATCGTGTTCCCGCTGCTGGGCCATACGTCGTGGCATGTCTACCGCAAGGGCATCGAGCCCGCCGCGTGAGACGACGCCCGGCCTAGTAGTGCCCGGGCGCGACCCCCTGTTGTTGCGCCAGCACATAGCCGATCGCCGCGGCGACCAGAATTCCCAGGATCACCGCGACCGCGATCTTCCAGGCCGAATACGGCCGCTCGCCCGAGACGGCGCCCGTGCGCCCGTTGATCACCACGCGAAAGGGCTTGTTCTTCCAGCGATAGGCGGCCAGCCAGACCGGCAACAGCACATGTTTGAAGGTGACGCCGTCATAGCGGGTCGCCATGTCCGAGATGCGCTGCTCATCCCCGCCGATGTCAAAACGGACATCCCGGCGCAGGATCGCCTCCATGGTCTGCTCGGCACGGGTAAACCCCTGGTCGAGCGCCACGCTGGGCGCCTCGGCGCGGAACCCTGCAAGATACTCGGTGCGAAACGGTTCGAGCCCCGCCAGATCCCAACTGCGCCCGCCGGCCTCGGCCCGGTCCGCGGTTGCGCCCAGCGTATCGGAGGCGGGCACCAGAACGTCGTCGAAAAAGCGTTGCACCTGACCCGCAACCGGTGTCCAGCGGACATGGCGCTCCTGATAGGTCTGTTGGCGCGGCTGGCCATCGACCATCACCGTGCGCGTTTTGGTGACGTAATAGGCGTCGCCCCGCGCGCCCTGATACCGCGCACTGCCCTGGGCGTCATAGGTGTAGTGGGGCACATAGACACCGGCGATGGGCCGCCCGCTTTCGGCATACTTCTTGAGCCCGGTCGGAGCAAACCAGAGGCGCCCGAGCCAGTCTTTCAGCTTGGTCCTCGCGTCCCTTTCCGTCACCGCAAAGGGCAGCACGGCCTGTGGTTTGGGATGGCGATGGGCGCGGGCCGCGTCCTTGGCGAGCGGGGTTGCGCAAAACGGGCATTCATCGGCGAGGGTGTCTCGTCCAAATGCCACCTCGGCCCCGCAGGACGGACAGGCGAGGATCTGCGTCTCCTCGACATCGCGGGGTGCGAGCATATCGGCGAGCGCCTTTGCATAGTCGAGCTCGCGTATCGCCTCGCCCCCCCATGGGCCCGGCCCGGGCATGGGAGGAACCTCGTTCTCGGTCCCGCATGACGGACACACCAGGGCCTGCGCGCCCGGCGAGAATGCGAGCGTGGCGCCGCAGTTAGAACAGGGAAAGTCCGCTTGCCCGGTCATGTGCTCCTCTGCCGATAAAACCCTGAGTGTTCCCCAGGAACAGGATGCAAATCAGGTGGAGGGCGGCGGCGGCGGCGGCATCACGGTGAAAAGCTGGGCAAGCGCGTCGACCTCCCCTGCCGCGGTCCACCCAGCCATGCCGGGCGACCAGACGAGCGTTTCACGGGCAAAACCGCCTTCGGTCGCCATCCGGCCCAGATCCGCGCGTGAAAAGGGGCCTGTCGTCTGGCCGTTTGCCGCGATGTGGTAGACCGTCTCTACGGCAGGCGGAGGCGGTGGCGGGGGTACCGCCTGAGGTGCCTGCCCCCAGGGTCCTGTCTGGGTCATCTGATTGGCCATGGCCATTCCCATGCCCATGCCGAGCCCTTCGCCCATGCCGCCACCGGCGGGGTTCTCGGCGGCGGCGCGCATGCTTTCGGCTGCCTGGAACTGGGCGTATTTGCCAAGATCCCCGATCACCCCCATCGAGGTGCGCCGGTCCATCGCCTGTTCCACGGCCTCGGGCAGCGAGACATTCTCGACAAACAGCGCCGGCATCTCGATGCCGTATTCCGCGATCTCGGGCGCGATGCGCTTTTTCAGATAATCGGCCATCTGATCGGTATTGGCGGCGAAATCGAGCACCGGAATGCCCGAGGAGGCCAAAGCGTTCGAAAAGCGGCTGACAATCACGTTCCTGATCTGGAACTGGACCTCGTCGGTTGTCACCTCGCCATCGGTACCGACAATCTCCGACATGAACCTTGCCGGGTCGGACACCCGGATGGAATAGGTGCCAAAGGCGCGCATGCGCACGGGACCGAACTCTGGATCGCGCATCATGATCGGGTTGCGCGTGCCCCATTTGAGGTCCTGGAACCGGCGCGTGTTGACAAAGTAGATCTCGGATTTGAAGGGGCTCGAAAAGGCATGGTCCCAGTGCTGCAACGTGGTCATGATCGGCATGTTGTTGGTCTCGAGCATGTAGAGACCGGGCTGGAAGACATCCGCCAACTGCCCCTCATGCACAAAGACCGCCGCCTGACCTTCGCGCACCGTCAGCTTGGCACCGTACTTGATCGCGTTGTCGTGGCGCTGAAAGCGCGAGACGATGGTGTCGCGGGTATCGTCGGTCCAATCGATCACATCGATGAACTCGCCGCTCAGCATGTTCCAGATCATGGTCTGCTCCTTCGCAAGGCCGAGGTTCTCCTCCGGCACGATTCGCTCCCTGCGCACATGATGCGCCGGGATCGCCACAAGAGAAAGCAAATGTCAGCGCCGGCAGCTCTGCGGCATGTGGGCAATGCCATCCAGGAAATCTTGCCGCAACCGTCACCGGGTTCTATGTGTTTTCGGATGTCGATCTGGAGATACGCAAACCCGGCCGAGTTCATGCGGGTCAGCAGCCATGCGCTGGGCCCCGTCTGGGTGTTGGCGGTTGGGCTCTTGAGCGTCGGGCTCATCTGGGCCTTGTTCTTTATCCCGGACGATTATCAGCAAGGCTCGACGATAAAGATCCTGTTCATCCATGTCCCAGCCGCCCTGATCGCGATCAACGCGTATTTCATCATGGCGGTCGCGTCGGTGATCGGCCTGATCCGGCGCCATCATGTGAGTTTTCTGGTGGCAAAGGCAGCCGCCCCGCTGGGCGCCGCGTTTACGCTGGTCGCGCTGATCACAGGCGCTGTCTGGGGGCAGCCGATGTGGGGAACATGGTGGGTCTGGGATGCGCGGTTGACCGCGGTTCTGGTGATGTTTTTCTTTTACCTTGGTTACATCGCGCTTTGGGCCGCGATCGACGAGCCGGAAAAGGCGGCGGATCTGAGCGCGGTGACCTGCCTTGTCGGCGCGATCTTTGCCTTTCTTTCGCGGTACGCCGTGAATTTCTGGGCAACCCTGCATCAGGGCGCCAGCCTGAGCGTCGAGAGCGGTCAGCGCATGGACGACGCCTTTCGCACGCCGCTGTATTTTTGCATGGCGGGGTTCGTGCTGTTGTTTCTGGCGCTTTTGCTTGTGCGCACCAGAACCGAGATCCGGCAGCGCCGCCTGCGCGCCCTGCGCCTGAAGGAGGCCGCATGATCGCCCCCGACGACCCTTATGCCGCCTATGTGATGGCCGCCTATGGCGCGACCGTGGTAATCATCGGAGCGACCATCTGGATGACCTTGCGCCGCAACGCGCGGGTCCGCGAGGAATTGGAACAGCACAAGTGACCAAGCAAGCCAAAGCGGGATTTCGCCTGTGGATGATCGCGCCCGGCCTGATCGCGCTGATCATTCTGGGCGCGTTCCTGATCGCCCTGGAGCGGGAAGATGCGCAGAATCTGCCCTCGACGCTGATCAATCGCCCGGCGCCCGAATTCTCGCTCGCCCCGTTGCGCGACGGCGCGCCCGGGCTCAGCACCGCCGACCTCAGGGAACCGGGGGTAAAGCTCGTCAATATCTGGGCGAGTTGGTGCGGCCCCTGCCGGGTCGAGCATCCCTATATCGAAGCGCTGGCGGCCGAGGGGGTCCCCATCCACGGGATCAATTACAAGGATGATCCCCAAAGCGCCGAGCGGTTCCTGGCCGAACTCGGAGATCCCTATGAACTGATCGGGGCAGATCGGACTGGCCGCGCCGGGATCGAGTGGGGCGTCTATGG
>JBCCHW010000136.1:0-9870 GCA_039028555.1 Pseudomonadota bacterium | reverse complement strand
GTCACGCTGGTCGTCGCCCAGGCTCAGAAAGTATTCGCGCCAACTGGCATCGACGCTGCTCGGGTTCGCCATGAACCGGGCATAGAGCTGTTCGACATATTCTGCGTTATTGCCTTGAAGAAATGAGGATGAGTGAAACGAGCCGTTCGGGCTGCTGTCTGTCATGTCGTCGCTGAGAGGACTTGCGACCCCCCGGCCCCTGTCTCGCACGGCGCGTGGAAAGCGCCGGGATGAATCGAATTCCGCAAGAGTAACCCGGACAAGCGGCTTTATCTAGCAAGTGCAGCAATAACACTTCTGCTCAGCGATTCAATGACAGTTTCCGCGCGGCAATCCGTGGCTCTGGACCGACACCAAGGGGTTTCAATCAAGAAGCGCGCGATGGCGGTGCATGCCCGCGCGCTTCTCGAAAGGGTCGGGGGCGGCTTGGCGGTCGCGGCCCCCGGTTTGCCGTCTGTTGCGTCAGCCGATCGCCTTCAACAGCGCCTCGCCCAGGGTCGCCGGGCTGTCGGCAACCGTGATACCGGCCTGCTTCATCGCCTCGATCTTGTCTTCGGCGCCGCCCTTGCCGCCGGCGATGATCGCGCCGGCATGGCCCATCCGGCGCCCCGGAGGCGCCGTGCGCCCGGCAATGAAGCCGGCGGTGGGCTTCCAGCGCCCGGCCTTTTTCTCGTCGGCCAGGAATTGGGCTGCATCTTCCTCGGCGCTGCCGCCGATCTCGCCGATCATGATGATGCTCTCGGTTTCCGGATCGCCCAGGAAAAGCTCGAGCGCGTCGATATGTTCGGTGCCCTTGATCGGGTCGCCCCCGATCCCGATGCAGGTCGACTGGCCCAGACCCGCCGCCGTCGTCTGTGCCACGGCTTCATAGGTCAGCGTGCCCGAGCGGGAGACGACACCCACCGAGCCACGCTTGTGAATATGGCCCGGCATGATGCCGATCTTGCAGGCATCAGGCGTGATGACGCCCGGGCAGTTCGGCCCGATCAGACGGCACGAGGAATCCATCAACGCGCGCTTGACGGTCATCATGTCGAGCACCGGGATCCCCTCGGTGATACACACGATAAGCTCGATCTCCGCATCGATGGCTTCAAGGATCGCATCGGCGGCAAAGGGCGGCGGCACATAAATCGCAGTCGCGTTTGCGCCTGTGGCAGCTTTGGCCTCGCCGACGGTGTCGAATACAGGCAGGCCCAGATGCTCGCCCCCGCCCTTGCCCGGCGTCACGCCACCGACCATCCGAGTGCCATAGGCAATGGCCTGTTCCGAGTGAAAGGTGCCCTGGGCGCCGGTAAAGCCCTGGCAGATCACCTTGGTGTTTTCATCGACGAGTACGGCCATGCCTAGTTCCCCTTCCGATTTCTATCATTCTGTTTGCCGCCCGGTGCAACGGTAGGCGGGTTTTTGAGTATGTGAGCGGGTGGCCTCGCGGCCAATTGGGTCACTTCCATGCGAGCCGCATCCCTGTCTGTTTTTGGCCGGTCGCGGTAAGAGCCGCGCCAGAGGTGATTTCAAGACGCATGCCCGGCTTCGTGCCTGAAATGGTCCAGGTTTGCCGCTCGCCCGGCCCGTCGGGCTGTGCCTCTGTCAGCGACATTGTCGCGCCGGCGCGCGTTTCAAACAGCTCCTGCACGCGGATCGCCGCCTCCTCGGTTTTGATCCCGTCAGCGGCCACTTCACAGCGGTACTCGCCGCCATAGTCGCGCCATGCGGGTGTGCCGCGGCTGATGGTTATCTTGGGATCGCCATACGAGGCGACCCCATAAACCTCGCGATTCAGCGACGGTGGTTTGCCGAACTTTTCGGTCACGACCGTGACGAACCTCTCCTGCATGCCTTCCATTTGCGGCAGCTGGGCGAGGCAGAATTCGTCGAAGATCTCGCTCGAGATCTGCATGACCTCCGACGAACTGAGCCCGATCTTGTCGATCGTCGTCTCGGTATCGCAGGCGCTGGTGGCCAGGCATGCCACACAGCCGACGAGCGCGCGGCGCGCCAAACCGCCCCGGGGCCACGTTGCGCCGCCCCCGCTTGCCAATGCCTTTGCGCGTGCACCAACCATCTTTGCCACCGACCGGGCGCCGGGAACCGGCGTCAGCCCTTGACCGCCGCGACGATCTTGCTGGCGGCATCGGCGAGATTGTCCGCCGCGATCACCGCCAGACCGCTTTCGTTGATGATCTGCTTGCCGAGCTCGACATTTGTGCCTTCGAGCCGGACCACCAGCGGAACCTGCAGGCCAACTTCTTTCACGGCCGCAATCACGCCCTCGGCAATGACGTCACAGCGCATGATGCCACCAAAGATATTGACCAGGATGCCTTTGACCTTGGCGTCCGAGGTGATGATCTTGAAGGCTTCGGTCACCTTTTCCTTGGTCGCGCCGCCCCCCACATCGAGGAAGTTCGCAGGCTCCGAGCCATAGAGTTTGATTATGTCCATGGTCGCCATGGCAAGACCCGCGCCGTTGACCATGCACCCGATCTCGCCATCCAGCGCGATGTAGTTCAGATCGAATTTCGAGGCTTCGAGCTCCTTTGAGTCCTCTTCGGTCTCGTCGCGCAGTTCGAGGATATCGTTGTGGCGATAAAGAGCATTTGAATCGAAGTTCATCTTGCAGTCGAGGCAACGGATATCGCCGCCTTCGGTCAGGATCAGGGGGTTGATCTCGATCAGCGACGCGTCCTTTTCAAGGAACAGCTTGTAGAGGATCATCGTCAGCTTGACGCATTGTTTGAATGCGTTGCCGCTCAGGCCCAGGGCGACGGCGACCTTGCGCCCGTGCAGCGGCTGGATTCCAGTTGCCGGGTCGACTGAAAAGGTGACGATCTTTTCCGGCGTCTCGGCCGCGACCTCCTCGATATCCATACCGCCCTCGGTCGAGACGATATAGGAAACGCGCGAGGTTTCGCGGTCGACCAGCAACGAGAGGTAGAATTCATTGGCGATGGCCGCGCCATCCTCGATATAGACGCGGTTGACCTGTTTTCCCGCGGGGCCGGTCTGGTGCGTCACCAGGGTATTGCCCAGCATCTGTTCGGCAAAGGCGATGGCTTCGTCCATGCCCTTTGCGATCCGAACCCCGCCCTTCTCGCCGGCGTCGGTTTCCTTGAACGTGCCCTTGCCGCGCCCACCGGCGTGGATCTGGGCCTTGACCACCCAGACCGGGCCAGGGAGTTGATCGACAGCGCTGGCGGCATCCTCTGCCTTCAGTACGGGAACGCCCGCGGCGACCGGTGCGCCATAGGCTTTCAAGAGTTCCTTGGCCTGATACTCATGGATGTTCATGGCGTTGAGTCTCCCCTCTCTGCTGCCGTTTGGCGGCTCTGATACGAGTCGGCGCAAAGCCGAAGCTGGCGTCCTCCCGACCGGACGTTCCGTTGGTTTATAGTGCCGCCCGTTTGGCCGCAACAGCACACCCTCAAGCTGCGCTGAAAAGCCCACAAAGCGTTGGATCATGAATATTGGTATCTGGTATACCAGTCAAGCCTGTTCAGAAGAGCCCCATCGAAATCGAGCGAAACGGAAAGCTCCGGATTGAAGGCTGGCGTGAACCCGAACCCGCCCGGGCGGGGCCTGCCCGCGCCGAATTCGACCGACCGATTGCGGGGGGCGGCGAGTGTCGCGTCCTTGCCGGTGCTGCGCCGGAAACCCGGGCGAAGCCATTCTGCAACGCCTGAGTCTGCCGGTTTCGATGCGCGCGAAACGCCCGGCGGGCGTTTTGAGTCATGCTGGCGATGAGTCCGCAGAAAAGGCCGATCCGGGTATCAGACCAGGAGCGGTGCCGGGCCCAACCAGGGTTCAAAGCGGCGGCGTCAGGGCGACGCCAGCCGCTGGGACCGGAATCAGGACGCGAGGCTGGAGTCAATCGCCCGGCAGGCTTCGACCAGGCCTTTGACCGCGTCGGTCGATTTGTCGAGCATGGCCTTTTCCGCCTTGTCGAGGCTGATTTCGATGACCTTTTCGATGCCATCGGCACCGATCACCACCGGCACGCCCAGATACATGCCCTTCAGACCATAGGCGCCCTCGACGTAAGCCGCGCACGGGAGCACGCGTTTCTGGTCGCCCAGATAGCTTTCCGCCATCTGGATCGCCGAGGCGGCAGGTGCGTAAAATGCGGAGCCGGTCTTCAGCAGGCCGACGATCTCAGCTCCGCCATCGCGGGTCCGCTGGATAATCTTGTCGAGCTTCTCCTGGCTGGTCCAGCCCATCTTGACCAGGTCGGGAAGCGGGATGCCGCCCACGGTCGAATAGCGCGGCAGCGGAACCATCGTGTCGCCATGCCCGCCCAGGACAAAGGCCGAGACGTCCTTGACCGAAACGCCGAATTCTTCGGCGAGGAAATAGCGGAACCGGGCCGAATCCAGAACCCCGGCCATGCCGACGACCTTGTTTGCCGGCAGGCCGGAAAACTGTTGCAGCGCCCAGACCATCGCGTCGAGCGGGTTGGTGATGCAGATCACGAAAGCATCCGGCGCGAATTTGCCGATGCCTTCGCCCACAGATTTCATGACCTTGAGGTTGATGCCCAGCAGATCATCGCGGCTCATGCCCGGTTTGCGGGGCACCCCGGCGGTAACGATGATGACGTCCGCGCCCGCGATCGGCGCATAGCTGTCGCTGTCGGCAGGATCGGTCGTAATACCGCTCATCGCCGCGTCAAAACCGTCCACCGGGCTCGATTCGGCAAGGTCGAGCCCCTTGCCCTGCGGAATGCCCTCGGCAATGTCGCACAGAACGACGTCTCCCAATTCCTTCAGCCCCGCGAGATGGGCGAGCGTGCCGCCAATCTGTCCCGCGCCGATGAGTGCGATTTTGTTTCTGGCCATGGATTCATCCCCCTGGGGTTTGTTTAGACCGCGCAGCGCACGCATTTGGGTGCGCTGCGGCACTAGGGCGCCCTAGCCCGATTCTGAACTGAAAGGCAAGGGCGGGGCGGCCTGATCCCACGATGCGGACGCCGTTTCCCCCGGTACTCAAACGCCCCAAGATGTGATTTTTTCTGCACCGAAGGGCGCTAAACATCACATTTTCATAAAATATTTGCGAAGGTTTCCAGAAAACAGCCGGGCTCCGTCGCGATCTGAGCTCGCCGAAAGGGCGATGTTGTTGCGATCGTGAGCTTCACTCGGCACTTGCGAAGTTTTGCATCGCAGCATAAACCGCCGCGAGTTTCTGCCCATGGGAGGGAAAGAGTGGATAGAGATTTCCGCCCGCGCCGTTCGGTCCTGTATATGCCGGGTTCCAACGCCCGCGCCCTGGAAAAGGCCAAGGGGCTTTCGGCCGACGCGTTGATCCTCGACCTCGAAGATGCTGTGTCGCCGGCTGAGAAGATCGCGGCCCGCGATCTTGTCTGCGCGGCGGTGAGCGGCGGCGGTTACGGCGCGCGAGAGCTTGCGATCCGGATCAATGGCCCGGATACCGAGTGGGGCAAAGACGATCTGGCGGCCGCCTGCGCCGCCGCGCCGGATGCGATTCTGGTGCCAAAGATCGAAAGCGCGGCGCAGGTGCGCGACATCGCGGGGCGGATCGCCGCCGCCGGCGCGCCGGAGACGGTCGCGCTATGGGCAATGATGGAAACACCCCTTGGCATGCTGAACGCCGCCGAAATCGCCGCTGCCTCGCCACGGCTGAGCGTGTTGATCATGGGCACCAATGATCTCGTCAAGGATCTGCATGCAGAGCACACGCCCGACCGTTTGCCGGTGATCACGGGGTTGGGGATCGCCATGCTGGCCGCGCGGGCACATGGATTGGCGATTATCGATGGCGTCTATAATGCCTTCAAGGATGACGACGGGCTGCGCGCGTCCTGTTTGCAGGGCAAGGCGCTTGGCATGGATGGCAAGACGCTGATCCATCCCGCACAGATCGCGATTACCAACGAGGTCTTTGGCCCGGATGCCGCCGCGCTGGCGCTGGCGCGCAGATATGTCGATGCGTTCGAAGCGGCACAGGCCGCAGGCCAGGGCGTCGCTGTGGTCGATGGACGAATCGTTGAAAACCTCCATGTTGAAAACGCACAGCGTCTGCTGGCCATGGCAGAAGCGATCGAGCGCCTCCATTAGGGGGCCAAGACAGCAACACAGGCGATGGAGACCGAAATGGGGTTGTTGATTGCCGGCCTTGTTCTGTTCTGGGCAGGTCACGCGCTGCCGATTTTTTACCCGCCAAAACGGGCGAAACTTGCGGCGCGCCTTGGAGACGGCGGCATCAAGGGTGCCACGACATTGGTGCTGTTGATTGCGCTGATCATGATCGTGATCGGCTATCAGCGCGCGGAATTCATCACTGTCTGGTACCCGCCCGGGTGGCTGGTGCATGTCAACAACCTCCTGATGGTGATCGCGGTCGCGATTTTCATATCCGGGTCGCTCAAGGGGTGGCCCGCCGACAAGATCCGGCATCCGCAGCTGACGGGGGTCAAGATCTGGGCGGTCGCGCATTCGCTGGTGAACGGCGATCTGGCCTCGATCATCTTGTTCGGCGGCCTGCTCGGCTGGGCGGTTGCCGCAATGATCGCGCTGAACAAGCGTGATGGCAAAGCGCCGCTGGAAAAACGCAGCACGCCGAAATCGGCGGCTCTTCATGTCGTCGCGACGCTGGTGGTGTTTGGCGTCGTGTCGGGTGTTCACACCTATCTTGGTTACTCGCCATTCCCGGGGGGCGCATGATCGGCTATCGCTTTCTCTCGTCCAACGACACGTCGGAATTCTGTCACAAGGTGTCCGAGGCGCTTTCCAATGGCTGGCAGCTTTATGGCGAGCCGAAATACGCCTTTGATGCGGGGCGCGGCGTGATGCGCTGTGGCCAGGCTGTGATCAAAGAGGCAGAAGGCGCCTACTCCCCTGACCGCAAACTGTCGGAGCTGTGACGTGAGCAAGACCAATGCCGGGCGCTTTTTCGAAGACTATACCGTGGGCGAGACGCTGGTTCATGCCACGCCACGCACGGTCACGGCGGGCGACCGGGCATTGTACCATGCGCTCTACCCGACCCGGTTTGCCTTCTATTCCTCGGATGAGTTCGCGCGATCCTGCGGCATGGTGGCCAGTCCGCTCGAGGATCTGGCGGCATTCCATGTGGTTTTCGGCAAGACCGTTCCCGATATCTCGCTGAACGCGGTCGCCAATCTGGGATATGCCGAGGGGCGGTTCCTCAAACCGGTCTGGCCGGGCGACACGCTCTCGACCACCAGCGAGGTGATCGGTGTCAAACAGAACTCCAACGGGAAGACCGGCGTCGTCTGGGTGCATTCCGTCGGCGCCAATCAGCACGGCGAGCCTGTCATCGACTACAAGCGTTGGGTGATGGTGAAAAAGCGCGATCTGGAGGCGCCGGCACCCGAAACGGTGGTGCCCGGGCTTGCGGGGGCTGTCGCTTCTGCGGATCTGGTGGTGCCTGAGGGACTTGATTTTACAAACTACGACGCGGCGCTCGCAGGGGCGCCGTATCTGTGGGGCGATTACGAGGTCGGCGAAAAGATCGATCATGTCGATGGCATGATGCTCGAGGAAGCCGAGCACATGATGGCGACCCGGCTGTGGCAGAACACGGCCAAGGTGCATTTCAATCCGGCGGCCCGCGGCGGCGCACCGCGCCTGATCTATGGTGGGCACATCATCTCGCTGGCCCGTGCGCTCAGCTTTAACGGGCTGGCCAACGCGCAGATCGTCTCCGCGATCAACGCAGGCTCCCACACGGCGCCATGCTTTGCCGGCGATACCGTCTATGCGTGGTCCGAGGTGCTGGACAAGGCCGAGACGCCGGTGCCCGGCATTGGCGCGCTGCGCTTGCGGCTGGTGGCGACGAAAAACAACCCGGCAGGCGATATGGTGCTGAAGGGTGCCGACGGAAAGCATGCCGCCGATGTGGTGCTCGACTTTGACTTTTGGGTGCTGATCCCGCGCTGATCCGAGCCTGTGCCAAGGGGCCAGGACAAACCGCAAAATCTTTATCAGATCGGGACATAGTGCCAAGTTTTTCACGATTGTTACATCGTTGCGGGCAATTACGACTTCACTGCCTGAGATGCGAGGCGTATGGTCTGCGAACTACGGTCCAACAGGCGTCGTTCAGACACCCAACTCTAGCCGGGAGACCCAGATGGCAGATGTGAACCGGGGCAATCGCCCGCTTTCCCCTCACCTCCAGGTCTACAAGCCGCAAATCACGTCGATGATGTCGATCCTGCATCGGGCAACGGGGGTTGGGATGCTCGTCGGGGCGATCGCAATCGTCTGGTGGTTGCTTGCCGCGGCCACGGGGCCGGACTATTTCGCCTTTATCGACGGGTTGTTGACCTCGTGGATCGGAACATTGGTGATGCTCGGATGCGCCTGGGCGCTCTCCTATCATCTGGCGAACGGCATACGGCACCTGATTTGGGATATGGGGATGGGATTCGAGCTTGATATGGTCACCAAGACCGGCATTGCGGCGTCAGGCGCGTCGGTTGTTCTGACCCTGCTGATCATCATCCTGGCCTGAGGGAGAAAGAGAATGGGCTTTCGCACACCCCGCCAATACGCAACCGGCCTGGGTTCGGGCAAAAGCGGCACGCATCACTGGTGGTCGATGCGCATCAGTTCGGTTGCGCTGATCCCGCTCTCGATCCTGTTCGTGATCCCGTTTGCCCGGGCGCTGGGCAGCGGATACGAGGCGGTGCGGGATGTCTATGCCGATCCGTTCAATGCCATCGTCGCCCTCCTTTTCCTCGCGGTGGGTTTCCACCACATGATGAACGGGCTGCAGGCGGTGATCGAGGATTATGTCCACGCGCCGGCCTGGCGCACCGGCATGATGCTGGGCAACATGATGCTGTGCGGCGCGCTGGGATTTGCCGGCGTCTTTGCCGTTCTGAAAATCGCCTTTACGGCCTGAGCCAAAGGATAACCCCATGGCTGCTTATGACTTTACCGATCATATCTATGACGTCGTCGTTGTCGGCGCCGGTGGCGCGGGTTTGCGCGCAACCCTTGGCATGGCCGAGCGCGGGCTGAAAACGGCCTGTGTCACCAAGGTTTTCCCGACCCGCAGCCATACGGTTGCCGCTCAGGGCGGCATTGCCTCGTCGCTGGCCAATATGGGGCCCGACAACTGGCAGTGGCACATGTACGACACGGTCAAGGGCTCGGATTGGCTGGGCGATATGGATGCGATGGAGTATCTCGCCCGCCACGCCCCGGAATCGGTGCTGGAGCTTGAACATTATGGCGTGCCCTTTAGCCGGACCGAAGAGGGCAAGATCTATCAGCGCCCGTTCGGCGGCCACATGACCGAATTCGGCGACGGCCCGCCGGTGCAGCGCACCTGTGCCGCCGCCGACCGGACCGGGCACGCGATCCTCCACACGCTTTACGGCCAGTCGGTCAAGCAGAATGCGGAATTCTTCATCGAGTACTTCGCGACCGATCTGATCATGTCTGATGATGGCCAGTGCCAGGGGATCATCGCGTGGGAACTCGATAACGGCCGGATGCACCGGTTCTCGGCCAAGATGGTCGTGCTGGCAACCGGCGGGTATGGCCGCGCTTACTTCTCGGCGACATCGGCGCATACCTGCACCGGCGACGGCGGCGGCATGGCCGCGCGGGCCGGCATCCCGTTGCAGGATATGGAGTTCGTTCAGTTCCACCCCACCGGCATCTATGGCGCGGGCTGCCTGATTACCGAAGGCGCGCGGGGCGAAGGCGGCTATCTCACCAATTCCGAAGGTGAGCGTTTCATGGAACGCTACGCCCCCTCGGCCAAGGATCTCGCCTCGCGCGACGTGGTTTCGCGCTGCATGACCCTGGAGATCCGCGAGGGGCGCGGTGTCGGGCCGGACGGGGACCATATCCACCTCAACCTCAACCACCTGCC
>JBCCHW010000135.1:0-9921 GCA_039028555.1 Pseudomonadota bacterium | reverse complement strand
CCAGCATCGGGTCATCGGCGCGTGCGGTGCCGGCGCCGATCAGGATGCCGTCGGATTGCGCGCGCATCAGATGGGCCCGCGCCCGGGCCTCCGGTCCGGTGATCCAGCGGCTCTCGCCGGTTTGCGTCGCGATCCGCCCGTCAAGCGTTGCGGCCATTTTGAGCGTGACATGGGGCCGCCCGGCGGTTTGGCGCATCAGGAAGCCCGCATTTACGGCGATGGCCTCTGCCGCCATCAGGCCGACCTCCACGCGCACCCCCGCCTCGCGCAGCCGCGCAAAACCCTTGCCGCAGACCCGTGGGTCGGGATCTTCGATCGGGCAGACTAGGCGCGCGATCCCGGCCCTGATCAGCGCATCGGCACAGGGAGGCGTCTTGCCGTGATGGGCGCAGGGCTCGAGCGTCACATAGGCGGTGGCGCCCCTCAAAAGGGCGCCGTTCTGCCGCCGCGCGGCCTGTTCCAGGGCGATCACCTCGGCATGCGGGCGCCCGCCTTTTGCGGTGGCGCCCCGGCCCAGCACGATCGCATCGCGCACGATGACCGCGCCCACGGCCGGGTTCGGCGCGACCTGACCCACCCGGCGCCGGGCGAGGCCAAGGGCGAGACGCATCCAGCGGGCGTCCGCACGGTCCATGGCTGTTAATCCTCGTCGAGGGGGGCGGCCTTTGGCCTGAGTTCGGCGACGAATTTATCGAAATCGGCGACTTCCTGAAAGTTCTTGTAGACGCTGGCAAAGCGGACATAGGCGATAGTGTCGATCCTGCTCAGCGCCTCCATCACGATCGCACCGATCTGGTCCGAGGCGATATCGGTATCGCCCATGCTCTCGAGCCGCCGCACGATGCCGGAGATCATCTGGTCCATCCGCTCCGGCTCGACCGGGCGTTTTTGCAGCGCGATCGTGATCGAGCGTGTGAGCTTGTCGCGGTCAAACTCTTAGCGCTTGCCGTTCTTCTTGATCACCACAAGGTCGCGCAGCTGCACCCGCTCGTAGGTCGTAAAGCGTCCCCCGCAACTGGGGCATGACCGCCGCCGCCGGATCGCGACATGATCCTCGGCGGGGCGTGAATCCTTCACCTGTGTTTCGATACTTCCGCAATACGGACAGCGCATCTGGGCCTCCCTCACGCCTTACACTCTATCTGTATAGGACAGCTTCCATCGCTTGTGTAGGGCGGATGTTCGGCCCCTATATCTTCGGCCTGCCGGGTGGTTCTGGGCGCGGGCGCGGGAGCAGCGTCTTTCCCGGCGGGCCCGTCGCGCGCTGCCCATATTGCAAGGCGTCACGCAGGTGTCAGCCTGCGTTACCGGGCCGCTGTGGTACCGATTGCGACGGGATACAGAAAAATCAGCCACCCAACGAGGAAGCAACCATGACCCGCATCACATCACGCCACCGATTCACACTAAGCCTTGCCAGCATCCTGCTGGCCGCCGGCGCGGTTATCGGCGTTTCCCCCGTCGCCCATGCCGCCGACTGCAACGCGGGAAAGCCGGGCGAGGATCTGAGCTTTGCCGAGGCGCAGACAGTCTATGACTGCATCGCGGAGAAGCTGCACCAGGGCTATGTGACCGGGCCGAAAGGGTGGATCCCGGTCGATTTCGTCGACAATTACCGCAGCTGGACCCAGGCCAGCACCGTGCCCGCCGCTCCGGGCTTTCACGGCGGGCGTTTCCTGGTGACATGGGTGAACCAGACAGGGGCTGCCGAATATCTGAAATATGCCGAGAACCCGACCATGCCGGCAGGCTCGCTGCTGGCAAAAGAGAGCTTCTCGGTCAATGACGCGGGCAATGTGACCATGGGCCCGCTGTTTTTCATGGAAAAGGTCGCCGCCGGCACCTCGCCCGAAACCGATGACTGGTACTATTACATGGTCTCGCCAAAGGGGCAGCCTCAGGCGGTCAATGTCATCTCGGCATGCAGCGAGTGCCATCAGGGGAGTTTTGCCGATACGGGCGGCATGGGCTATCCGGTCGAGGAGGCGCGGGTTCAGTAAGGGCCTGGCGCCAGACACTTGCCCCCTGACACTTGACCCCTGGCCCCTGGCTCCTGACACCTGGCCCCTGCCGCCGCGCCGGGGCCCGCAAAAGGGCGGGCCTATCCCGTTGCTGTCACATCCGTTGTCGTCTCGAGCAACACATAAAGGCCCGAGGCGATCATGATAAAGGGTGTGTATCTGTTGATCCTTCCCAGACGCCCCTGAAACCCGCGCCCCAGACGGGCCGCGAACAGGCCCGTCACGCAAAGCGCGGCCAGCGAGGCGCCCGCGCCCATGCCGATCGCGGGATCGAGCGTCTGGCGTGTGTCGCTCCACAAGGCCAGAAAAACGGTGAAGGTATCGGCGCTCATCGCGGCAAAGAGCCCGATCAGCCCCAGCATCGCGGCGGGCAGGGCCCGGCCTTCGGCCTCGGCGCGTTCCTGTTTCGCCAGTTGCCAGAGGCCCAAGCCGATCGGCAAAAGCCCGATGAAGCCGACCCAAGCCGGATCCACGGCGCCGGCCAGCAGCGAGACCAGCCAGGCCGCGATCACCACCCCCGCCTGGACGATCGCATAGGCCACAACCGGCGTCCCGCGCGACGAGGCGAGGACCAGCGTGATCAGGACAATGAGATTGTCGATATTGGTGGCCGCATGGACCATGGCGGCCCCGATTCCGGTGGCGACGAATTCATGCATCTCGCACCTGTTTCGATTCCTGGCACCGCCGCGCCGGTGGGCTTGCCCCCCGTCTTAACGAAAAAAACCGCCCCGGCAACGGGGCGGTTGGTCGTCGGGTCGATCGGTGCCGGGCGCGCGGTCAGAGACCCGGATAGATCGGGAACCGGTCACACAGCGTCTTGACCTTGGCCTTGACGGTTTCCTCGACGCCGCTGTTGCCCTCTGGCCCGTTGGCGGCAAGGCCGTCAAGCACCTCGACGATCAGCGCTGCGATCTCGGCGGTGCCGAACCCGCGGGTCGTGCCCGCCGGCGTGCCAAAGCGCAGGCCCGAGGTGACCATGGCCTTTTCCGGGTCAAAGGGGATGCCGTTCTTGTTGCAGGTGATATGCGCATTACCCAGCGCGACCTCGGCGATGTTACCGGTCAGACCCTTGGGCCGCAGATCCACCAGCATCACATGGGTGTCGGTCCCGCCCGAGACGATGTCGAGCCCGCCCTTGATAAGTTCATCGGCAAAGACCTTGGCGTTTTCGACCACCTGCGCGGAATAGCTGCGGAATTCTGGCCGCAGTGCCTCGCCGAACGCCACCGCCTTGGCGGCGATCACATGCATCAGCGGGCCGCCCTGCAGGCCGGGAAAGACCGCCGAGTTGAACTTTTTCGCCAGCGCCTCGTCATTGGTGAGGATGATCCCGCCGCGCGGGCCACGCAGGGTCTTGTGAGTTGTCGAGGTCGCCACGTGACAATGGTCGAGCGGGTTCGGATGCTGCCCGCCCGCGACCAGCCCGGCGAAATGGGCCATGTCGACATGCAGATAGGCGCCAACCATATCGGCGATCTCGCGGAACCGCCTGAAGTCGATCTGGCGCGGCACGGCCGAGCCGCCGGCGATGATCAGCTTGGGCTGGTGTTCCTTGGCCAGCGCCTCGACCTGATCATAGTCGATCAGGTTGGTGTCGCGGGTCACGCCATAGCTGACCGCGTTGAACCACTTGCCCGACTGGTTGACCCTGGCGCCATGGGTCAGGTGGCCGCCCGAGGCGAGGTCCATGCCCATGATCGTGTCGCCGGGCTGCAACAGGGCAAGGTTCACCGCCTGGTTCGCCTGTGCGCCGGAATGGGGCTGCACATTGGCAAATCCGCAGTTGAAGAGTTTGCAGATCCGCTCGATGGCGAGCTTTTCCGCCACGTCGACATACTGGCAGCCGCCGTAATAGCGCCGGCCGGGATAACCCTCGGCGTATTTGTTGGTCATGACGGAGCCTTGTGCCTCCATCACCGCGCGGCTGACGATGTTTTCCGAGGCGATCAGCTCGATCTCGTCCTGCTGGCGGGTAAGCTCGTGCGTGATCGAGCCAAACAGCTCGGGATCGCGGCTTTCCAGCGCTTCGGTAAAGAACCCTGCGTCACGGGTGACAGCGTCCATAATGTCCTCCTGAAGTTATCCTGCAGCGCGATAACATAGGCCGCAGGCCTGTGCCATTTAGATTTTGTGGGGGTGGGGAAAAGAAGTTTCGTATGGGAAACTTTGGCCCGGGCCGGCACCCGACCACAGTTTCGCCACCCAGGGTGCGCATGATTGCCCATCCCTGCCGGGCGGGGTATTACCAAGACAGGCGCGAACTTGTCGCCTGGCGGGCAGGACTCCGGGGGATCTCTCATGTCATTCGAGAAAATCTGCTTTCTGGCGAGCAACTCGCCGGTCGCGCAGGAAGGGCTCGTCGCGCTGCGGCAGCGGTTTGGCCATGTGCCGCCCGAGGACGCGGATGTCATCGTCGCGCTCGGGGGGGATGGTTTCATGCTCCACACGCTCCATTCGACGATGGATCTGCCCGCGCCCGTCTATGGCATGAACAAGGGCTCGGTCGGTTTCCTGATGAACGAGTTCGCCGATGAAGGCCTGCCCGAGCGGTTGGCGCATACAAAAAAGGTCGTCATCAACCCGCTGCGCATGATCGCACGCGATGCGATGGAGCGCCGGACCGATGCGCTGGCGATCAACGAGGTCAGCCTGCTGCGCGAACGCGGGCAGGCGGCCAAGATACGGATTCTGATCGACGGCAACGAGATGCTGGAGGAGTTGATCTGCGACGGGGTGCTGGTGGCGACACCGGCGGGCTCGACCGCCTATAACCTCTCGGCCCATGGTCCGATTCTGCCGATCCGGGCGCAACTGATGGCGCTGACGCCGATCTCGGCCTTCCGGCCCCGGCGCTGGCGCGGGGCGATCCTGCCCTGGGAGACGACGGTGACCTTCGAGATCCTCGAGCAGGCAAAGCGTCCCGTTCTCGTCACCGCCGATCATGTCGAGGTGCGCGATATCTCGAGCGTGACGGTCGCCTCGGCCCCCGAGATCGAGCTGTCGCTGCTCTACGACCCCGGCCACGGCCTTGAAGAGCGGCTGCTGCGCGAACAGTTCACCTCATAAGCCATGATCTTGCTGACCAGTGCCAGCCTGCCGGGGCAGCATGCCCTTGAAATCGCGATGAATATCGGCGGGCTCGCGCTGACCTCGCTGGGCTTTTTCGTGGCGATCAGCCTGGGCTTTGTCGGCTGGGTGCTGACCAGTGATTACGTGCTCTCACGGCGCTGGTGCAGCGCATTGCGCCTGATTCTCGGGTGCTGTTACGTCATCTCGGCGGGCAGCATTGCGTGGGGCTGTTATGGGCTTTTCATCCGGGCGGGCGGGGCGCTGTCACACGCCAATGCGCTGTTTTGCGGCAATGAAACACTCAGCAAAGATAAAGCCTTGCGGCTTTTGTTCGACACCGATTGTGCCACTGCAACTGGGGCCACCGTCACCTCTGCGGCGCCGCTTGCAGGGGTTGCGCTGTCGGCGACGATGGTTCTGGCGCTCTATGTCATCGTGTTCCACCGGAAAGGGGCGGCGGCATGATCAGGAACTCAGATGCGCTGCATCAAACTCGCGAGGGTTTCGCGATAGCGCCCGGTGATGCGTTCATGCCCGATATGGCGCCCCTCGCGCACCATATGGCGCCCGGCTGACCAGACATCCCTGACGCTCCCGCCCGCACCTGCAAACAGGAAGGCATCAAGCCAGGCATCCCCCTTTCGCCCGATGAAATCGACCGCCTCCGGATCCAGCGTCACCAGATCGCCCGGTTCGCCAACATCGATCGAGCCGGTGCCACGCGCCGCGGCCCGGGCGCCGCCACGGGCTGCCGCGTCAAACAGCAAGCGCCCGCACGATGCCTCGCCGGTCGCCAGAACGGCGCGGAGCCGTTCGCCGAGACGTTGGGAATATTCGAGCTGGCGCAACTCGCCCGCCAGCGTGATCTGGACATTCGAATCCGTGCCGACGCCAAAGGCGCCGCCAGTGGCCAGATAGCGGGCACCGTCGAAAATCCCGTCGCCCAGATTCGCTTCGGTGATGGGGCACAGGCCCGCGACGGCGCCGGATCTGGCCATCGCTTCGGTCTCGGCGGGGGTCATGTGGGTGGCATGGATCAGGCACCAGTTGGCCGCCACCCCGGCATGGTCGAGCAGCCACTCGACCGGGCGGGCGCCCAGCGCGGCAGAGACTTCCTCGACCTCGGCGGTCTGCTCGGCAATGTGGATATGGACCGGGCGATCCCCCGCCAGCGCCACCACCTGGTCGAGCGCCTCTGCACCGACCGCGCGCAGCGAATGCGGCGCGACCCCGATGCGGGCATCGCCGGGCAGGGCGCCAACCGCGCGGGCCGCAGCGTCGAACAGGCGCGCATAGGCGGCAAAGTCATTGCCAAACCGCCGTTGCCCCCCGGTCAGCGCCCGCCCGTCACAGCCGCCCTGGCTGTAGAGGACCGGCAGCAGGGTCAGGCCGATACCTGTCTCTGCCGCGGCGGCGGCAACCCGGGCGGCCATCTCGGCAGGGTCGTCATGGGGCGTGCCGTCGGGCGTGTGGTGCAGATAGTGAAACTCCGCCACCGCGCCATAGCCGGCCTCGAGCATCTCCATCTGGGCAAAGGCGGCGATGGCCTCGACCTCGTCGGGGGTCAGATGGTCGACAAAGCGGTACATCCAGCGGCGCCAGGTCCAGAAACTGTCGCGGCTGTCCCGGCCACGCGACTCGGTCAGGCCCGCCATCGCACGCTGAAACGCATGGCTGTGCAGGTTGACCGGGGCGGGCAGCAGAACGCCGACGCGGTGACCAGACGGCACGGCGCCCGGGGTTATCGCCGCAATCCGGCCCGACCGGTCCAGCGTCACGGCGACCTCTTTGGCCCAGCCAGAGGCGAGCAAGGCGTGTTCGGCCCAAATTTCCGTCATTTCCAATCCCGCTGTTGACGCGACTCAGGTTGCACCGACAGGTAGGAGCACCCCTTGTCTCTCAGATCGGACGGATCCTTATGCAACAGCGCCTCCTGATCAATGCCCGCGTGGCAACAATGGCCGAGTCGGGATCCTATGGCCTGATCGAGGATGCGGCGATCGTCATCGACTCTGACGGGGTGATCGCCTGGGCCGGGCCGCGGGCCGCGCTGCCGGGCGCGCTGCGCAGCGGACCGGTCGAGGATCTGGGCGGGCGGCTGGTGACGCCGGCCCTGATCGACTGTCACACCCATCTGGTCCATGGCGGCGACCGCGCGCGGGAGTTCGAAATGCGGCTCAATGGCGCGAGCTATGAAGAGGTCGCGCGCGCAGGCGGCGGCATCGTCTCGACCGTCACGGCGACGCGTGCGGCGGATGAGCCGACACTGCTCGCCTCGGCCCTCGGGCGGGCGGATACCCTGATTGCCGAGGGGGTCGCGACGCTCGAGATCAAGTCGGGCTATGGCCTCGATCTTGAGACCGAGCTTCGGATGCTGCGCGTCGCCCGTCAGGTGGCCGAGGCGCGGCCCATCCGGGTCAGGACCAGTTTCCTGGGCGCCCATGCGGTCCCTGCCGAGTATCGCGACCGCGCGGAGGCCTATATCGACGAGGTCTGCCTGCCCGCGCTGCACGCGGCGCACGCGGCGGGTCTCGCCGATGCGGTTGACGGGTTTTGCGAGGGGATCGCCTTTTCCCCGGCCCAGATCCGGCGGGTTTTCGAGGCGGCGACGGCGCTGGGCCTGCCGGTCAAGCTGCATGCCGAACAGCTCTCAAACCTGGGCGGCGCGGCGCTGGCGGCGGAGTTCGGCGCGCTCTCGGCCGATCATCTGGAATATCTCGACGAGGCGGGCGTGCGCGCGATGGCGGCGGCGGGCACGGTGGCGGTGGTCCTGCCCGGGGCCTTCTACACGCTGCGCGAGACGCAGCTTCCCCCCGTCGAGTTGATGCGCGCGCAGGGCGTGCCCATCGCGCTGGCGACCGATTGCAACCCGGGCTCATCACCGCTCACCTCGATCCTTTTGACCATGAACATGGCCTGCACGCTGTTTCGCATGACGCCGGAAGAGGCGCTGGCGGGCGTCACGCGGCTGGGGGCGGCTGCCCTGGGCCTCGACGATTGCGGCGTGATTGCCCCGGGCAAGCGGGCGGATCTTGCCGTCTGGGACGTCGCTGCCCCCGCCGAGCTGGCCTATCGGATCGGGTTTAACCCGTTGTATCAACGCATCTTCGGGGGAGCATCATGACCGACCTGACCCTCATGCCCGGCGCCGCGACGCTGGCTGATCTGCGCGAGGTGTGGGAGGGGCAGCACCGCGTTCTTCTCGACCGTGCCGCCCGCCCGGGGATCGAGGCCGCCGCCGCCCTGATCCACCAGGCCTCGCAGGGCGACGCGCCTGTTTACGGCGTGAACACCGGTTTCGGCAAACTGGCGAGCGTCAAGATCGCGCCCGAGGATACCGCCCATCTGCAGCGCAACCTGATCCTGTCGCATTGCGCGGGCGTGGGCCCTGCCACGGCGCCCGAGATCGTGCGGCTGATGATGGCGCTCAAGCTCCTGTCGCTGGGGCGGGGGGCCTCGGGCGTGCGCTGGGAGGTGGTGGAGCAGATCGAAAAGATGCTCGCCGCCGGGGTGATCCCCTTTGTGCCGACGCGCGGCTCGGTCGGGGCCTCGGGCGATCTGGCGCCGCTCGCACATATGACCTCGGTCATGCTGGGCGAGGGCGAGGCGGTGCGCGACGGCGCGCTGATCTCTGGCGGCGAGGCGCTGGCGGAGGCCGGGATCGACCCGATCGAGCTGGGGCCCAAGGAGGGGCTCGCACTGATCAACGGCACCCAATTCTCGACCGCCTATGCGCTTGCCGGGCTGTTTCAGGCCTGGGACACCGCGCAGGCGGCCATCGTCACGGCGGCGCTGTCAACGGATGCGATCATGGGCTCTACCGCGCCGCTCAGGCCCGAGATCCACAGCCTGCGCGGCCATCGCGGGCAGACCGAAGTGGCCGCCGCCATGCGGGATCTGATGGCGGGCTCTGAAATCCGCGACAGCCACCGCGACGGCGACGAACGCGTGCAGGATCCCTATTGCATCCGCTGCCAGCCACAGGTGACCGGGGCCGCCATAGACCTGCTCCGCCAGGCGGCTCATACGCTCGAGACCGAGGCGAACGCGGTCACCGATAATCCGCTGGTGCTGGTCGAGGCCGGCATCATCGTCTCGGGTGGCAATTTCCATGGCGAGCCGGTGGCCTTTGCCGCCGATCAGATCGCACTCGCCATTGCCGAGATCGGGTCGATCGCCCAGCGCCGGGTCGCGCTGATGGTCGATCCGGTGCTCAGCTTTGACCTGCCGCCGTTTCTGACGCCCGATCCGGGGCTGAACTCCGGCTTTATGATCGCCGAGGTGACGACCGCCGCTTTGATGAGCGAAAACAAGCATTTGGCCGCATCTTGTGCGATTGATTCCACGCCCACCAGCGCCAATCAGGAGGACCATGTCTCGATGTCCGCCCATGCCGCGCGGCGCCTGGGCCCGATGTCGGAGAATCTGCGCCATATCCTGGGAGTCGAGCTTCTGTGCGCCGCTCAGGGGATCGAGATGCGCGCGCCGCTCAGCACCAGCGCGGCGTTGCAGCGCGCCGTCGACCGGGTGCGCGAGGACATCCCCGCGGTGGTCGAAGACCGCTTTATCTCGCCCGATCTCGAGGCGGCGGCGGGCCTTATCTCGTCAGGCGCCCTGTTCCACGCCGTCTCGGCGGGGCCACTCCTGCCGCTATCGGTTCCCTGATGCCTGGGAGGTAGTATCGAGGGCCTTTTGTGCGTTATCGTTTGGCGCCCTCACGGTGGTGCCATTCGCGTCGTCTCGATTCGCGGGGCCAGGAAAACGGAAAGAGAGAGGTATGACCGCAAGAGAACCATATATCGGCGCGGACGACGAGGTGAGGGAGCTT
>JBCCHW010000134.1:0-9951 GCA_039028555.1 Pseudomonadota bacterium | reverse complement strand
CACCGCCAGCGCCGCGAAAAGTGCCGCAACCCAGAACCGGCCATTCAGGGCAAAGGCAAGCATATTCAACGTCATCGGGATATAGATGATCTCGGCATTGACACCCAGTACAGGCGGTAGCGACACGATGCCAAAGAGGCACGGGACCAGCAACGGATCTACCTGGCCGCGCAAGGTGGAAACCAGCTTGAGGATCGACACGATCAGGATCGCCGCCTGAAGGATCCTGAGCAGGGACATGCTATGGCCCCATCCGCTCAAGACCTTTACATAGAGATACAGGAAGGGCTGCTTGTGATCAAAGAGATCGCGATAGGGCAGGAAATCGCCACGCCAGTGCCGCGCAATCTGGAAATAGAGCTCTTCGTCCCAGTCAACCTGTGACTCCGCCACCAAAAGCCGCGCAGCAAGTACCGCCAGAACGCTGAGGACACCCAGTAGGGTTATTGTACAGGGCCACCCCCGGGTCATGCTGCCCTCCGACCCATGGTGTTAGGCCCGGGTGATTTTTTCGTCTGCAGGATAAGCGGCCTCGAACTTTGCGCGGATCAACACGGCTGCGAGCACCAGCGCCCCCGCCTGATGAATGATCGCAATCCCGAGCGGGGCGCCATTGATCACCGTCACAATGCCGATTGCGATCTGTGCGACCACCGCAACACCGACGGCGCCGCCCCATCTGCGCATCGAGCCCAGCGATGAGCGCAGGGCGCGAAAGGCAAAAATCAGCCCCACGATGCCGACGAGATACCCAAGCATCCGGTGATTAAACTGAACCAGCGCCGCATTCTCAAAGAAATTTGTCCAAAGCGGCGTATCCTCGAAACTCTCGGGCGGCAGGAAATCACCGTTCATCAGCGGCCAATCGGTATAGCCGCGTCCCGCGTCAATGCCGGCGACCAAGGCGCCTGACAGGATTTGCAGGAAAACCAGTGCCGCCAGCGCGCCACCCAGCCCCAGCAACGGGCCAATCCGCCGGCGACGCGCCTGCAGGGCTGCCACCTCGTCGAGGCGGATTTTCAACGCGAACCAGATCAGCAGCATAAAGATCAAAAAGGCGAGGCCGAGATGGATTGCCAGACGATAGCTCGCGACATCCAACTGATCGAGGCCCGACGAGACCATCCACCAGCCGATCGCTCCCTGCACCCCGCCCAGAATGCCCACGAACGCCATCCTTCCCGTCCATCCGCTCGGAATGCGCCCGATCACGAGGAAGGCCACAAAACCTGCCGCCCAGACCAGCCCGATGAACCGACCCAGAAAGCGATGTGCCCATTCCCACCAGAAGATCGGTTTGAAATCGGCAAGCGTCATCCAGTCGTTCTGTTCCTTGAACTCGGTGGTGGTCTGATAGGCGGCAAAAGCCGCGTTCCAGTCGGCCTCCGACAATGGCGGGATTGCCCCCATCACCGGATCCCAGACGGTGATCGAAAGCCCGCTGTCGGTCAGCCGGGTCAGGCCGCCGACAAGCACCATCAAGGCCACGAGTGCCGCGAGGCCCAGGAACCAGGCAGCAATCGCTCCGCGAGCGGGTTGCTTCGCCGGCGCAATGGGTGCGGGCGCCTCGGACTTGGCGCCGCTGACTTCCTCGAAGACCGTGCGTTTGCTCATCTGGCTCTCCATGCTCGCTCGCGCGTGATCTAGCGGGAAGCCGCGGGGCGGGCAAGCGCCTGCGGCGACGGGTTGCAAGGGGACAGGCGAAACCTGTTCGCGCTCCGTGTTGGGGCTAATGCCGGTCGAGTGCTGCAAACAGCGCCGAAATCAATTCGGCCACTTCCGGACTCGCCTCAGGCGCCGATGCGACGAGGCGCTTTCCGATATCAACCGGATCATGGGTCGGGATTTGGTCATCCGGGGCCTGTGCGCGCAAATGTCGACCCAGGTCATGACGCTCGGCAATTCGGTTGATGATCCCGGTATCAAGCTTGGTGAGAGCGGCCCGCACACTTGCAGGATCGGGCAGAAGGTCCGGGTCGGCGATGGCTCGCCCGCCCCTTTTCGGCCCTTCCGACAGGGCCCGCACGACCCCCCACAATGTGCGAACATCCGCCTCGGTCAAAGGCGCGCGGCGAAACAGATTCTCGAGCGTGCCGACCATCGAGCTCCGTTTGGCAGCCGGGAAAAAGAACCCGGCGAGGTCGAGCTCACGCACCAGATGCGCCACCAGCCGCCCAACCTCGCCGCTCGTCGCCAGTGGCTCGGCCTCGGCAGGCGCTGGCCGGCCGGCGGCACGGCGCCATTCATACGCGGTCAGCAACACGCATTGGGCAAGGTTCAACGAAGCAAAGGCCGGATTGACCGGAACCGACACGATCGTATTCGCCAGCCCCACATCTGCATTTCCCAGACCGGCGCGTTCCGGGCCGAACAACACCGCCACACGCGCACCGCCGGTGATCAGGCCAGCGGCCTCCATCATGGCTTCCTCGGGTGTGAGGACCCTTTTCGTCATCTCACGCGGCCGGGCCGTTGTGGCATAAACCATCTGGCAGTCCGCGACCGCCTCTGCCG
Organism: Pseudomonadota bacterium; assembly: GCA_039028555.1. Lineage (GTDB taxonomy): Bacteria > Pseudomonadota > Alphaproteobacteria > Rhodobacterales > Rhodobacteraceae > Thermohalobaculum. The sequence goes on along the minus strand of JBCCHW010000134.1, from coordinate 7,437 downwards.
TGGTCGCGTGGATCTGAGCGTCGTCAAGCAACCCCCCGGCGCCCGACGCCATGGCGACAGCCGCAGGGTTCGGCCAGCCATCGCGTGGCGACACGATCCGCATCCGCCGCAGGCCGAAATTCCACATGCCGCGCGCCGCTGCACCGATGTTTTCGCCCATCTGCGGCTGCACCAGCACCATGATGGGGCCGTCAGGGCTCCAGTCGGCGTTTTGCGAGTGATCAGTCCCGGACATCAGCGATTCCCGCTACGGCGCAGCCACAGGCTGGTCTCTAACGCGCCATCCGGTTTGGGCAGATCGCGAACCGCCTGCTCAGCCGCCATCCGGGTCAACGCGTAATGGCTCGAGAAGACAAGCGCCGCCCCCTGCCCCGCAATCCAACCGCCCAGGCCGAGTTGTTCGGTATAGCCGCGCCAGTCCCAATCAGCCGGATACGCATCGGGCAATGTGATGTCGTGGAGATGGATCAATACCCCGGGCCTCAGCGCGGGCAGGATACGGTTGACGATGAGATCCACATCCGTCCCGGGCCACAACAGGTGCGAGCCATCGAAAAAGGCGATATCGCCCGGCTCCAAAGCGGTAAAAAGCGACAAATGGTCGGCATTCAGGACTTCCGAGCGCCACGTGACATCCGCTCCTTTAAACGCAGCCCGCGGGGCGGGATCGATGCAGACGATCTCTGCGCCCCCGGCATCGGCGGCCGCACAGGCAAGCATACGCGTCGAATGCCCCGACCCCACCTCGATGATCCGCCGCGGCTTTGCGGTTTGGACGATCGCATAGGTGGCCGCCCCGTCGAGACGCGGGAACCAGTGCTGATCCCAGCGGGGCACCGGCGGCGGCCCATCCAGGCTGGCCAACCGGTCACCATGAAATCTGATGGATTCGAGAACACCGGCAAATGCCGGCTCCGCCTGTTGAAAGATCCGCTCCAGCTCCGGGTACGCAGTTGGCTCGACCCCCGCGGCATAACGGTACGGAGAGAAGAACCCTTTCGGCATCCCCAACAGGGTGGCGAGCCCCATCCAGAGCCGACGCGACGCTGTTCTCATGCCTATCCTGTTTTTTCATCTACGCTTTGAAGCGAAAAGCCCTGCGGGCCAGGGAACCGGCCCGCGCCAAGTCGATCTGGGGATCGGGATAATCGGTTGTGCCACGGAAATCCATGGCGAGATGGATCGCATCCAACCGGCAATGCCAGGATCGTCCTGGTCAGCATCGGTTTCCCTTTCTGCGAGCCATCGGATTGGAAGCGCCGCTGCTTACATTTTCGCCCTGCAAAACGATGCCGGCCCACATACCGATGCCCGCCGTTCGCAGGGCCTATTTGATACAGTGCCTGTTGGCGATCTCACATCCGCTGAACCTGCCGCCATCACCGCAATCCGTCATGGCTATCTCCTCGGCTTTCTCTATGGTCGGCGCGAGCCCGATGCCATCATGCTGAGCGCTCCGCGCAACGGCAAGACAGCCACCTTTTTGCTGTTGGGAGATCTTGCAGTCTACCCCATGGTTTTGTTGGCATTCCTTGAGAGCAACCTGATCTGCGGCGGCTTGTGTCTCGCCCGTTCCCAATCCCCATGCGGGTTTCGTGCTCACCGCGAGACTTATATAGCCCGACGCGTCAGCGGCGACTGCTTGTGTCGTGCAAAGCGACAACAAACCGCTCATCGCGAAGAGGGGCGTTAATCGACTCCGTGCCATTCAATCTTCCTCAATGATGAATCGTTTGCAGACGAGAAAAGGTGACGATCTGGTTCAATTGCTTACCGGCCGGGCGCGTTGAACGCTACGATGCCATCTGGAGCTTGGCAACCCGGCCAGATAATCCTCTCGCGACCATCGTCCGATCGGGCGCAGCGTTTCCAATGCGCCATTGCTTCGCGTCAACCCGAACGATCCGGCGCAACGCATGTTCGGGGCGAGACCCTAACCCACGTCGCGTTCTGGGTCGTGATCCGTTTCACAAAGACCCATCCATCGACAAAACGCATGGGTTGTTCGGAGGTAAACCCAGCTCTCCAAAAGCCCCGGTTGGTCAGCGGCTTGTCACATAGCGGCTCCGGTTCGAGGGGCTCCCTGACCATCTCGGGCAGACCAGAAAATCGTCCTCGCTCATCGTTGCATTGATCCAGATCGCCATCGCGATCGCCCCTCGATTTCAAGACGTATCAGCGACACGGAAACGATTGATCGGGTCTATGAGGGCGCGCTGACCTCAGGCAGCGGGGCGGATATGCCGGGTCATCCCTTCCGCCACCTGGTCGAGCGCATGACGCCAAGCAACCTCGGTCGCCTGAGACCAGTGCTCACCGGAATGCGCCGCGAGGGTTTCGACCAGGACATCCGTCATGATTGCGTACTGATCAACACGAATGCCGAGCGCGGCATGCCCCTGACCAAGCCCGTCCAGAGCCTCGGCAAGGCGTTTGGGTTCATCCAATGCCAGGATGATGACACCAAGCGCCGTCATAAACCGCATCCCCTGATCGTCCATATCGGTTCGGAACAGCTGTTTGATTTCAGCCGATCGGTCGAACAGGCGATTGTAGAAATCGACAGACGCTTTCTCGATCTCGTCGCGCGCGGCGAGATAGCTTTCACGGATCAACTTGGTTTCCTTATTGCTCAGTTGCATGATCAGGCTCCTCCGATCGCCATGGCTTTGAACGACCCAATCCAGTCTGGGGCAGCATCGCATTGATCCCTGTCAACAGGTCGCGCCAATTAACCCGTTGCGGTGCGCCATGACCCCTTCTATGGTCGCGCCCGATTCAAGATGCGCCAGGAGAATAGAGATGACGAAGATCAAGGTTGAGAACCCCATCGTAGAGCTCGACGGCGACGAGATGACCCGCATTATCTGGGATTTCATCAAGAAAAAGCTGGTGCTGCCCTATCTCGACATTGATCTTCTGTATTACGACCTCGGCATCGAAGAGCGTGACCGCACCGATGATCAGATCACCATCGACGCGGCCAACAAGATCAAGGAAGTCGGCGCCGGCGTTAAATGCGCGACCATCACCCCGGACGAGGGGCGCGTCGAAGAGTTCGGCCTGAAAAAGATGTGGCGCTCACCCAACGGCACGATCCGCAACATTCTGGGCGGGGTCGTATTCCGCCAGCCGATCATCTGTAACAATGTCCCGCGGCTGGTTCCGGGCTGGACCCAGCCAATCGTGATCGGGCGTCATGCGTTTGGCGACCAGTACCGCGCGACAGACATGAAGTTCCCGGGCGCCGGCAAGCTCTCGATGAAGTTCGTCGGCGAGGACGGCACCGTGGTCGAACACGAGGTTTTTGACGCTCCCGCCTCGGGCGTCTTCATGTCGATGTACAACCTTGACGAGTCGATCCGCGATTTTGCGCGGGCCTCGATGAATTACGGTCTCTCGCTCGGCTGGCCGGTCTATCTTTCGACCAAGAACACGATCCTCAAGCAGTATGACGGGCGCTTCATGGAGCTGTTCCAAGAGGTCTTCGACGCCGAGTTTGCCGACAAGTTCAAAAAGGCGGGCATCACTTACGAGCATCGACTGATCGACGATATGGTCGCCTGTGCGATGAAGTGGTCGGGCGGCTTTGTCTGGGCCTGCAAAAACTACGATGGCGATGTTCAGTCGGACACGGTCGCCCAAGGCTTCGGATCTCTGGGCCTGATGACGTCGGTCTTGATGACGCCAGACGGAAAGGTCGTCGAATCCGAAGCTGCACACGGCACCGTCACACGGCATTACCGCCAGCATCAAAAGGGCGAGGCGACTTCGACCAACTCGATTGCGTCGATCTATGCCTGGACCGGCGGGCTGAAGCACCGCGCAAAGCTCGACGAAAACCAGGCACTGATGCATTTCGCCACGACTTTGGAGAAAACCATCGTCGAAACCGTGGAGTCGGGTTTCATGACCAAAGACCTCGCGCTTTTGGTCGGCCCAGATCAGAAATGGCTGACCACAATGGGTTTCCTCGAAAAGGTCGACGAAAACCTCAACAAGGCGCTCGCTGGTTAAAGCGGGCTTGCCCATTGGCAAAACGGTTGACCTCCAAGGGCTTCCGGCGGAAACTGAACATCAGATTTGGTAAGCTGGCCGCCGGGGCACCCCTTTGGTCGGCTCAGGGATGTGCTGAGGGGCCGAAAATGGAAAAAGCGATCATTTGTGGAGTGATAGGCGCGGTTCTGCTGAGCGGTTGCTCGGAAACCCTGCCATCCGGCGTTTCGCGCTATGACGCGTTGCTGCAAGAGGGAACCTTGGTCAGCGACCGGGTGGCGTGCGTTGGCGCCGCTTGTTCGGCGCAGTTGCGTGCCCTGGAGGGGGGCAATCGCGCCAACGCGGTCGTCAGGATGCCCGACGGCTGCCATCATGTCGGCACTGAAATCGTTGCCGACCCGGGCGGGCGTGTCTATTACCCGCGCCCCGGATGGGTAAGACCCTATCTCGTCGAGCTCGAGCGCGACGACCTCGCGGCCCTTGGCACGGGTGGCAAGCTGGTCCTCAGCTTTGAGGGCTGCAATCAGGGCGAGGGTGAGGACAAGGCGCTGACGGGCGAGATCAGCTTCCCCGCCGAACAGGTGCTCGATATCGACAGCCGCCTGACCGATCGCAAGCCCAGCGGCGTCGCATTGCCCTTGCGGCTCTAGGCGGGAACATGCCGGTCATCCCTGTGGGACAAACTTTTCTGCGTCGACGCCCCCAGGCGTGATTTCGGCCCATGAATGCAGCGGAATCTCGGCCCAGTCGCGGGTCTGATCGTCCAGTGGTTCGGAGACGACCACCCGGCCATCGCCATGTCTTTCGTGATAAAGCGTTGGCGGATCACCATCCGAGGCATAGCGGACCGCATAAAGGTGGTCTCCGTCTGAAATCGCCGCCGTCATATGGACATAAGGTGCGCTGCCGGCCTCGCGCGCCAAAGCCTCGAGTTGGCCGGTTGCCCGCTCGACCGCGGCTTTGGGGTCTGCATCCAGATCATTTGCAATGGCGAGCAGGAACAAAGCCTCGGAATCCGTTGCGCCCATCCGGTGATCGTACAGGGCGTCCGGAATCATCATGTCGACCTCGCGGCGAAACCTGCCGAAACCGCCAACTTGCCCGTTATGCATAAACGACCACCGGCCATAGGTGAAAGGATGGCAATTGTTCCGGCTGGTCGCCGTTTCTGTTGACGCCCGCACATGCGCGAGAAAGTGCCCTGACCGGATCTGCGCCGAGAGCGACCTGAGGTTCTGATCCGACCAGGCTGGATGGATATCCCGAAACTGCCCGGGAAAATGGCGCTCGCCGTACCAGGCCAGACCGAATCCATCTCCATTCACCTCCGTCTTTCCCATCCGGGCATGACGGCTTTGCCGGATCAGCGATTCCGATGGTTTGGTGACGATATCTTCGACAAAGATCGGCTCACCGATATACGCGGCCCAACGGCACATGGTGCTCTCCCGTGTTTTCGCGGGAGCATTCCGGGAAAAGCCGGCAAAAACAAGGGACACTTCTGCGGGCAAAATGACAGCCGCCGCGGGCCCGGCGCCCCGATCCCGCCCGCCGGGTGCACCGGCAGGCCCCTCGGAGACACCGGCGCCACGGCGCTCACTGCGCGCAAAGAAAAAGCGCATACCCGAAGGCATGCGCTCAACAGTCGGCAAACCGGGACTGGCCCCGGCGCTGTTGCAGGACGTTAACCGCCCATGGTTTTCGCGACTTCGGCCGCGAAATCTTCTTCTTCCTTCTCGATGCCTTCGCCCACGGCCAGACGGACGAATCCGGTGATCTTGGCGCCGGGAGCCGCTTCCTCAACCGCTTTCTCGACCGTCAGGTCGGGATTGATCACAAAGGACTGTTTCAGCAGGCAGACCTCCTGATAGAACTTGTTCATTCGGCCAATGATCATCTTCTCGATCACGTTGTCGGGCTTGCCCGATTCCTTGGCCTGATCGGTCAGCACCTGCTTTTCACGCTCGACAAGCGCCGGGTCGAGATCCTCGACCCCCAGCGATGCCGGGCTGGTAGCCGCCACATGCATCGCGACCTGTTTGCCGATCACGGCAGCCGCATCGGCATCCGCGCCCGAGATTGCAACCAGCACCCCGATCTTGCCCATGCCATCGGCCACGGCGTTGTGGGTGTAGCTGGCAACGAAGTCGCCTTCGGCCTTTGCCAGGCGGCGCACCGACATGTTCTCGCCGATGGTGGCAACCTTGTCGGTCACGATCTCGGCAACGGTTTTGCCCGCCATCGGCGCCGCCAGCAACCCGTCGAGGTCACCGACGCCGAGCGCGATCTCGGCGATTTCACCAACCATGGTCTGGAACTCCGCATTCCGGGCCACGAAATCGGTTTCCGAGTTGACCTCGACCGCCACGCCGGTGCCGTCCTTGGACGCGACAGCGACAAGACCTTCGGCGGCGGTGCGGCCGGATTTCTTGGCGGCCTTCGCGAGGCCCTTGGTACGCAGCCAGTCGACGGCGGCGTCCATGTTGCCGTCGTTCTCGGTCAGCGCCTTTTTGGCGTCCATCATGCCTGCGCCCGTCGTGTCGCGCAGTTCTTTCACCATAGATGCGGTGATAGCCATTTTCAGCTCTCCATATCCTTGCCCGCGCCACGGAGGCAGCGGGCTGTCTTTAGCGATTTCATGTGACGGGGAAGCGACAAGCCTCAGCTTGTGGGTGCTTCCTCGCCGGTCGGCGCCTTTTCGGTCGGCGCCTCTTCTGCCGGGGGTTCGTCGCCGGCAGGATCAAGAGCGACCTCTTCGTCGAGGCCCTCTTCGAGCGGTGCATCTTCGAGCTCACCCAGGTCAAAGCCGGCCGCGTCGAGCTGGCTCGCCATCCCGTCGATCACCGCGCGCGCGGCAAGATCGCAGTAGAGCGCAATGGCGCGCGCCGCATCGTCATTGCCCGGGATCGGATAGTCGACCCCATCGGGATCGCAGTTCGAGTCGAGAATGGCGACCACCGGGATCCCCAGCTTGCCGGCCTCGGCAATCGCGAGCGCCTCTTTGTTGGTGTCGATCACGAACATCATGTCCGGCACACCGCCCATCTCGCGGATCCCGCCCAGCGACATGGTCAGCTTGGTACGTTCGCGCTCGAGGTTCAAAAGCTCTTTCTTGGTGTAGCCCGAGTTGTCGCCTTCCAGTTGCTCGTCGAGCGCCTTCATCCGGTTGATCGAGTTCGACACCGTCTTCCAGTTGGTCAGCGTACCGCCGAGCCAACGGTGGTTCATGAAGTACTGGGCCGAGCGCTGGGCGCAATTGGCCAGCGGCTCTGCTGCCTGACGCTTGGTGCCGACAAACAGGATACGGCCCCCCTTTGCGACCGTCTCGCGCATCGCGTTCAGCGCGGCGTCGAGCAGCGGAACAGTCTGCGTCAGGTCGATGATATGAATGCCGTTACGGTCGCCATAGATGAACTGGCCCATCTTGGGGTTCCATCGGTG
>JBCCHW010000133.1:0-9977 GCA_039028555.1 Pseudomonadota bacterium | reverse complement strand
CGGCGTCATAGGTCGCGCGCAGTTCGGCCAGCCGTGCGCGCCGCGCATTGCTTTCGGGGCCAGGCTCGGCGCTCAGTGCGGTTGCAAAGGCATTCGGGCCGGCATGGATCGCAAGCGCGGGCTGATACACCTTGCCCAACTCGGCATCCGAACTGTGAACATGGATGATCTTCTGCTTTGGCACCGGCGCGTCGAACAGCGTGTAACCGTCGGTCAGCATCTCGTCGAACTGATGGTTCAACAGCAAGATGACATCCGCCTCGTCCAGCATGGTGCGGATATGGGGCGGCATGCCGACCCCGGCATCGCCCACATAGGCCGGCGCGTTGTTGTCGATAAGGTCCTGACACCGGAAGGTTGCGGCGACAGGGATCGCGGCCTGATCCGCCCATTCGGTCAGCGGGCCGATGCCCTCGGCGCGACCCCAGCCCCCGCCACCCGCGAGAATCACCGGACGCTCGGCTTTTGTCAGCATCTCGGCGGCGGCCCCGGCGGCGCCCGCCGCCACGCCCGGGCGGGCGATCTGTGCCGCGGGCGCGATCGTGGCCTCGGCCATATCGCGCAGCATGTCTTCGGGCAGCGCGACGACCACGGGCCCCGGGCGCCCGCCCAGCGCGGTGGCAAAGGCGCGCGCCACGATCTCGGCCACACGGTCGGCGCTGTCGATCTCGACAACCCATTTCGCCACATCACGGAACATCGAGGTGTAGTCGATCTCCTGAAACGCCTCGCGCCCGCGCGCCTCTCGCGCGATCTGGCCGACGAACAGGATCATGGGCGAGGAATCCTGCATCGCCGTGTGCACTCCGATCGAGGCATTGGTCGCCCCGGGCCCGCGGGTCACGAAGCAGATGCCGGGCTCTCCGGTCAGTTTGCCCCATGCCTCGGCGGCAAAGGCGGCCCCCCCCTCCTGGCGGCAGATGACAAAGCGCATATCGCTGTCGTAGAGGGCGTCGAGCACGGCGAGATAGCTCTCGCCCGGCACACCAAAGGTCGTCGTCACGCCCTGTGCCACAAGACTGTCCACCAATATTTGTCCACCTGTGCGCATGTCGAGCCCCTCTGATTGCTGCCCGCCCATTCCCCACACAGCATGTGCCATTGTCAACGTGCAAAGCGCGACGTAGCGTGTGAGCGAAAAGGGAGATCCGAATGAACTCGCGCCCCGGCTTTACCCTCGGGATCGAAGAGGAATACCTCATCGTGGATCGGGCGACGCGCGATCTGGTCCGCGCACCGGTCGCGCGTTTCTTTGCCGATTGCAGCGAGGCGGTGGGCGCGCATCTCTCGCCCGAGTTCCTGCAATGCCAGGTCGAGGTCGGCACCGGCATTCACCCCACCGCGGTGGGGGCGGGCAAGGAACTCACCAGCATGCGCCAGGCGATCGCGGCGGCGGCCGAAGCGCATGGCTATGCCGCCATTGCCGCATCGACCCATCCGTTCGGCCACTGGCGCGACCAGACCCATACACGCAAGGAGCGCTATGACGCGCTCGACGCGGATCTTGGCGCGGCCGTGCGCCGGATGCTGATCTGCGGCTATCATGTGCATGTCGGCAACGAAGACCCGGACCTGCGCATCGACCTGATGAACCAGGTGGCCTATTTTTTGCCCCACCTCCTGGCGCTCTCCACCTCGTCGCCCTATTGGGATGGGCAGGATACCGGCCTCTCGTCCTATCGGCTGACGGTGTTCGATGCGCTGCCCCGCACCGGCCTGCCCGATCTGGTCTATTCCCATGCCGAATATCGCCGGCTGGTCGACCATCTGGTCCGGGCGGGCTGCATCGAGGACGCAACCAAGATCTGGTGGGACATCCGCCCCTCGGACAAGTTCCCCACGCTCGAGCAACGGGTCACCGATGTGTGCTCGCGCGTGCGCGATACGGTGACCATTGCGGCGCTGTATCAGGCCTTGCTGGCGATGCTCTGGCGGCTGCGCACCACCAATCAACGCTGGCGGATCTACCCCGCGATCCTGATCAACGAGAACCGATGGCGCGCGCAGCGCTATGGCACAGCAGGGGATCTGGCCGATCACGGCAAGGAGGCGCTGATCCCCTTTGCCGATCTGCTCGAAGAACTGATCGAATTGACCGGCGAAGAGGCGGCGATGCTGGGCTCGACCGAGGTGATTGGCCGCGCGCGCGAAATCGCCCGCACCGGCACCTCGGCCGAACGCCAGCGCGCCGCCTATCAAAAGGCCATCGCGGCGGGGGGCGAGCATCACGAGGCCCTCTGCCACGTGGTCGATCATCTGATTGCGGAGTTTTCGGAAGTCTGATGCGCCGCTGATCGGCATGGCGCCCAGAACCGGCAGCCGGCCGGTCGCCGGCTCTTTCCCAAAGGGCTGGCGGCGACGGCCCCGTCGCCCGCCTGTCACCCGGGACCTGCGGATCAAACAGTTGCCGGGAAGTCATAGGGTTCAAGGCAAATCGCCACCTGAAAGGCTCGCAAACCTTGCGGCAGCAGCGGGTGAAAACAGATAAAGCCATCGCATTCAGCACGAACATGCCAATAGGACATTTGACGGCCCGCCGAACAAACACCCCTGCGGCCTGAAACGGTCACCCTGCCAGTTTGATCAGCACCGGAACGCCATGGGCGGGAATTCGCCCGGCTTCTTGGCCAAGGAGTCCGATAGATGTCTTTCGCATCGCGCGCGTGGCCTCGCTGACGGCGCTGCACACCGCCTGACTAGCGGTTCATCGTCACCACCACCTTGCCCGTCGCTTCGCGGGAACGCAGCAGGCGCAGCGCCTCGTTGGCGTCGGCCAGCGGGACGGTGTTGGAGATATGGGGTTTGATCTGACCGGCCTGATGCCAGGCCATGATCTGCGCGAGGCTGTCGGCCATCACCTGGGGCCGCAGGCGGAAATAGGCACCCCAGTAAAGGCCGATGACGGTCAGGTTCTTGACCAACAGGATATTGGCCGGGATCTGGGGCACCGTGCCGCTGGCAAAACCGATGGGGATCAGCCGCGCCTCGGGCTTGGCGGCGCGGATCGCCGCCTCCCACTGGTCGCCGCCGACCGGGTCATAGACGACATCCGCACCACCCAGCGCCTTGACCTCATGACGGAGATCCACGGTGTCGCTGTCGAGCAGATGCGTCGCCCCCATGGCGCGCGCCCGCGCGAGCCGTTCCTCGCCACGGGCAACAGCGATCACATTGGCCCCCATCAGGGCACCGATCTCGACCGCTGTCAGGCCGACGCCACCGGCAGCCCCCGTCACCAACAGTGTTTCACCAGCCTGCAAGCCCGCACGATAGTCGAGCGCGACATGGCTGGTCCCGTAGGCGACCTGCAGTGCGGCGCCCTCTTCGGCGGTGATGGTATCTGGCAGGGGAACACAGGCAATCGCGGGGGCGAGGACCTGCTCGGCAAACCCTCCATAGCCACAGGTGACCGCGATCCGGGTCCCGATGGCGGGGCCATCGACCCCCTCGCCATGGGCGTCGATGGTGCCGGCCACTTCGAGCCCAGGGGCAAAGGGCAGCGGCGGCTTTTCCTGATACTGGCCGCGGACCATCAGCGTATCGGCAAAATTCACGCCGCAGGCGGCGACATTGATCCGGACCTGACCCGGCCCCGGCTCGGGCGTCGCGACCTCCTGCATCACGAGGTCGGTCCCGGTCTCCAGAATCTGCATCGATCGCATTTCATTCTCCCGCAGCTTGTTCGGGTTCTTGCTATCGCCAGATCGATGACTTGGGAAGATCACTTCGCCTTATGAGCGATCCTTGCTGATCGCCTGACGCGCAAGAAGCCCCATGGTGGCCATGATCAGGTTGCCGACAGTCAACGCGCCAAGCTCGTCGACATCGCGTTCGGGCACGTATTCGACAAAGTCCACCGCCACGATCTGACCACGATGCGCCGCCCCTTCGATCAGGTCGAGCGCCTGGAAATACGAAAGACCGCCGGGCGCCCGCCCCAGAACGCCCGGCACGATACCGGGGTCAAGGGCATCGACATCGACGCAGAGGATGATCCGTGAGCCTTGGGGGATCTGCTCAAGCACCGGCTGAACTCCGCCGCCATGAACCGCTCGGGCGGGGATGATCACGGCGCCCCAGTCACAGGCCGTCTGGTAGTCTTCGGGGTAGGCCGAGCCCACATTGCGCGCGCCCACCTGGACGATCCGCTCGATATGCGACATCTCGGAGGCACGGCGCATGGTGGAGGAGAGCCCCATCCGCTCGTCGCGATACTCGTCGCGCCAGTCGATATGGGCATCAATCTGGAGAATGGTGCAGGGCCCCTCGCCGGCCATCGCCTCGATCATCGGGATCGGCACCGAGTCGTCGCCCCCCAGCAGGATCGGAACCGCGCCCCGTCTGCGAACGGTCTCGATCGCCGACCGGATGGCCGCGCGGTTCGCCGCGAAGTTCTCCTCGTCAAAGGGCAGATCACCGCAATCCACCGCGCGAGCATCAGGGTTGGGAAAGATCATCCCGCCGACGTCAAAGTTATGCCGGTCGACCAGCGGCGCATCCGCCACCATCGCGGCGCGCAAGGCCGCTGGCGCGTTTCGGCAATAAGGCCCCGCGCCGCGATAAGGCGTGGCGCCAAGCGCGGCGATCAGGGCGACCGGGGCGGTCAGGGTATCCAGATCGTCACAGGCATCCAGCCCCAGGAACGTCTCGACTTCCTCGGCCCCGAAAAGCGCCTTTGGATCAGGGTTTATCATTCGTGCCTCCATGTGATGAAATCGAGGGCCTGCGACCCCACGGCCCCTGTTTTCGGTTTTCTTGCATGATACATGCGCGGCTTCCAGACCGATCTGACCGGAGCGTGAACGCCATGGATCTGCGCAACATCGCCATAATCGCCCATGTCGACCACGGCAAGACCACGCTGGTCGACGAGATCTTGAAGCAGTCGGGCGCCTTTCGCGCGAACGAGGCGGTCGCGGAACGGGCGCTGGATTCAAATGACATCGAGCGCGAGCGTGGAATCACGATTCTGGCCAAGTGCACATCGGTCGAATGGGGTGGCACGCGGATCAACATCGTCGATACCCCCGGGCACGCGGATTTCGGCGGCGAGGTCGAGCGGATCCTGTCGATGGTCGATGGCGTCGTGCTGTTGGTGGATGCCGCAGAAGGGCCGATGCCGCAGACCAAGTTCGTCACCTCAAAGGCGCTGGGACTGGGCCTGCGCCCCATCGTGGTGCTCAACAAGGTCGACAAGGCCGAGGCCGAGCCCGACCGGGTGCTGGATGAGTGTTTCGATCTGTTCGCCGATCTGGGTGCAACGGATGAGCAGCTGGATTTCCCCTCACTCTATGCGTCCGGCCGCTCGGGCTGGGCAACGCGCGAGCTGGATGACCCGCGGGAGAACCTCGCGCCCCTGCTCGAGACGATCATCGGGCATGTTCCTGCTCCGCGTCAGCTCGCCGCTGCGGGTCAGCCGTTCCGCATGCTTGCAACCACGCTCGAGGCCGACCCCTTTTTGGGCCGCATCCTCACCGGACGGATCGAAGCGGGCACGGCGAAACAGGGCATGCAGATCAAGGCGTTGAGCCGCAACGGGTCCGAGATTGAGCGGTTCCGTATCAGCAAGATCCTCGCCTTTCGCGGTCTCGCGCGCCAACCGGTCGAGACGGCCGGTGCGGGGGACATCGTCGCACTGGCCGGCATGGCGAAACCGACCGTCGCCGATACCCTTTGCGAGATGGGCGTGACCGAACCGATCGCGGCTCAGCCGATCGACCCGCCGACCATCACCGTCACCTTTGGGATCAATTCGAGCCCTTTTGCCGGTCGCGACGGCAAAAAAGTGCAATCCCGGGTCATTCGCGACCGGCTTGTGCGCGAGGCCGAGTCCAATGTGGCGATCCGGATCACCGACACGCCGGGCGGCGAAGCCTTTGAGGTCGCCGGGCGCGGCGAGCTGCAAATGGGCGTTCTGATCGAAAACATGCGCCGCGAAGGCTTTGAGCTTTCGGTCTCCCGCCCCCGCGTTCTGATGCGCGAGGAAGCCGGCCAGCGCCTGGAACCGATTGAGGAAGCCACGATCGATGTGGACGAGGAATTCTCGGGCGTCGTCGTCGAGAAACTGGCGAAACGAAAGGGCGAGCTGGTGGGAATGAGCTCGTCCGCCAGCGGCAAGGCGCGCATCGTCGCCCATGTCCCGGCCCGCGGTCTGATCGGATACCATGGCGAGTTCATGACCGACACCCGTGGCACCGGCATCCTGAACCGGCGTTTTCACGAATGGGCCCCCTTCAAGGGCGAGATCCCCGGGCGCCGCGCCGGTGTGCTGATCTCGATGGAGACCGGCGAGGCGGTTGCCTATGCGTTGTGGAACCTCGAGGAACGCGGGCGGTTGTTTCTGTCGCCGGGTGAAAAGATCTATAAGGGCATGGTCATCGGCGAGCATTCCCGCGAAAACGATCTGGAAGTGAACCCGCTCAAGGGCAAGAAGCTCACCAATGTGCGCGCATCCGGCAAGGATGACGCGGTTGTTTTGACGCCACCCACCCTGTTCAGCCTCGAACAGGCGATTGCCTATATCAACGACGATGAACTGGTCGAGGTGACACCGAACCATGTTCGGCTGCGCAAACGGGACCTGGACCCCCATGAACGCAAGCGCAATGCACGATCCACCGCGGCGCAACTCACCTCATAATTGCAGGATGCACTGCATTTTGCGAAGATCGGAATTTTCATTTCGCAAAACGCACACCTCAGGGTTGTTACAATCATAGATCGATTGATGCCTGAGGCGCGGCATTCCCCTCGAAAACATATAACATACTGAAATTAAATGACTAAACCCCTTCCAAAGCAATTTTTTCGATGCCCGGCGCGGCAACTGGCCCGCTTTTTGCTCTTCCCTTACGCGAAGTCTGCGCGGTTGCAGGCTCGGAGCACCGGAGATTTTGTATGAAGCATCCTGTAGATGAACATGTCGGACAGCGCGTCCGTCAACGCCGCTGGATGGTGGGCATGACCCAGCAACAGCTCGGCAACAAGGTTGGGATCAAGTTCCAGCAGATTCAAAAGTATGAAACCGGCACCAATCGGATCTCGGCATCTCGTTTGTGGGATATTGCAGATGCGCTGGATGTCCCTGTCTCGTTCTTTTTCGAAGGTCTCGAAGGCGTCGGCGATACCACAAGTTCTGCGCGCGGCGACATGATGACAGACAAGGAAGCCCTGGAACTGGTTCGCGCCTATTATGCTATCCCGGAAACCCAGCGCCGCCGGCTATTCGATTTGGCACGTGTTTTAAGTGACGCCGCCTGAAAGGGTGAGCCATAAAACGATTGGCGTAAGTTTCGTGTCGCGTAATGTGTAACTGGCGGGCTTGACCCGTCGCTTGAGAGGGTGAACAAGGTCCCCCGGACGTCGTCAGGGGGACTTTCTTTATGCTCACCGCTTCAGACCTAACCAATTTGCAGGAACTGGCAGGCCGGATGGCCGATGCGGCGGGCGTCAGGGCGCTGGCACATTTCAGAGCGTCGCGTCTGACAGCAGATAACAAGGCCGGTTCGGGTGAGTTTGACCCGGTCACCGCGGCCGATCGCGAGGCCGAAGGCGCGATGCGCGACATCCTGGCGGCGGAGCGGCCCGATGACGGCATTCTGGGCGAGGAGCATGGCAGCATCACAGGCACCAGCGGCCTGACCTGGGTGCTCGATCCAATCGACGGAACCCGCGCCTATATCTCGGGCCTGCCGACCTGGGGCGTCCTGATCGGGCTGGATGACGGCGACGAGGGTCGGATCGGCATTGTCGACCAACCTTTTACGGGCGAACGCTTTGTCGGGATAAATGACGGGGATGCAGGCCGGGCGTTTCTTGAACACAAGGGGACACGAAGCCCGATCAGCACGCGCCCCTGCGCACAACTCGCCGACGCGACTCTGATGACCACGGATACAGCAATTTTCGACGCAGGCGAAGCAGTGGCCTTCAACACGGTCAGCAAAGCCGCAAAACTCACCCGCTACGGGATGGATTGTTATGCCTATGCGATGGTGGCGCTGGGACAGATCGATCTGGTGATCGAAACGGCGCTGGAGGCCTATGACATTGCCGCGCCCGCGGCGCTGGTGCGGGCGGCGGGTGGGCGCGTCACCAACTGGAAAGGCGGGGATTGCCGTTGGGGCGGGCAGGTGATTGCCGCAGGCGACGCGAGAATTCATCAGGCAGCGCTCGACATGCTCGCCGAAGCCGCTGCCTAGACGCCGGCACCTTCCAGAAAACCGTCAATTGCGGCCCAGGCCTGTGCCCGCATCGGCGGGCTCTCGATCAAGACCTCGTGCCGGGCATCCGGAATCTTGTGGATATGACAGCCCAAACGCTTTGCGGCGACATCGACCTCGTCGAAGTCAACCACCTTTTCCTTGGTTCCAAGCAGGATCGAAATCGGCGGCTCGACCGATCCCTGGCGCGCAATCCAGCCCATTTCCTTCATCGATTCATCGATCCAGCGCATCGAGGGCATGGCGAGCTGCAACCGCGGTTCAGCCTTCAGCGCAGCGACCATCCAGTCAAACACCTCCCGGTCGCTGGTCAGCACATTGCCGTCGAACCCCTCGAATACATAAGGGGTATCCACATCGCCAAAGGGCGGGCGTTTGTCGAGTTGGCCGAACAGCCGCGCAAAGCCGGTGGTGACCGAGCCCGCGATCTTGAGCGCCGCGGGCATATGAATGCCCAGCATCGGCGCCGAGAGAACGACCGAGCGCGGCGCGACGACCCCACGATAAAGGGCGCCCATGGCAATCGCTCCGCCCATCGAATGGGCCATCAACAGATCAATCTGCTGGCACACCGCCATCTGGGGCGCCGCCATCAGCGCGGCGATATCCTTGTGGTAATCGGTGAAACGGCCCACATGGCCCATCAGAGCCGGCTCGGCAACCCGGTCCGAGAGGCCCTGCCCACGCCAATCGAGGCTGGCCACGGTAAAGCCGCGATCCTGCAGCTCGGTCGCCGGGATCGCCATTTTCTCGAGAAACTCGGTGCGTCCCGAAAACAGCAACACCGTCCCGCGACCGTCGCCATTCCAGATCGCCGCGCGCAGACGCACGCCATCGTCGGCTTCGATCTCGAAGCCCAGATCCCAGGCCCGCGCGCCCGGCGGCATCT
The DNA here is from genome assembly GCA_039028555.1 of Pseudomonadota bacterium. Lineage (GTDB taxonomy): Bacteria > Pseudomonadota > Alphaproteobacteria > Rhodobacterales > Rhodobacteraceae > Thermohalobaculum. The sequence goes on along the minus strand of JBCCHW010000133.1, from coordinate 866 downwards.
GAACGGCTGGGTCCATCAGATCAGCCGAGCAGCGAGCTCATCTTCATCGCAAGACCCATATCGCCATCAATCTTGATCTTGCCCGACATGAAGGCCGCCGTGGGCGAAAGCTCGCCGTCGAACAGTTCCTGAAATACATCCGCCGCGGCGGAAACGGTTACATCGGCCTCTCCGTCCTGATCCGTGACCGTGCCCTCCGCGATCCGGATCAGACCTTCGTCTTCGATCTCGAACTTCACCGAGCCGTCAAAGCCCATCTCTTCGACCTTGGCCGTCAGCGCTGCCATGGCTGTCTGGATGAAATCGCTCATTCTCAGGTCTCCTCATCTTCAATTCATCGGGGAGCAAGGCCCGCGGGCTTTCCAATGCCCATCGTGATACCATATGGTTGGGTAATGACACTCTTGTTTCGACACAAGCATTCCGTCGCGTCGGCCCTGTTGATTGCCGGATTGGCGCTCGGCACGGGCCCGGCCGGATCCCAGCTCGTCACCCCGGCGCCCGAGGCGCAAGCAGACGCGCCCAAAGAGCCGGAGCGACCAAAAGACCTCTCCAGCGACCCCGACGCGGTGCGTGCGGCCCATCTGAATGAACTCTTCTCGGAGCTTTCAAAGCCCGACAATCCTGACTGGCGCAATGTTCAGGCGCAGATCTGGGCGGCGTGGAACCGGTCGGGCTCTGCGTCTATGGACCTATTGCTGCAACGGGCGACCAAGGCAATGGATGAGCGCGATATCGAAACCGCGCTGCTCCACCTCGACGACCTGGTTCGCCTGGCGCCCGGCTATGCCGAAGGGTGGAACAAGCGCGCGACGGTCTATTTCCTGCAAGGCGACTATGGCGCCTCGGTCGCGGATATCCAGCGG
>JBCCHW010000132.1:0-10090 GCA_039028555.1 Pseudomonadota bacterium | reverse complement strand
GCAAAACGCAATGAAAGAGGTCGGGTAATGGCGATCCAGGCAGCTGAGATTTCTGCGATCCTTAAGGATCAGATCAAGAATTTCGGTCAGGAAGCGGAAGTGGCGGAAATCGGCCGGGTGCTTTCGGTCGGTGACGGGATTGCCCGTGTGTATGGCCTCGATCAGGTTCAGGCCGGCGAGATGGTCGAGTTCCCCGGCAATATCCGCGGCATGGCGCTGAACCTCGAGGCCGACAATGTCGGCGTCGTGATCTTTGGCGACGACCGGGACATCAAGGAAGGCGATACGGTCAAGCGGACAGGCTCGATCGTGGACGTGCCGGCTGGCAAGGGGCTGCTCGGCCGTGTGGTGGATGCCCTTGGCAACCCCATCGACGGCAAGGGCCCGATCGACGCGGCCGAGCGCCGGATCGCAGACGTCAAGGCGCCGGGCATCATTCCGCGCAAGTCGGTGCATGAGCCGATGGCGACCGGCCTCAAATCGGTCGACTCGCTGATCCCGATCGGGCGTGGCCAGCGCGAGCTCATCATCGGCGACCGCCAGACCGGCAAGACCGCCGTGGCGCTCGACGCCATACTGAACCAGAAGAACTACAACGACGTCGCAGGCGACGACGAGAACAAGAAGCTCTACTGCGTCTATGTCGCGGTGGGCCAGAAACGCTCGACCGTTGCCCAGCTTGTCAAGAAGCTCGAGGAAACCGGCGCCATCGAATATTCGATCGTCGTTGCCGCGACCGCGTCCGAGCCGGCGCCGATGCAGTACCTCGCACCCTATTCGGCCTGCGCCATGGCGGAGTACTTCCGCGACAACGGCATGCATGCGCTGATCATCTATGATGATCTGTCGAAACAGGCTGTCAGCTATCGTCAGATGTCGCTGCTGCTGCGCCGCCCGCCGGGCCGCGAAGCGTTTCCGGGCGATGTTTTCTATCTCCACTCCCGCCTGCTGGAGCGTTCGGCAAAGCTGAACGATGACCAGGGCAACGGGTCGCTGACCGCTCTGCCGGTGATCGAGACCCAGGGTGGCGACGTGTCGGCCTTTATTCCGACCAACGTTATCTCGATCACCGATGGTCAGATCTTCCTCGAGACCGAACTGTTCTATCAGGGCATCCGCCCGGCGGTGAATGTCGGCCTGTCGGTCAGCCGTGTGGGCTCGTCGGCCCAGACCAAGGCGATGAAGTCGGTTGCCGGTTCGATCAAGCTGGAACTTGCGCAGTACCGCGAAATGGCCGCCTTTGCTCAGTTCGGCTCGGACCTCGACGCCGCGACCCAGCGCCTGCTGAACCGGGGCGCCCGCCTGACCGAACTGTTGAAACAGCCGCAATATTCGCCCCTGACCAATGCCGAGCAGGTCTGTGTGATCTTTGCCGGGACACAGGGCTATCTCGACGATATCAATGTGCGCGATGTGGGTCGTTTCGAAGCCGCATTGCTGACTGAACTGCGGACCAGCCAGACCGCTCTGCTCGACGATATTCGAGACAATGACCGCAAGGTTGACGGCGATCTGGCCGACGGCATCAAATCGGTTATCGAGACGGTCAAAAAGGCCTTCGCCTGAGCCTGCGCGTAAAAGGAGCCTTTGGCGATGCCTAGCCTCAAGGACCTGAAAATCCGGATCAACTCGGTCAAGTCGACCCGGAAGATCACTTCGGCCATGAAGATGGTGGCAGCGGCCAAACTGCGCCGGGCGCAGGAAGCTGCCGAAGCCGCGCGGCCCTTTGCCGAGCGGATGGATGTCGTCCTGGGCAACCTGGCCCGCGGGGCAAAGGATAGCCCGAACGCGCCGCGCCTGCTGGCCGGGACCGGCAAGGAGGATGTCCATCTCTTTATCGTGGCAACATCCGAGCGCGGCCTGTGCGGCGGCTTCAACAGCCAGATCGTCAAGCTTGCGCGCCAGGATATCGAGGAAAAGATCGCCGAGGGCAAAACGGTCAAGATCATGACGGTTGGCAAAAAGGGGCGCGAGCAGCTGCGCCGCCAGTATGCCGAGTATATGATTGCCCATGTGGACCAGAGCCACATCAAGAAGATCGGCTATCACGACGCGGCGCAGATTTCGCACGATCTGCTGAATCGCTTCGATGACGGTGAGTTCGACGTGGCGACGCTGTATTTCAACGAGTTCAAGTCGGTTATCAGCCAGATCCCGACGGCGCTGCAAGTGATCCCGGCAAGCTTTGACGAGCCCGCCGAGACCGACGAAGCACCCGTCAACTATGAATACGAGCCCGAGGAAGAAGAGATTCTGGCCGATCTTCTGCCGCGTAATCTGGGCGTGCAGATCTTTCGCGGAATGCTCGAAAATGCCGCCTCCGAACAGGGTGCCAGGATGTCCGCGATGGACAATGCCACCCGGAACGCCGGCGACATGATCGACAAGCTCACCATCCAATACAACCGCACGCGCCAGGCCGCGATCACCAGCGAGTTGATTGAAATTATTTCGGGCGCCGAGGCGCTCTGAACCAAGGAGACATGAAGAATGGCTAATGTCGGAAAAGTCACTCAGGTCATCGGCGCCGTCGTCGACGTGCAGTTCGAAGACAAGCTTCCCGAGATTCTGAACGCGCTGGAAACGGACAACAACGGCAACCGGCTGGTTCTCGAAGTCGCGCAGCACCTGGGTGAGAACACGGTTCGCACCATCGCCATGGACGCGACCGAGGGGCTCGTTCGCGGTCAGCCTGTAACCGACACCGATGGCCCTATCGCGGTGCCGGTCGGTGCGGCAACCCTGGGCCGGATCATGAACGTGATCGGTGAGCCGGTGGACGAAAAGGGCCCGGTCAGTTCCGAGGGGACCCGCGCGATCCACCAGCCGGCCCCTGATTTTGTCGCCCAGTCGACAGAGTCCGAAATTCTTGTCACCGGCATCAAGGTGGTCGACCTGCTCGCCCCCTACTCCAAGGGGGGTAAGATCGGCCTCTTTGGCGGTGCCGGCGTGGGCAAGACCGTTCTGATCATGGAACTGATCAACAACATCGCAAAGGCCCACTCGGGCTTTTCCGTTTTCGCCGGTGTCGGCGAGCGGACCCGCGAAGGGAACGATCTCTACCACGAGATGATCGAATCGAACGTCATCGTGCCCGACAATCTGCCCGACTCGAAAGTGGCCCTGGTCTATGGCCAGATGAACGAGCCTCCGGGCGCGCGCGCCCGCGTCGCCCTCACCGGGCTGACACTGGCCGAGCAGTTCCGCGACGAAACCGGAACCGATGTTCTGTTCTTTGTCGACAACATCTTCCGCTTTACCCAGGCGGGCTCGGAAGTGTCGGCGCTTTTGGGCCGGATTCCCTCGGCCGTGGGGTATCAGCCCACGCTGGCGACCGATATGGGCGCGATGCAGGAGCGGATTACCTCGACCAAGAACGGCTCGATCACCAGCGTGCAGGCGATTTACGTGCCGGCCGATGACCTTACCGACCCGGCGCCGGCGACCTCGTTCGCCCACCTCGACGCGACGACGGTTCTCAACCGCTCGATCGCCGAGCTTGGCATCTACCCCGCCGTCGACCCGCTCGACTCCACCAGCCGTATCCTCGACCCGATGGTGATCGGCGAGGAGCATTACGACACGGCCCGCTCGGTGCAGGGGATCCTTCAGCGATACAAGTCGCTTCAGGACATCATCGCGATCCTCGGGATGGACGAGCTTTCCGAAGAAGACAAACTCACCGTCGCCCGCGCCCGCAAGGTGCAGCGGTTCCTCAGCCAGCCGTTCTTTGTGGCCGAGGTCTTCACCGGCAGCCCGGGCAAGCTGGTCCCGATCGAGAAAACCATCGACGGGTTCAAGCGTCTTGTCGAAGGCGAGTTCGACCATCTGCCGGAATCGGCCTTCTACATGGTTGGCGATATCGACGAGGCGATCGAGAAAGCCCAGAAAATGGCAGCCGAGGCTGCTTAATCGACCATGGGGCAGGGCGGGTGTCTTGCCCGCCCGACCCATTCGAGCCAGAGGAAATCGTGAATGGCGGATATGCTGACATTCGAACTGGTGAGCCCGGAGCGCAAGCTTGCCTCGGCCGAGGCCGAAGCGGTGACGATCCCCGGCGCGATGGGAGATCTGACGGCAATGGCGCACCATGCGCCCTATCTGACGACCCTGCGCCCCGGCTATGTGACCGTTTCGGGCGGCGCCGAGCCCGCCAAGTACTTTGTGACCGGCGGGTTTGCCGAAATCTACGACAACACCATCTCGGTCCTGGCCGAAGAGGCGCTTGATGCCGCCGAGGTCACGCCGGAAAAACTGCAAGCCCTGATCGCCGAGGCCGAAGCGGCCCTGCCCGATCATCCGACCGAGCATCTTCAGGCGGAAAATCAGCAGATCCTCGATTACAAGGCGCTGCTCGAGCAATCGACAAACTGACGCTGCGCGCCAGAGTGCTTAACAAACACCAAAAGGGCGCCGGCTCCGTCGGGGCCCTTTAACAATTCTTAAGACAAATTGCCTGAACTGAGGCCGCTTCAAACTTTGCACGGCTCGGGGTTCAGCATGTCCGTTCAATACAGTACCGGCGGACTGATCGTCGCGAGCGGCACGGCGCTGATCTTTGACCATATCGACGTGAATGGCCCGATGTGGGCCAAATCGGGCGAGCGTGAGGAATCAGCGGACGTCCTCTTTGACCAACCCTTCAACCAACGCCCCAGCATCCACCTCTCGATTCAGATGATCGATGCGGACAGCGCCCGGAACCTGCGCTTGCAACTGCGCAGCGCGGATATTCGCAGAACCGGCTTTCGCGCGATTGCCTATACGTGGAATGATACCCGAATCGGGCGGCTTGCGGTCTCTTGGATGGCGTTAGGCCGGACCGGCAGCGAATGGGATGTCTGAGCGCCCGGCCCTGAACAAACCACCACCCCCGCACAATTCGCCTGAACCAGACAAATCGCAGGGTGTTAATCGAGCAGGTCCTGAAACTCTGCAAAGACGCGGGAATAGGTGTCGCGCTTGAACGGCACGATTTTGCGGATCAGCTCGGCTTCCTCCATCCAGGCCCAACGGCGGAATTCGGGTTCGTCGGTATCGATCCGGATGTCGCTGTCATCTCCGGTGAACCTCAGCACGAACCAGCGTTGTTTCTGGCCGCGATACCGGCCCTTCCACAGTTTTGCGACCAGATGCCTGGGCAGGTCATAGGCGTGCCATTCAGAGCTTTCGCGCAAAACGGTCACGCGGTCGGGCGTGATGCCGGTTTCCTCGCCCAACTCTCGCAAGGCGGCACATTGCGGTGTTTCGCCATCGTCGATGCCCCCTTGCGCCATCTGCCAGGCGTCCATCGGATTGTCGATGCGCTGGCCGGCAAAAATCCTGCCGTCGCGGTTGAGAATGACCAGTCCTACGCAGGGGCGGTAGGGGAGCTGGTCAATCTCGTCTTCGGTCAATGTCTTCATCGGGGTGAGCGGTCGGGGTCCGGCCTATTGTTGGGTCGTGTCTTCGTAAATCGCCAGCCCGGCGATCAGATCCAGCGCATAGGCGAGCTGGAAATCCTCCGAGCGCAGCTTTGCCGTCGCTTCGTGGCGATCGCGCTCTTCTTCCAGCTGCAGCTTCTCATCCTCTGAGAGTTCGTTGGAGAGCGACCCGCGCAAATCGGCTTCGGACCGGGTGCGCAGATTTGTCTCCTCCTCCGCTTCCTCGATTCGGCGTTTCTCGACGAGGATGTCGGGCTCGATGCCGAGCGCCTGGATCGACCGGCCCGACGGCGTGTAGTAACGCGCCGTGGTCAGCTTCATTGCGCCCTTGTCTCCCAGCCGCATCACTGTCTGGACAGAGCCTTTGCCAAAGCTCTTGGCGCCCAGAACGATGGCGCGGCGCTGGTCCTGCAGGGCACCCGCCACGATTTCCGAGGCCGAGGCCGACCCTTCGTTGATCAGCACCACGATCGGCTTGCCGTCGGTCAGGTCCCCGGCGCGGGCGTTGACCCGATCGGCTTCCTCCAGATCGCGCCCGCGGGTCGAAACGATCTCACCGGTCTCAAGGAACGCATCCGACACCGCGATTGCCTGGCTCAGCAGGCCACCGGGGTTGTTGCGAAGGTCGACGATGTAACCCGTCACATTCTCTGCCCCGATCTCCTCCTTGACCTTCTCGATTCCGGCTTCGAGGTTCTCATAGGTCTGTTCGTTGAAGGTGGTGATGCGCAGCACGCCGACATCGCCCTCGGTCCGCGCGCGTACGGCGCGAATCTTGATCGTGTCGCGGGTGATTGTGACGTCAAAGGGTTCTTCGGCAGTTTCGCGGCTGATCGTGACCACGATTTCCGAGCCGACGGGCCCGCGCATCTTGTCGACCGCCTCGCTCAGCGTCAGGCCCAGAACGCTCTCACCATCGATATGGGTGATGAAATCGCCAGCGGCGAGGCCGGCATTGGCCGCAGGTGTATCGTCGATCGGCGCCACGACTTTTACAAAGCCGCTCTCCATGGTGACCTCGATGCCGAGGCCGCCGAACTCACCCTTGGTCTGCTCGCGCATGTCCTCGAAATTCGACGGGGGCAGATAGGCCGAGTGCGGATCCAGCGAGGCGAGCATGCCGTTGATCGCCGCCTCGACCAGTTGTTGCTCATCAACCTCCTCGACATAGGCCACGCGGACCCGTTCAAAGATATCGCCGAACAGGTCGAGATATTCATACGTGTTTCTGGCCGAGTTCTCCTGCGCAAAAACCGGGCCGATGATATAGGGCGACAAGGCCCCGATTGCGACGCCGGTGGTGAGGGCCAAAACTGTATTGCGCATGTGTCGATCTCTCATCTGTCTGTTTTATCACCCATCCAGGGCAAACCAGGGCATGGGGTCTATCGGAGCGTCCTGCCGTCTGAACTCTATATAAACGGTTTCATCGGCGATCTCGCCATCTGGTTTGCCTGCTTCCATTAAAAATTCTTCACTTGTTGGCAATGGACCACCCAGATCGCCCAGTTTTTCACCCGCCAGAACCGCTTCTCCAACCGTTCTGTCAATATGAGCTAACCCGCCAATGACGATCATCCAACCGCTTTCCGGCTCGAGCACGACAACTTGATCATAGCCGACCAGCGGCCCGGCATAGCGGATGGCAGCGTCGACAGGGGCCGAGACCTGGGCGAACGCGGGTGCCTCGATCACCAGACCAAACCGGTTCCGGTCGAGTTTTGCCGCGCCAAACTCAGCCAGAATGTCACCCTCGACGGGCAAGGCAAGCGTGCCCTTGAGATCGTCAAAGGCAATGACCGGCGCCCGCGATGCGGCATTTGCCTGCAGGGCGACCGCCAACTGGTCGAGGTCGCCGGCGCGGGCCTCGGCCGTTTCTGCCTGTTCGATCAGGTCAGCCCGGCCGGGGGCAGGGATCCGTCCGCGCAGCGCCTTGGTGGTCTGGGTGCGCATCTGTTGCAACCCGGCGAGGGCGGTACGCGTTTCGATCCGCGCCTCCTCCTGTTGCTCGCGCAGGGCCCGGATCTCGTCGAGGCGTCCGCGCAACAGCGCCATCCGCGCCTCGAGCCTCGGCGTCACATCGCCGATCAGGATGGCCGCGCGCGCCGCACGGACCGGGCCGCCCGGGAAAACCAGAAAGGCTGATTGCGGGGCGAGGCCGATCGACTGAAGCGCCGCGAGATAGCCCGCGAGCTGCCCTGAATCCTGTTCGAGCCCGATGCTGAGCGCCTGATCCTCCTGCGCAAGGTGGCGCATCGCGGCGCGGTAGGCGGCCAGCGCCGCCTCCTGCGCCCGGACAGCCTTGCCCAGCGCCGCAAGCTTGCCCTTGGTCCCCTCGGCACGTTCCAGCGCAGTTTGCGCCTCGGCCAACAGCCGCCGGGCCTTGTCGATATCATCGCGGTCGTCGGCCTGCGCGTATGCCGCGAGCAAAAGCCCGCCGATCAGACACGCAAGCAGCCGCCTCACGCAGGCACCAACAGGGATTTGCCGGTCATCTCGCCGGGCTGAGGCAGCCCCATCAACTCGATCAACGTCGGCGCGAGATCGGCAAGGCGCCCGTCGTTGAGGTGATAGGCGGTCTTCTGGTCACCCTCCATCACCAGGACCAGGGGCACCGGGTTGGTCGTGTGGGCGGGATGCGGTTCCCTGGTCGCCGGGTCGACCATCACCTCGCAATTGCCGTGATCGGCGGTCACGAGCATGGCCCCCCCGACCGCGCTCAGCGCCTCCAGCGCGGCGCCAAGGCCGGCATCCACCGCTTCGCAGGCCGCGATCGCAGCGTCGAGAGAGCCCGTGTGGCCCACCATATCCGGGTTCGCAAAGTTCACCACGATCAGATCGTAGTCCCCCTTGATGGCTTTCACCAGTTGATTGGTGACCTCGGCTGCCGACATCTCCGGTTGCAGGTCATAGGTTTTCACCTTGGGCGAGGGGATCATCACACGATCTTCGCCCGGGTCGGGGTCTTCGATCCCGCCGTTCAGGAAAAAGGTCACATGGGGGTATTTCTCGGTCTCCGCCAGGCGGAACTGGCGCTTGCCGTTTGCTGCCATCCATTCGCCGAGCGTGTTCACGATCTCCTGCGGCGGGAACATGGCCGGCATCCAGTGGTCGATCTTGTCGGAATAGCTGACCATGCCCAGGGTCGCGGCGAATCTGGGTTGCGTGATCTCAAAGGCATCGAACGCCGGATCCAGCAGGCTGGTCAGGATTTCACGGGCCCTGTCAGCGCGGAAATTGGCCGAGATGATGCCGTCGCCGTCGGCCATTCCTTCATAGGCGCCGATGACGGCGGGCTCGATGAACTCGTCGATGATCCCGGCCGCATGGCTCGACTCGACGGCGTTGACGGCGCCCTTGGGATGGCGGCCTTTGGCGTTGACGATCAGCTGCGTGGCCTTTTCGACGCGCTCCCAGCGGTTGTCGCGGTCCATGGCAAAGAACCGCCCGCACACCGTCGCGATGCGCACATCGCGCATGCGCGAGATGTCCTTGAGCAGGGTCAGCATCGCCTTGCGCGCCGACTTCTGCGGTACGTCGCGCCCGTCGGTAAAGGCATGGATCGCGACGGGGATCCCCGCTTTGGACAACACCATCGCCAAGGCCGAGACGTGGCGCTGATGCGAGTGCACCCCCCCGGGACTGACAAGGCCAAGGATATGCGCCGTGCCGCCGCTCTGCTTCATCTTGACCATGAACTGAACCAGTTCCCGGTTCGAAAAGAAGGTGCCGTCCTTGATCGCCTGATCGATCCGCGGCAGGTCCATCAACACCACCCGGCCCGCGCCGATATTGGTGTGGCCAACCTCGGAATTGCCGATCTGGCCGGGCGGCAGGCCCACATCCTCGCCGCTGGCCGACAGCTGTGCGTGAGGACGCTCGGCCCAGATCCGGTCGAAATTGGGGGTGTTGGCCAGGCGGGGCGCATTGGCCTGCGCCTCTTCGCGCAATCCCCACCCGTCGAGGATTGCCAGAACAACAGGGCGGTACGTCATGGACAGTCTCCGGATTTATTCTAACGCGCGGTTTAGTTGCAGATCACAATCGCGGCAAGAGGCAGCGAGGCCGCACGAAAATGCGAGCCGTTGCCATGATTCTGTCACGCAGGAGTGAGAGTCAGAGCCTTGGATGCCGAATGGAGACGCGATAGGTTCCCGCCCATGCAAACACGTCGTTCCAAAATCGCTGTCGCCGCCATGCTGAGCCTGGCATCGCTGCAGCTTATCGCGGGCCGGGCCGCGGCATCGCCCACGATCTTTGTCGAGCTGTTCACCAGCCAGGGCTGTTACTCGTGCCCACCGGCCGATGAGGTTCTGGGCAAACTCGCCGACCGGGACGATGTGGTCGCCCTGTCGCTGCATGTGGATTACTGGGATTATCTCGGCTGGCGCGATACCTTTGCGCAAAAGGCCTTTACCAACCGTCAGTTCGCCTATCGCGATGCGATGGATGAGCGGGTGGTCTACACCCCTCAGATGATCGTGCAGGGGGCGAGCCCGGTTACCGGCTCTCATGGTATGGGCCTCAAGGATGCGATAGAAAAGGTGCATGCCCAGCCTGACATGGCAACGATCGAAATCGTCGAAATGGGCGGTGCGCTGAAAGGCAAGATCGAACCCATTGCCGATGCGCCCGAGGCGACGCTTTACATGGCGACCTATACCAAG
>JBCCHW010000131.1:0-10207 GCA_039028555.1 Pseudomonadota bacterium | reverse complement strand
GCAAAACAGCCAAGCGCCCTTGTTTTGCTCCTTGTTGCTTCAGCTCATCCACACCACCCCGCCATTGCCGAGGGGCTGGCGATCCGCATCGTCAATCGCGACGTGCCCGAGAGCCTACAGGACAAGACGTTGATGGCGCTCGACATGGGCGCGCTGATCGCCGGCGCCAAGTATCGCGGCGAGTTCGAAGAGCGGCTGAAAGCCGTGCTGGCCGAGGTGCAGGCCGCCGCCGGCGGCATCATCCTGTTCATCGACGAGATGCACACCCTGGTGGGTGCCGGCAAGGCCGACGGCGCCATGGATGCCTCGAACCTGTTGAAACCGGCACTCGCGCGCGGGGAGCTTCACTGTGTGGGCGCCACCACGCTGGATGAATACCGCAAGCATGTGGAAAAGGACGCGGCCCTCGCCCGGCGCTTTCAGCCGGTCTTTGTGAGCGAGCCGACGGTCGAGGACGCGATCTCGATCCTGCGCGGGATCAAGGAGAAATACGAGGTCCACCACGGGGTGCGCATCACCGACTCGTCGCTGGTGTCGGCGGCGACGCTGTCGCATCGCTACATCACCGACCGGTTCCTGCCCGACAAGGCGATCGACCTGATGGACGAGGCCGCCTCGCGCCTGCGCATTGAGGTGGATTCGAAACCCGAGGAGCTCGACGCGCTCGACCGCGACATCCTGCAAAAGCAGATCGAGGCCGAGGCGCTGAAAAAGGAAACCGACGAGGCCTCGAAGGACCGGCTCGAAAAGATCGAGGCGGAACTCGCCGGGCTTGAGGAGGAAAGTGCGGCCCTCACCGCCCGCTGGCAGGCGGAAAAGGACAAGCTGGGCGCCGCATCGGCCATCAAGGAACAGCTTGACGAGGCGCGCAACAGCCTCGACATCGCCAAGCGTCAGGGCGACCTGGCCGAGGCGGGGCGGCTGCAATTCGGCCTGATCCCGGAACTCGAAGGCAAACTGGCCGAGGCCGAGGCGGCCGAGGGCGCGGTCCCCGGCGGCCTGATGGTCGAAGAGGCCGTGACGCCCGAACACGTGGCCCAGGTCGTCAGCCGCTGGACCGGCATTCCGGTCGACAAGATGCTGGAGGGCGAGCGCGAAAAGCTCCTCAAGATGGAAGAGGAACTGGGCCAGCGCGTGATCGGCCAGGAAGACGCGGTCTCGGCCGTCAGCCGGGCGGTGCGCCGGGCGCGCGCCGGGCTGAGCGACCCGAACCGGCCGATGGGCTCGTTCCTGTTCCTCGGCCCCACCGGGGTCGGCAAGACCGAGCTGACCAAGGCACTGGCCGACTTCCTGTTCGACGATGACCAGGCGATGGTGCGCATCGACATGTCGGAGTTCATGGAGAAACACTCGGTCGCCCGTCTGATCGGCGCCCCGCCGGGCTATGTCGGCTATGACGAGGGCGGGGTGCTGACCGAGGCGGTGCGCCGCCGGCCCTATCAGGTGGTCCTGTTCGACGAGATCGAAAAGGCCCATGGCGATGTCTTCAACGTGCTGTTGCAGGTGCTCGACGAGGGCCGGCTGACCGATGGCCAGGGCCGCACGGTCGATTTTCGCAACACGCTGATCATCCTGACCTCGAATATCGGGGCGGAGTATCTGACAGCGCTGGCCGAAGGGGCCTCGACCGCCGATGCCGAACCCCAGGTGATGGAGATGGTCCGGGCGCATTTCCGGCCCGAATTCCTGAACCGGCTGGACGAGATCATCCTGTTCGAGCGGCTGAGCCGCGCCCATATGAACGGGATCGTCGAGATCCAGCTCGGCCAGCTCGCCAAACGGCTGGAGCCGCGCAAGATCGTGCTCGATCTCGACGCGGCGGCGATGACCTGGCTGGCGGATCGCGGCTATGACCCGGCCTATGGCGCGCGCCCGCTGAAACGGGTGATCCAGAAGGCGCTGCAGGATCCGCTGGCCGAGATGCTGCTGGCCGGCAGCCTGAAGGATGGCGAGCGGCTGATGGTCGGCTCGGACGGGACCGAGCTGTTGCTGGGCGAGCATGCAAGGCCAAAGGCCGCGATGGTCCACTGAGCACGATCAGAGAACGATTGGGGCGGGGAGGCATCTCCCCGCCCCTTCACGCAAGTACCGCCAGCGAGACCAGCGTCAGCACGCTGGTCCAGATGATGATCTGGGCGATCGCATCGGTCCTGACATTCTGATGCAGCGCGAGGCTGAACGCCATCGCGCCCGCGGGCCCCGCCGAGCCCAGCAGGAACTGCGCCTTGCCATCGGCCGCCCCGGCCAGCGCCTCCATCCCAACCCAGACCACCGCCGGAAAGACGATGAGCTTGAGCAGCGTGAAGCAGAGCACCATCGCATCCATGGCAAGCCGGGTCTGAGACATCACGACCCCGAGCGCGAACAGCGCGATGGGGGCCGCCGCATGGCCGTTGAAATCAATAAAGGTCTGCACCGCGCCCGGAATCGGGATCCGCGCGAGGTTGAACAGAATGCCCAGCGCGATCGCCTGCAGGATGGGCGTGCGCGCCAGCGTCCTGATCACCGCACCCGGCGTGATCCGGCCCAGATTGATGATCTGCAGCGCAACCAGCGCCCCCGCCATGGTCACCGTCGTGTCGATGATGATGATCGTGGTGACCGGGAGCACCTGGGCCTTGCCATAGAGCAGCGTCGCGATGGGCAGCACGTAAAAGACGTTGTTGGCGAAGATCCCGCAAAAGGCGAGCAGCACCGACTCCGCCGGGCCGCGCCGAAACACCCCGTAGGCGAGCGCAAAGCCAATGGCGAAAACCACCGCCTCGGCCCCGATATAGACCAGCGCGGGCACCGGGTGGATGCTGCGGATCGGGGCGGCGCCCAACAGGCCGAACAGCATGATCGGCAGCGGCACGGTCAGCGCGAAGTGGTTGATCGTGCGCGCATCCTCGACGCTGGTCTTGCCGCTCATCCCCAGCGCATAGCCAAAGGCCATGATCGCAAAGATCGGCAGGATCGGATCGATCAGAACGTTGAGAACTGCCACCATGGCCCCCATGCGCAGCGCACGACCGGCGCCGTCAGACGGGCCTAACCTCGCATCCATGCGGCCCTGATACCAGCCCCGGCAGGCACACCCGGCCTGCCGGCCCGCAAGGCGCGGCGGCTTGCCCATGGCATCAGCGCGCCGATATGCTTTTCGCCAGAACGGAGGACGCCATGAGCCCGCCCACCAATGCCCGCCCCATCGACCGCCTGCTGGCCGAGTATGGCGAGAGGCACCGGGGCGGGACCAACAAGGCGATCCACTGGATCTGTGTGCCGGTGATCGCCTGGACCGTGATCGCGCTGTTCTGGTCGCTGCCGAGCCCGTTCGGGATCTGGTGGGTCAACTGGGCGACGCTCTTGCTGGCCGCATCGCTGATCCATCATCTGGTGCTGTCGCCGGCGCTGGCGGTGGGGTTTGGCGTCTTTGGCCTGATCTCGGTCCATCTGATCATCGTCTTCGAGGCGAGCTGGCCGCTGCCGCTTTGGCAATTCGCGCTGGGTGTCTTTGTGCTCGCCTGGATCGGCCAGTTCCGGGGCCACCGGGTCGGGGGCAAGAACCCGGGCTTTCTCAAGGATATCCAGTTGCTGCTGATCGGCCCGGCCTGGCTGATCAGCTTTCTCTACCGGCGCTGGGGCATCCCTTACTGACGCTGTGGCGATGCTGGGCCGGGGCGGCGGCGGGGGGATCCGGTGGGGGGATCCGGCGCACCGCAACAGCGCGCCGGTCCTGTCATCATGGGGGCCCAGACGGCGGCAAGACAGGCCGCCGCCGGGTGTCGTGTGTCAGGCCATGCGCGCCGACCGGCGACGCCGGCCGATAAAGCCGAGCGCCCCCAGCGCCGCCAACAGCATCGGAGCCACGGCGGGGATCGGCACGGCGGTCGGGCTCACCGAACCTTCCAGTGTCACCCCACCCGAACCGCCGCCCGGGAACCCCAGAGTCGGTGAATTGAAGGTGATGACATTCGAGTTCTGGCCCCGGTTGGTCACCACGCCCTGGGTATCCTGACCCAGGCCAAAGAAGTGCTGTGTCGGCACATCCAGAACCGTCCCGATCGAGTATTCCCGCCCCGGCAGCACGTTGAAGGAAAAGAACGGGCTGACCATCTGTTGCTGGCCGCCGGTATCGCTGAACGGGGTCGCGATGTCGAAGACCAGGCTCTCGCCGTCAAAGATCAGGAACTTGACGGTGCCCGAGCCGTCGGGGTCGACAAAAGTGGTGATCCCGTTGATCTCGGCGGGCGCCTCGAACTCGAACCGGGCAAGCGGTGCCTGCCCGGCCGGGCGGATCGAAATTTCGGTCGTCTTTGCGCTGCCGTCATAGAGAAGTGCCGCAGATACGGGTTTGACGGTGCTGAAGGCGAGGATCGCTGCAAACGCCCCGAGCACCAGGTTCTTTATCTTCATGGATTTACTCCCATTGGTGGAATGGAGGAGGAACGCCAGGATTCAACATTGCAAAAAAGGTGTACAGGGCTTCGATACTTACAGTTTAAGGCATGATTTTGATCAGGATTGACCCATATAAATTCTATTTTACATCAGTACTTTGGTACCTATTTCAAAATCGAACACTATTGCTTGAAACTATTGATCACCATGATGACCTGACCGATCCTGGGGCAGAGGTTTCAGCCTGCCCTTGCGATGGGGGTCTCGCGATCAATCGCAAGGGTTCCTGGCGATGTTTCCAGCCCGACCGGCGCCGCGGAAACGGCGCGATGACGTCGGCCGGGACCGCTCCCGGTCGGACCGGCGCGCCTTGCCGGCGCCCCGGGCGGGCTTCGAGAGATCAGGTGGCGCCTGGTGATGCCGCCACCAGCAGCCCTAGGCCGCAGGCACCGCGCGGCGACGCCGGCTGATGAACCCCAGCGCGCCCAATGCCGCCAACAGCATCGGCGCCACGGCGGGGATCGGCACGGTGGACAGGGCCGTGCCTGACAAGGTCACACCGATGGCCGCACCGGACGAGAAACCCAGGGTCGGCGCAATGAAACCGAGGACATTGGAGTTCCGGGCGATGTTGTTCACCGGACCTTGTTTATCGCTGCCCTCGCCAAAGAAGTATTGGCCGCCAACATTCAGAACCGTGCCGATCGAGTATTCATTGCCCGGCACAACGTTGAATGAAAAATCCGGGCTGACAAACTCCTGCTGGCCACCGGTATTGAGATACTGCGTGGTGATTTCAAGGGCCAGATTCTGGCCGTCAAAGATCAGGAACTTTGCAAAGCCCGAGAAGTCGGGGTCGATATAGCTTGTGATGCCCGTGATCTCGGCTGGGACATCAAATTCAAACAGGGCCAGCGGTGCCTGCCCGGACGGGCGGACCGAAGCATTCGTCGTTTTTGCGCTGCCGTCATACAGGATTGCAGCAGATACAGGCTCGGCGCTGCCCAAGCACAGAATCGCTGCACAGGCCCCGAACACCAGGTTCGTTATCTTCATGGGTGAAACTCCATTGGTGGAATGAAGGACGGACGCCATGCAGTTACGGTGGGAAGCAAAGGTGTACGGGGGCTTGGTACTCGTGCTGTGAGGCGAAAGATTGTCGCCGAATAATCCCATTTAGGGACAGTTTACGCAAAAATCACGCCGGAGCTTTTGGGGGGGATCGCTGCGTTTCTGGACAGATCGCGCATCAGCGCGGCCCCGCCCGCCACCGCACCGGGGCGCACGGCCCGCCGGTGCCGGCATGACCAGGGGTCCGGCCGCTATTCGGAAGCGGCCATCTTGTCGGATCCCAGCACACCGACCGAGGCATAGGCGCGGTGCGCCACGCGCCAGAACCGGTAGACGATGTCGGGATATCCCTCGACAACGACCGTCGCCTCGTCCCCGTCCGTCAGGATCAGACGATGGCGCACGGGCGTGCCCTGGAGCTCGCGATCCACAAAGGTCGCATAGACATGATAGGCCGAGGCAGGATTGCGCCGCAGCTCTTTGGTCGGGTCGATGTAATAGACCATGTCGAGCGGCCCCTCGTGCAGCGAACCGGCCATGAAGGGATAGGAGACCCGCACCTCCTCTGCCCGCACGGTCTGTGCCGAGATGGCGACAAAGCTGAGCAGGATCAAGGCTGCAATCACCGCGAATCTGTACATCGTTTAGCCTCCGGCCACCTTGTCACAACCGAGACTTAGGAACGGTTGGCCCACTTGCGAAGCTGTGGTGAGGTGTAAATGCATGCGAATCAGCGCACTTTGCTGTGACAATGCTCACAAGGTACAAGCGATAGGTCCGCCGAGCTCACAGCAACCCTGTTAGGGGAAAGCAAGGGAAGGAACGTCATGGATTTCGGGAAGTTTGTCGAAGCGGGCCTCAAGCTGATGTCCGCCGTCTTCGTGTCGGCCATGGGCCTGATTGTTCTCGCGATCATTGTCATGTTCATCGTCGACCGGCTGCAAACCCGCGACGCGATCCGGCGCAACTATCCGGTTCTGGGCAGGTTTCGTCGGATCTTTACCGAGCTGGGCGAGTTTTTCCGTCAGTACTTCTTTGCCATGGACCGCGAAGAGCTGCCCTTTAACCGCGCTCAGCGTGAATGGATCGGGCGCGCCGCACGGGCCGAAAGCGACACGGTCGCCTTTGGATCGACCCGCGATCTGACCAAACCGGGCACCGCGATCTTTGTGAACACGCTGTTTCCCGTTCTCGACTCGGATGTGGCCGAGACCGAGGACATGATGATCGGGCCCCACGCCCGCAAACCCTATGACGCGCCCAGCTTTTTCAACATCTCGGGCATGAGCTTTGGCGCCGTCTCCAAACCGGCGGTCAAGGCGCTGAGCCGCGGCGCGGCAAAGGCGAACATCTGGTACAATACCGGCGAGGGCGGCCTCAGCCCCTGGCATCTCGAAGGGGGCTGCGACATCGTCTTTCAGATCGGCACCGCGAAGTACGGGGTGCGCGACGAAAACGGCAATCTGTCGGACGACAAACTGCGCGAGATCGCGGCCCATGATCAGGTGCGCATGTTCGAGCTGAAGCTGAGCCAGGGCGCCAAACCGGGCAAGGGCGGCCTGTTGCCGGGCACCAAGGTGACCCCCGAAATCGCCAGGATCCGCGGCATTCCCGAAGGCCAGCCTTCGATCAGCCCCAACCGCCACACGGATGTCAGCAACCTCGACGAGCTGCTCGACATGATCAACCATATCCGCGACGTCACCGGCAAGCCGACGGGGTTCAAGTCGGTCTTCGGGTCGTTCGAATGGCTCGAGGAGCTTTGCATGAAGATCCGCGAACGCGGCCTCGAGCATGCGCCCGATTTCATCACCATCGAC
Organism: Pseudomonadota bacterium; assembly: GCA_039028555.1. GTDB lineage: Bacteria > Pseudomonadota > Alphaproteobacteria > Rhodobacterales > Rhodobacteraceae > Thermohalobaculum. Next base: position 2,936 of record JBCCHW010000131.1, on the reverse strand, counting down.
TCGGGTGATGGCGGCACCGGGGCGGCGCCGATGCCGCTTATGGACAATGTCGGGCTGGTCGTTCGGGAATCGCTGCCGGCCGTTTCGGACATCATGCACAAATACGGGCTGCGCGACCGGATCCGGCTGATCGTATCGGGCAAGATGGTCAACCCGACCGCTGTCGCACTCGCCATCGCCACGGGGGCCGATTTCGTGGTGACCGCGCGGGGTTTCCTGTTCTCGCTCGGCTGTATCCAGGCGCTCAGATGCAACAAGAACACCTGCCCGACCGGGATCACCACCCACGACCCGCGGCTGCAAAAGGGCCTGGTCCCGCGTGAGAAGTACAAGAACGTGGCGAGCTATGCCCGCTCGGTGATCAACGAGGTCGAGATGATCGCCCATAGCTGCGGCGTGCACGAGCCGCGCCAGCTGCGCCGCCACCATGTGCGCATCGTGCAGGATGGCGGAGGCTCGATCCCGCTGAGCGAGCTGCATCCCCGGCCTGAATCGATCGTATGACCATCAGGCCGGTTGCGGGGGCGGATCTGGGCTGGATGCTCGAGCTGAACCGCCAGCACGAGACCGACCTCTCGCCGCTATCCACCGCCGGAATGCGGGCGTTGACCGGGGCGAGCTATCGCGCGCTGGTCGCCGAGCCCGAGGCCGGTTTTCTGCTGAGCTTTGATCAGGATGCCACCTATGACAGCCCGAACTTCCTGTGGTTTCGCGCCCGGCTGCCCCGGTTCGTCTATGTCGACCGGGTCGCGATCTCGGCCGCGCACCGGCGCAAGGGGCTGGCGGGCGCGCTCTATCAGGCGCTGTTCGCGGCGGCGCGCGGCGACGGGCACAGCCATGTGGTCTGCGAGGTCAATGCCGTGCCGCCCAATCCGGGCTCGGACCGGTTTCATACAGCACTCGGCTTTTCGGTGATGGGCGAGGGCATGCTGGACGACGGGGCCAAGAAGGTCCGCTATTACGCCCGCGACCTCGCCGCCAACCAGGAATCGGGTCACCCTGCCCCAGGCTGACCAGGAATTCTGGCCCGGACTGAAATGTTGGCGCGACATCCCGGGATCTGCTCGGATCGGTCAGATCCGGTTTTGCGCTCGCCCTCAGGCCTGAGGCATCACAAAGATCCCGTGGGCCGCCTCGGGCGCGACGATCTCGCCGCTCATTCCGGCAAGGCCGATCCCGGCAAATCCCGGCGCCGCGGGCGCGGGCAGGCCGGTGATCTCGGCCAGGCGCACCGGCGTCAGCGCAAACAGGGTCTGGCCCGCGCCGCAGGCCAGCGAGAGCCCGCCCTCGATCACCACAGGCTCGGACCCGGTCAGCACGCCCAGATCCGCCGCCAGCGCCGCCGGATCCTCCAGCGCGAGATAGACGGCGACCATGCCGGTGGCGCCGTTTTCATGGACCTGAAAGGCGGGTTTCCAGAAGTTTTCGGGAAACTTGTTGTGGCAGGTGAAAAAGCCGCTGCGCCCCATGCCGGCGGGCAGCGCATAGGCGAGGCTGAAGGCCACCTCCACCTGGTGCCCGTCGGGCAGCGTCGCCTTGCGGCCGAAATCAAACGGCTCGAAATCGCCGAACCCCGCCTCGGCAAAGCGGGCGGCATCGCCGGGCGCATCCGCGCCGGCAAAGACCAGCATCGCCATGCCCTCGCCGTCCTTCAGAAAATTCTGCGCGTGCTGGCCAAAGCTGAAAAACCGGTCCCCGTGGGGGCGGCAGGTTTCGGGCCGGTCGATCTCGAGGATCTCGACAAAGCTCTGATTGGCGAACTGGGCCAGCCGGTTGCTGCTGCCCATGTGATCGGGGTGGCGGGCCAGCGGCGTCAGGGTGAAGCCCAGCGCCTCGTAATCGGCCGCCGCCGCCGCAAGGCTGTCGACGGTCAGGACGATGTGATCGAAATGTCGGGATGAGGTCATCTGGCGGGTCCTTCCTGTGCGATGCAGGGCAACTCTACGCTGCGGCACGGATGGCGCCAACCGGCCCCTGGCGGCGGGCAGGCCCCGGGGCGTGCGACAATACGAACCAGACCCCCGCCGGGCGGGGCATTGACAATAACCGGGCGGCGCGGCAGTAAGCAGCCACGCACCACATGATGTGCCATTCTGGTAACATGTATGTTGCAGATCGTTACATGATCTGTCGAGAATTCCCGACGCACAAATCAACTATTGCCTGTGCGAAGAGGTAGGACGTCGGTGAAAACCCAATTTATATCAAGATCTTGCATTTTTGGACAACAATCCTGATAGATTGCGTCCGGTGCATAGCAGCATTGCAAATCCTTACTGTGGTTCAGACATTTAAGCCACGGTATTATCATTATGTGTCCGATGTTTCGGCACGTTTATGCGTATCCTGCTGCTTACAACGGTAAAAAGGCACATAGAGCGATGTGTAAAACCTCCGATCTTCTAGACAAGCTCTCGGCTAACGAGCGCGCTTCGCTGAAGCGTCTCGCCCGGGGAACCCACCCGGACAAGATCCCGCTACCCGACATCACCAAGCTGATCCATCTCGGCCTGGCCTTTGTCGAGATGGGGGCCTTGGACCTGACCGGAACGGGGAGACGTGCCGTCTCGATGATCTAGAGGCGGTCCATCAACCCATACCAGGTCATCGCTGCGGCCACCAGCGGCACGCGCAGCCAGTCGCCGCCCGGAAAGGGCGGCACCGGCAGGGCTGCCAGCATGTCCCAGTCGGCCCGCTCGCCCGCGATTGCATCGGCGGCGATCTTGCCGCCCATGGTCGCCATGTGGATGCCCGAGCCCGACCAGCCGGCAATGGCCCACAGGCCGTCGTCAAAGGCTTCAAAGACCGGGCGGATACAGGTGATGATCTAAGTGGTACCATACGTTTTTTGACGCCAGGAAGACGCGATCAAACATGTTTGGATAGGTAGTACGAGCGCCGGTGTATTCGCGATCATCATACTCAATACCAAAGTG
>JBCCHW010000130.1:0-10408 GCA_039028555.1 Pseudomonadota bacterium | reverse complement strand
CTTGCACTTAACTACAAAAATTCCACGATTTAATTAAAAGACATTTTTTGAAAGTAACTGCAAGATCTTTTTAGTTACATGAGTGATCTGGAATAGCATTTAGTTTTGCTAAAAGTCATTTTTCGATTAAATTGTGGGATATTTTCAGTTTTCACAATATTTTGGTATTTGCGCGGGATCTTTTCTTCAGTCGATCTTCGATGGCTTCCTTGAGTTCAGGGTGAACGATCATCTTGCGATGAATGGCGCGACGCTTCTCATACATGTCCTGGGCATTCAGCGCGTCGACATCCTTCCCGAACGGCCATTTGTACCAGGGAACCTGCTGCAGGAATTGCGCATAGTCCGCCGCCTGCTGCGCGGAGAGGTCGTCAAGCGGCGCACGCTCGGCGCCCCTGAGCGCGGTGAAAAGCCGCCCCAACGTTTCCTCATACGCCGCCTTCAGCATGAATTCGGCGGTGAAACTTACCCCGATGACATAGACCATCTGCTTCGTTCCGCCATCGACTTCGCCATGGCGGCCGGAGGCTTTGGAGAGACTGCAAACCGCGCTCCAGAACCCGTTGACGCCGCGCAGAAAGCCGTAGTCATGCGGATCACCCGTGCGCAGGACCTCGCCGTAATCCTGATAGGCATGCACGATATGCCATTCGGGATAGGTCATCAGCGTGCGGGTTTCGGGTCGTTGATGCTCGGGCGCGAGCAGGGCGGTGTAAGGCTCCGGCTCCGCGTGGCTGCGGCACATGGTTTCGGTGTGGATCACCGGCAGGGCCAGGCCGATCAGGCAGATGCTGAGCACCAGGAGGATGCGTTTGATCCACCGCCAGAGGATTTTCATCCCCGCTGCCCCAGATTGCGAAAGCCCGCCCAGACCGCGATCCCGCCCAGCGCGAGATGCGGCAGGTTGGCCAGAACGCGGCCCAGCGACAGATCCATCCCGGCAGAGGGATTGGTGAAGATGCCAAGATCGAGAAAGCCGTAGCCGGTAAAGAACCCGAAGATCCCGTCACCCAGATAGGCCAACCCGAAAAGGATCATGAAACTGCGCGCCGCACGATGGGACAAAATCCCCGCGATCAGCGCCCAGAGCGCCGAGGCCACATGCAGCGCGTCATCATAGATATCGAGCGCAAAGATCCCGAAGGCGAGTCCGGCCTCGTCGGTCAGTCCCGGAATATAGTTCAGCGATGCCGCGATCATCAGCGCGACGAAATAGCCGAAACAGAGCTTTTGCATCGCGGTCATAGGCGCCCCAGATAGCTGTCCCAGAGATTATTGCGCAGCACCAGATCCGGGTCTATCTCGCGCTTCCGCGCGGCGAAATCCGCCGCACCGGAATAGGTTTTCACCAGTTGCTCCGGCGTTGCATGCGGGCGGTAGGGCAGGTAGTAGGCCCCGCCCTTGTCCGAAATCTGGTCGATCAGGGCCTGCGTCATGCGCGCCATGTCCGCTTCCGCCCGCGCGGTCAGTTCCTGGCTGAAAGACATCACGGCGGCGATACGCGGGGTGGTTGCGTAGGACAGAACGCTCTGATCGTCCTGCGCGACATAGCGCAGCGTGACGTTCAGGAATTCCTGGTAGGAGGCCGGGATCACCTCGCGGCAGGCGGTCAGGAAATCGTCGAAGGCCTCGAAGCTGACGAAGTATTCGTGCAGGATGTCGGTGCGATCCGGATTGCGGTCATCCAGCGTGACAACCGGTTCGTTGATCAGGGAGTTGCGGGTTGCGTCGCCACCGCCAAGGGCGGGACCGGCGGTGGTTTCGTTCCACCAGCGGAAGGCCTTGAACGGCTCATTGCCAAGCTGCGCGCGGTAGATGCGGCTGGCCAGATGCGACATCCAGCCGGACCCGGCAGCAGGCGGGAGGTCTGTCTGGTCCTCGGTCTCGCGATAGGTGATCAGCAGGGCCTGTTCGAAAAAGCTGGCGCGCTCGACATTCAGGCGCCCGTAGGCCATCGTGACCGCCGGATCGTCGAGGGCGGCGCGGAAGGCCTGCGGAAAGGCACTGGCCTCCATCACCTCGAAACTTGGGGAGAGGCGGGTGTTCTTCACCATCTCCACCTCCAGATCAACGATGACCCCGACCAGCCCGTACCCGCCCATCGCCATATTGAAGAGCGCGCTGTTTTCCGTCGGCGAACAGGTCACCAGATCGCCCGATGGCAGTACCATGCGCAGCGACCGTACCGTTGCCCCCATTGGGCCGAAGGGGACGGGCCAGCCATGCGCGTTGACCGAAAACGTCGCCGCCGCCCCGAAATCATTGTTCGACTGCATGACCTTGGGCGACCAGCCCTGCGGGTCGAGTGCTGCGATGATCTGCGACCACCGCGCCCCGGCATGAACCCGGTAGGTTTCGCCCGCGCTGTCGATCTCGACACTGCCATTGTCGAAGGTGACCGCCGTGCCGTCCCGGGGGATCGCCTGCCCGCCCATGGAATGCCGCGCGGCCCCGACATTGAACGCCCGCCCCTCCGCCGTGGCTTCGGAGAGTTCGGCGCGGATGGCTTCGACCAGGCCATTCTCGGGGCTGTCCGTAAGCGTGATGTGCTTGTGAACGCGCGTCGCCGACAGACCGCTCGCGTCGTTGAGAACATCTTCACCCGCAAGCGGCGCGATCCGCATCGTTCCGTCAGTGACGGGAAGATCTGCGCCCAGCCAGCGGCCGCCGAACCAACCGGCTGCGCCACCGCCAAGGACCAAAGCTGCTCTTCTGCTGAAAGTCTTCATATCTGTTCCGCTTCGGACCACTTACTGACGTGATACCTTTTGGCGCGTTTATCAAGACAGGCTGAAATACACGGGGTCCGGATCGGGCGTTCTTCTAGGCTCCCGCCGGCAGCGGGGCATCGGGTCGGATCAGCCCCTCGCCTCGCAGGTCGGTCCACAAGGAAGCGGGAATGGCCGTTTCCAGTATTTCGACATTGGCCCGCACCTCGGCTGCGTTGGCTGCGCCGGGGATGACGGTCTTGACGGCGGGATGGCCGAAGACGAACTGCAACGCCGCCTCGATCAGGCGCACGCCATGGGCGGTGCAGACGGCGTCGATCCTGCGCACACGATCCAGGATCTCTTCGGGCGCGTCGGCATAGTTGTATTTGGCCCCGGCACTCGGACCGGTGGCCAGGATGCCGGAATTGTAGGGCCCGCCCAGGACGATACCGACATCCTGTTCCACGCAGAGCGGCAGGAAGCTTTCCAGCGCCTCCTGTTCCAGGAGCGTATAGCGCCCGGCCAGCAGGAAGCAGTCGAAATCGCCCAGCCCCATCAGCATCTGGCACACTTCCCATTCATTCACGCCCGCGCCGATGGCCGCGATCTCGCCCGCGCTGCGCAATTCGTCCAGCGCGCGGTAGCCGCCCTCCTCCATCAGTTCGCGGACCTTTGCGTTGCTGACCTCGCGGCTGCCGCCATGGCTGAAGGCGTCCACGTCATGGACCAGCAGGATATCGGTATTGGCCACGCCAAGCCGGTCCCGGCTGGCCTCGTAGGAGCGCATGACCCCGTCATAGGTGTAGTCGAAAACAATACGCTTCTGCGGCACATCGACAAAGGCCTCGGGCGTGACTTCATGCGGCTCGCAATCGACCAGAATGCGGCCCACCTTGGTGGAAAGCTGGACGCTGTCGCGACCAAAGCGCTTGACGCCGACGCCGAACCGCCCCTCGGACCGCCCGAGCCCGTATTGCGGGGCGGTGTCGAAATACCGGATCCCAGCATCATAGGCCGCCTGAAGGGCGGCCTGCGCATCTTCTTCGCTGACCTTGCGAAACAGGTTGCCAAGGGGCGCACCGCCAAAGCCCATCCGGGTCAGGGGAACGGGCGTTTGCGTGCGGTTGTTCAGAAGTGTCGTGTCACCGGCTTTCATTTTCACCTCGTTCCTGTGGTTTGAACAGATCAGGGCGGTCGATCGTTTCCCCCGCACAATCCCCGATAATCCGGGCGATCACCTCGCCATCCTCTACCGCGAAGGTCAGCGGCAGGCGCATGTCGAACAGGGTCGCAAAGATCTCGTCCGATTGCGGCAGGGTCTGCCGGTCGACATATGTCCAGCTTGCATGGGTCGAGGTAAACCCGTGAGGCTCCGGCGCGCCGAACCATTTCAGTTCCACCCCACGCGCGGCAGTGCGGGTCAGGAAGTCGCGACAGCCGTCGGGTGACAAGGCGGGCACGCGGAACTGGATTGAGGATCCGACTTTGGTTTCCTGTGCGGGGCGGGGGATGGTCTGGATCGCGGGGCTGTCACGCAGGCCTGATTCCACCGCATCATAGAGCGCGTTCCACCGCGCGACGTTGCGGTCCAGATCCGCCAGCTGCGGCAGCAGGATCGCGGCGCGCAGATTGTCCATACGGGCGGAGGTGTTGGGGGTTTGCAGCCGGATCTCGCGAAAGACCTCAGGCGGCGGGGCCGCACCGTGGCGTTCATAAAGCATGTAGCTGCCCGACAGCATGATCGCGCGGGCCATCAGGTCTGGGTCGTCCGAGGTCAGCAATCCACCCTCGCCGGAGTTTATGTGCTTGTAGGTCTGGGTCGAGAAACAGGCGGCCAGCCCGTGCGATCCCGACCGCACACCGTCCCAGCGGGCGCCCATGGTGTGGGCGCAGTCCTCGATAACCGTCAGGCCGGTCTCAGCGACGACAGCCATCAGCCGGTCCATGTCGCAGATATGGCCGCGCATATGCGACAGCAGCAGCCATTTCGCACCCGTCACACGCGCCTTCCGGGCCAGGTCGTCGATGTCGAGGCGCAGGGTCTTGTCGATTTCCACAAAGACCGGTTTGCCGCCGATTGCCGCGATGGCACCAGGCACGGGGGCAAGCGTGAAGGCATTGGTCAGGACCGCATCCCCGACCGCCACGCCGGCCGCCCGCAGCGCGATCTGGAGCGCCTGCCCGCCCGAGGCCGTCGCCAGGCAGAACCGCGCGCCCTGCCATGTGGCATAGGCCTGTTCCAGTGCGGCGGTCTCGGACAACGCGTCGCCGTCTGTGTTGTAGCGATGCAGCCGCCCCGAGCGCAGAACAGCGCTCGCGGCCTCGATCGCCGTATCGGGGATCGGTTCCTGCTGCGTGAAGGAGCCACGGAAGATGAGGTCTTGCATGTTCCGATAGGTGCCACGCGCAGGGGCGCACGTCCATATGGCAATCGCGGGTGGGCCGGAGGCTGCACCCTTTACCGGCGAGCCATATCCGATGCTTCGGGCCAGTGATCGTGCAGATCGTCGATCACGAAGGCATGTTCGTGGTCACGGTCCGCACTGCCCTGCAGATGCGGGTGATCAGGCGGCAGATCTTCGTGGCTGTGGGTCAGAACCTGCGGATCATCCCGCGGCCAGAGCTGCTGGCCGAGTGCTGCGCCCAGCCCGCCCAGCGCCGCCAGCCCCAGAAGGGCCGCCACCGGCCCGAAGCCGGTCATCAGCGCACCGGCCAGCGGATAGGTGATCAGCCAGCAGGCATGGCTGAGCGCGAACTGCGCGGCAAAGACGGCCGGGCGATCCTCGGCATGGGCGGACCGGCGCAGCAACCGTCCGGCAGGCGTCTGCACGGCGGAATAGCAGATGCCGGAGACGGCCCAGGCCATCAGCAGCGCGGGCCAGGACACACCGGACAGCGCTGTTGCCGCCGCGAACACCACCAGTGTCGCCACCAGGATCCAGGCGGCGCCGACCATGATCGGGCGGTCGGGCCAGCGGTCCAGCAGGCGCGGCAGGGACAGCGCCGTGATCATGGAACCCGCCCCGAAAGCGCCCATGGCGATGGCAACATCACCGTCCTGGAGCTTCAGGTCCCCCAGAACCAGAACAACCGTGTTGACCAGGATCATGGCGCTGCCTGCCGCCACGGTCAGGTTCAGACCCAGCAATCCGCGCAATCGGGGGGTCGACAGGAAGATGCGGATACCCCGTGTCGTCCGGTCATAGATGCCACGCCGTGTCGCGGGCGCAGGGCTGGGCAGTGCAACGCTGACGATCAGCAGCGCGGAGGCCAGAAATCCCGCGACCGTGCCCAGAAACAGCGCGTTATAGGACAGCACCATAAGCAGGAGCGCGGCCAGCACCGGGCTCAGCAGGCTTTCCAGGTCATAGGCCAGCCGCGAAAGCGACAGGGCGCGGGTGTAGCGCGCTTCCTCCGGCAGGACATCGGGTATCGTGGCCTGGAAGGTCGGCATGAACGCTGCAGAGGCCGCCTGCATCAAGAAAATCAGGATATAGATCTGCCAGATCTGCGTCACGAAAGGCAGTGACAGGGCAATGCCCGCGCGCACCAGATCCAGCGCCACCAGCATGGTCCGGCGCGGCACCCGGTCGGCGAAGGCCGCGGCTATCGGGGCGACAGCGACATAGGCCACCATCTTGATGGTCAGCGCGGCCCCCAGGACCAGCGCAGCGCGATCTCCTGCCAGATCGAAGGCCAGCAGGCCCAACGCCACGGTGGTCAGCCCCGTGCCCAGAAGCGCGACGACCTGGGCCAGAAACAGGTGGCGATAGGTGCGATCTGAAAGGACACCGAACATGGACCCACTATAGCGCCGGGTCGGGTCGGGGTCTCCCCTTCTCAGATCTCGCGACGGAAGATTCGGGTGGAGGTGAACATGGTCTCCAATGTCTCGATCCGGTCCTTGCTGGCATCCCAGCGGCGGCGCTGGATCTCGGCGATCAGGGCCTCCACGATCAGGTTGAGCGCGACGGTGGAATCCCAGCTCGACGGGACCTCGACCTGGGCGTTGAAGACATGGTCCGCGATCCGGGAGATGGGCGAGCCCCATTGATCAGTGAAAAGCACGATCTGCGCGTCCCGGTCGCGCGCCAGCGCGGCGAGCGTGGCCAGTTCGCGCTCGTACCGGCGGATATCAAAGATGATCAGCACCGCGCTCTTGTTCATGTCCAGGATCGTCTGCGGCCAGACATTTGAGGACTGGCTGAGCAGCGTGACACCGGGGCGGATGATCTGGAGGTGGTTGAAGAAATAATCGGCATTCGAGCGGGTGATCCGCCCGCCCGAGAGGTAGAGCCGCTTTTTCGGCGAAGACAGCAAGCGCGCCACTGCGTCGAACGTGGCCGGGTCCAGCCGTTCGATGGTGGTGTTGATATTGGCGAAGACAGCCTCGGTGAAGCCGCGGAAGGCGGGCGAATCCTTGCGGTCGCCCGGCCAGCCCTCGGCCTTCAGGATCGGTTGCTTGATCTGGGCTGCAGCCTCTTCCCTCAACGCGGTCTGCATTTCGGAGAAGCCGGCGAAGCCCAGTTTGCGGGCCAGGCGCACGATGGTCGGCGTGGAGACCTGCGAGGCCTCGGCCAGTGCGGTGATCGTCTGCAGTCCGGTGACCGGGTAGTCGCGCAGCAATACGTCGACCACCTGTCGCTCGGCCCGGGTCAGGTCGCCCCGGCAGTCCTGTATGCGGTCCTTGACGATGGTGGCAGGTGGCACGCGCGGCTCCGTCCATGTATAATTCGTTACAGAGTAGGGCGTGTCTGTACATCTGTCTACATTTTGCTTGACAGACCCCGGGCGCGGCAGGTGCTATGGCGGTCATGCGCGACGGGGAATCACTAAGGGAATCACAGGGTGTGGCGCGTCTTGCGACGGATGGTGCCGCCGTGGTCCGGGTGGTGAACCCCGAGGGGCAGGCGCCGGTCTGTCTGGTCTGCGAACATGCCAGTGCGCATATACCTCCTGAGCTTGGAGATCTGGGCCTCGCGCCCCGGGACCGGATGAGCCACGCGGCCTACGACATCGGGGCGGAGGCGTTGTCGCTGGAGATGTCCCGCAGGCTCCACGCGCCGCTGGTGCTGGCGGGGGTATCCCGGCTGGTGCAGGATCTCAATCGCCCGCCCGAGGCGCGGGGGGCCATGCCGGATCAGGTGGAAACCATTGCCATCCCCGGCAATCGCGACCTTTCGCCCGCCGCGCGGCTGGTCCGGGTCGAGGCGGTCTATGACCCCTTCCACACGCAGTTGTCGGAGTTTCTGGATCGCTTTACCACTCCGCCCGCGCTGGTGACGATCCACAGTTTCACGCCTGTCTGGCACGGCACAGCCCGCCCGACCGAGATCGGCCTGCTGCATGACGATGATCCCAGGCTTGCCCGTGCCATGCAGGCCGCAGGCACGACCGGGTTCCGGGTCGATCTGAACGAACCCTATTCGGCGGCGGATGGGGTGACGCATCTGCTCAACCGCCACGGGACCGCGCGCGGTCTGGCCAATGTGATGATCGAGGTGCGCAATGATCTGCTGGGAGATGCTGCCTCGATTGATCGTGCGGCCGGCGCGCTGATGGCCATGCTGACTCCTGCGCTGGCTGAGGTGCAGACCGCATGACCGGGGCGATGAAATCCTATGTCGCGGTGATCGACCGCATCAACTACGCCATCGGGCGGGTGGTCATGTACGGCATCTTCGTGATGATGGCGATCCTGCTCTGGTCATCCATTTCCAAGACCTTCTTCCTGCCCTCTCTCTGGACGCTGGAGATGGCCCAGTTTGCCATGGTCGCCTACTACATCCTGGGCGGCCCCTACGCGATCCAGATGGGATCGAACGTCCGGATGGATCTGATCTACGGCGAATGGAGCGACCGGCGGAAGGCGCAGATCGACGCGATCACCGTTCTGTTCCTGATCACCTACCTGATCTTCCTGCTGTGGGGCGGCTGGGCGAGCCTCAGCTATTCCTTCCAGTATGGCGGCGAACGCAGCGCGACTGCCTGGCGGCCGTACCTCTGGCCCATCAAGTCGATCATGGTCGGCGGCATTTTCCTGATGCTGCTGCAAGCGATCAGCGAGCTCTTCAAGGACGTCCTGCGCCTGCAGGGCCATGACATGGGCCCCAAGGATGCAGAAGGGGGGGCAGGCTGATGTCTTACGAGGCCATCGCGATCCTCATGTTCGCGTCCATGATGCTGATGCTGATCACCGGGCAGCGGGTCTTCGGGGCCATCGGCTTCATCGCGGTGGTCGCTGCGTTTTTCCTGTGGGGGGACCGGGGCGGCTATGATCTGGGCTTTGCGGCCGCGATCAAGCTGATGAAATGGTACCCGCTGCTGACGCTGCCCATGTTCATCTTCATGGGCTATGTGCTGAGCGAGAGCCGCATCGCGGACGACCTTTACAAGATGTTCCATGTCTGGATGGGCGGCCTGCATGGCGGGCTGGCGGTTGGCACGATCCTGTTGATGGTGCTGATCTCGGCCATGAACGGGCTTTCCGTCGCTGGCATGGCCATCGGGGCGACCATTGCTTTGCCGGAGCTTTTGCGCCGGGCCTATGACAAGCGAATGGTGACGGGGGTCATACAGGCGGGATCGAGTCTCGGCATTCTGGTGCCGCCTTCGGTCGTCCTCGTCCTTTATGCCATGATCGCGCGGCAGCCGGTGGGCCAGCTTTGGCTCGCGGGCGTGGTCCCGGGGCTGATGATGGCCACCATGTTCATCATCTACATCGTCATCCGCTGTCGCCTGAACCCATCCCTCGGCCCGATCCTGCCGCCGGAGGAGCGAGACATCCCCATGGGCGAAAAGATCCGCCTTCTGGGCTCGGGCCTTCTGCCGCTGGGCATCTTTTTCGCAATGATGGTGCCCTTCGTGAACGGCTGGACCTCGCTGGTCGAAAGCTCTGCCATCGGGGCGCTGGCGGCCTTCCTTGCGGCGGTCCTGAAAGGCCGGATGACGCGAAAGGTGTTCGAGACCTCGGTGCGCAAGACGCTGGGGATCAGCTGCATGTTCATGTGGATCATCCTGGCGGCGCTGGCCTTCGGGTCGGTCTTTGACGGGCTGGGTGCAGTCAAGGCGATCGAGAGCCTGTTCACCGAAAAACTCGGCCTCAGCCCCTGGATGATCCTGATCCTGATGCAGCTGAGTTTCATCCTGATGGGCACGTTTCTGGACGACACGGCCATGCTTGTGATCGTCGCGCCCTTGTATGTGCCGTTGGTGAAAGCTCTGGGCTTCGATCTGATCTGGTATGGTGTGCTTTACACCATCACCACGCAGATCGCCTACATGACCCCGCCCTTTGGCTATAACCTCTTCCTGATGCGCGCCATGGCCCCGCCGGAAATCGGGCTGAGGGACATCTATTCCTCGATCATCCCGTTTGTTCTGGTGATGGTCGGCGCATTGGCCATCGTGATGGCGTTCCCCGAAATCGCGCTTTGGCTGCCGCACAGGATTTATGGACTTTAACCCTGAGAGATCCCGCAAAGGGACACGAACCGACCCGAGCAAACAACAGAGAGGATAGACCATGACCACAAGACGTAAGCTGCTGACCGCCGGTGCCGCCAGCGGGGTTGCCGCCCTGGCCGCCCCAGCAATCGCCCAGTCCACCATCAAGTGGCGTCTTCAGACCTATGCCGGCCCGGCACTGGCCGAGCATGTGCTGGATCCCGCCATCGCGATGTTCAACAAGATCGCCG
>JBCCHW010000129.1:0-10430 GCA_039028555.1 Pseudomonadota bacterium | reverse complement strand
GTTCGATCAACACCGCCGCGCTGTCGGACGACGACGCCGCGGCCTATCTGGGCGAGACCGAGAAGCGCCTGGGCCTGCCTTGCGTCGATCCGTTCCGCCATGGCGCCGACCGTCTGGTGGACGCGCTGTGAGCGGCGCGCGCCCGCAGCACCAGGACGTCACCGGCCGGCCATGCCCTGACGGGCACATGGGCGCTGCCCATGCCCGTGCCGCTGGCCCGGATGGCCGGCCGGCGCCGCACGTGGAGGGCATCGCATGGGGCTGACGCTGGAGGTCGAGCGCGTTGTCTTCCCGCTCGCCGGGGCCTTTACCATCTCGCGGGGGACGCGCACGGAATCCCATGTGGTCGAATGCCGCCTGAGCGCCGATGGCGTGACCGGGCGGGGTGAGTGTTTCCCCTATCCCCGCTATGGCGAGACCGTCGACAGCGTGATCGCGGATATCGAGGGCGTGGCGCTGGAGATGCTCGACCGCGCCCGCCTGCTCGAGATGCTGCCCCCGGGGGCGGCCCGCAACGCGGTGGACTGCGCGCTGTGGGATCTCGAGGCAAAACGCGCGGGCAAGCGGGTCTGGGAGCTGGCGGGCCTGCCCGCTCCGGGGCCGGAGCTGACGGTCTATACGCTGGGCATCGACACGCCCGACGCGATGCGGGCCAAGGCGGTCGAGAATGCGCATCGCCCGCTGCTCAAGATCAAGCTGGGCGGGCCCGGCGACATCGACCGGCTGCGCGCGGTGCGCGAGGGCGCGCCCGAGAGCCGCATCGTGCTGGATGCCAACGAGGGCTGGGATGCCGAGACCTATGCCGATATCGCGCCGGTGATCCTGGATCTGGGCGTCGAGATGGTGGAGCAGCCGCTGCCCGCCGCCGATGACGGCGCGCTGGCGGGCATGGCCCGCCCGCTGCCGGTCTGCGCCGATGAGGCCTGTCACGACCGGGCGAGCCTGCCCGCGCTGGCCGGCAAGTACGACATGATCAACATCAAGCTCGACAAGACCGGCGGGTTGACCGAGGCGCTCGCGCTGCGCGAGGCGGGGATCGCCGCGGGCTACAAGATCATGGTGGGCTGCATGGTGGGCTCGTCGCTCGCCATGGCGCCGGGGCTGATCGTGGCCCAGGGGGTTGCGGTGACCGATCTCGACGGCCCGCTGCTGTTGGCCGAGGACCGCCCGAACGGGTTGACCTATGACGCCGCCGGGGTGCATCCGCCAGCGCCGGAATTTTGGGGCTGAGGGACGCGATGGCCATCGTCGCGCTTCACCATGTTCAGCTCGCGATGCCCGCAGGTGGCGAGGCCCGGGCGCATGCGTTTTATGCGGATGTGCTCGGCTTTGACCCGGTCGAGAAGCCCGCCAATCTCGCGAAACGCGGCGGGTGCTGGTTCCAGGCGGGCACGGCGCGGCTGCATCTGGGGGTCGACGCGGCGTTTCGCCCGGCGCTCAAGGCGCATCCCGCGTTCATCGTCGTGAATCTCGCCGATCAGATCCGGCGGCTGGAGCAGGCAGGGCGTCCCGCCGAAACAGATGAACCTCTCGCGGGGTTCGACCGCTGTTACACCGCCGACCCGTTCGGCAATCGCATCGAACTGATGCAACCATTGGAGGGCTCATGAGCAGAATTGTTTATGTCAACGGCGATTACGTGGCTGAGGAAGAGGCCAGGGTTTCGGTCTTTGACCGGGGCTTTCTGATGGCGGACGCGGTCTATGAGGTGACCTCGGTGCTGGATGCCAAGCTGGCCGACTGGCCCGGCCACTGCGCGCGGCTGGGCCGCTCGCTTACAGCGCTGAAGATGGCCGCGCCCTGCTCGGACGCAGACTTGCTCGACATCCATCGCGAACTGGTCAGGCGCAACAATCTGGTCGAGGGGCTGATCTATCTGCAGGTCACGCGGGGGGCGGCCGATCGCGACTTTGCCTGGCCCAAGGATGCCGAGCCGGGGATCGTGCTGTTTACCCAGGACAAGCCGCTGGAAGAGACGAAACAGGCCGAAACCGGCATCTCGATCGTGCCCATGGAGGACCTGCGCTGGGGCCGGCGCGACATCAAGACGACCCAGCTGCTCTATCCGAGCTTTGCCAAGATGGCGGCCAAGGAACAGGGCGCGGATGATGCCTGGCTGACCGACCCGGAGGGCTTTGTCAACGAGGGCACCTCGAACAACGCCTATATCATCACCAAGCAAGGCGAGATCGTCACCCGCCAGCTCTCGCACGACATCCTCCACGGGATCACGCGGGCCACCGTGCTGGAGCTTGCCGCCGAGGCGCAGATGAAAGTGGTCGAGCGCCCCTTTACCATCGCCGAGGCCCAGGATGCCGCCGAGGCCTTTATCACGGCGGCCTCGACCTTTGTCTGCCCGGTGGTCAAGGTCGACGGCGTGGAACTCGGCGACGGCAAGCCGGGTGCGATGACCAAACGCCTGCGCGAGATCTATATCGCCAACGCCAAGGCCAACAGCATCTGAGCCCGGGCGGTCAGGCCCGGGCCGCCGCGCCGACGCGGGCGCTGGCGGCGGGGTGGCGGCCTCTCGAACCCATGCAAAGAAACGGACGGGCCCCGGTGCCCGGCGCGGGCGGCAAGGTGACGCCCTCGGGCCCCGGGCACGGTCGCGTATCCTCGGGCGATCATGTGCGAGGGTGATATGCCGTCAGCCGATCTGTTTTGGCCGTTTCTGATCGCCACTTCCCTGTTCGCCTTCATGCCGGGGCCGGGGATGGTCTACATGGCGGTGCAGACCATGGCGCATGGGGTTCGGGCGGGGGGTCTGAGCTCGGTCGCCTTTCATCTTGCCTCCTATGTCCATATTGCATCGGCTGCCCTGGGGGTCACGATCCTGCTGGCCGCGGCACCGGTTCTGCTGTTGGCGCTGAAGCTGGCGGGAGCGGGATACCTGATCTGGATGGGCGCGCGCATGCTGTTGGTGCGGCCCGGTAGCGCCCGGCCGGCACCTGGTGTGTCGAAACGCTCAGCCCGCCGGGCGTTTCGCGACAGTCTGGTGGTCGAGTTTCTGAACCCGAAATCGGCGCTCTTTTACCTGGCGTTTCTGCCGCAATTCACCTCAGCGGATGCGGGTGCTGCGGTCTGGCTGCAGATTCTGGTGCTCGGCGCCATCGCGAATACGCTCTTCAGCACCGCCGACATTGTGTGCATCCTCGCCGCCCGGCTGGTGGCCGCCCGCGCCAGCGCGTCGACGCGGCTGTCGGCCTGGGGCCGCAGGCTGGGGGGATCGATCCTGATCGCCATGGGCGCAAAACTCGCGGTGTTCAAGCCGCCGGTTTGACCCGATCACAGGCGCCCAGCTTGTCGAGCCGGATCTAGTCGACCACCTGTATCTCATTGACTGCGTGGGCGAGTTTCACGAGGTCGGCATCGTAAAATCCCGCCGCGTTGATGCAATTGGTCTCCAACAACCGCATACCGGTATCGGTTCGGCAGATATCCATCACATAGGCCCCGGCGTAACCGGGATTAAGCGCGATCATCTGCCGGGCAAAGATGATCGCGTCGTCATCGACTTCGGGGCGGTAGGCGACAAGCGCCCCTTCCTTGTCGAGCGAATAAGTCACAACGTCGTCCTTCACGATCCAGATGCGCTATTCTTTCAGGATCGTTGCCGGTCGGGTCAGCATCAACGCGGTGTCATGGCGGAGCGAACCGGGAGGTATCTCCTCCTCACCCAGCGCGAGGACGCGGCGCGCGATCCTTAAAAGCGTCCCTGTCGAGATGACCTTACCGGGCAGTTCCTTGCTGTCTCCGACGGGTCTGACGAACCATTCCTCAGCAGTGTCCGGCAGGTTGCCGGGCATGTCGCGCAGGGTCAGGAAAACGGCGTCCGTGCCATTGAGAAGATGGGGTTGCCATGCCGTTTCCGTCACGAATGGCCGTATGCGGAAAACTCCCGGTTTGAGACCGTGCGTTTCGGCGAAACGCCCCAAGGTATAGGCGCCAAAGAGAACGACATTTGGGGTTCGGGATGGTGGGCTCTGGCGTCAGCTCGCCGATAAAGGGGGTGACCTTGTGCCATGTATAGGCAATGCCCGGCCGGTCGAGGGCGGCCGCCAGTTTGGTCGTGTCCTCAATTCCTGCAGGATCCACTGCATGCCTGGCTGCCTTTCTGCGGGGCGTCACGCCTCGGTGTATTTGTACCGCCGCATCACGCTGCGGTGATCCTGCCAGATCTGGGCCGCGAGATCCGGGGGCAGGGTGCTGCGCCAGCCGCCGGAGGTGCCGCTGCGGAAGAACGTTTCCTGTTGCGGCCCGCGTTCGGAGAAACCGTTGCTCGCCTCGTCGCGGGCGAGGGTGCTAAAGGAGGAGCGCTCGACCGCCTGGGCCAGCCCCTTGGCCTCGACCGGGGCGCCGATATGGGTGAGGATGCGGGCGAATTCCTTGTCAGGCTGGGTCAGCATATCCTCGTAACGCACGACGATGGTGCGGAATTCACGCGCCTTGGCCCAGCCCTCCACATGGGTGGACCAGCTGCCGAGGAACTGGGTCACGCTCTTGGCATTGGCCTGGATCTGGTTGCGCTTGTCGGCGATCTGGGCCGCGGCCCGCTCGACCGGGATGCCCCAGTGATCGGCATAGGAGAGCACCATGTCGCGCGGGTCGCGGAGGATGTAGATCGCCGAATGGGTCAGCGCGGCCGGGATCCACCAGCCGGGCCCCAGCCGGGTATGCGCGTTATGGGTCTTGACGAAATTGACCGGCCCGCGATGCGAGATCTCGGTCAGCCAGTCCGTGCGCAGCCGGAGCAACTGGCCCGGGTTGAGGTGGCGGTGGTCGATGGGTGCGCGGCGTGCATAGGCCTCGAACCCGCTGTCGCCAAAGCTGACCTGATGGATCTTGCTGAGCGGGATCGCCCGGTCGGCCTGATAGAAATAGTTCGCCAGGAAAGCCCGAAGCCAGGTGTTCCCCGACTTCGGATAGGAGGCGAGCCAGACGAGGCTTTTGGGCATGGCCGGGTCCGCCGCGTTGCGTCAGGCGGCCTTTCTGGTCTTTTTCGCCGCCTTCTTTGGCGCTGCCTTTTTCTTTGGGCTGGCCTGGGCGAGGCCCTGTTCGAGATCGGCGATCAGATCCTCGGCATCCTCGATCCCGATCGAGAGGCGCACCACGTCATTGCCCGCGCCCGCCACCTCGCGCTGTTCGTCCGTCAGCTGGCGGTGGGTGGTCGAGGCCGAGTGGATGATCAGCGAGCGTGCATCGCCCAGATTGGCCACATGCGAGAACAGCTCGAGGCTGTCGACCAGCTTCACACAGGCGTCATAGCCGTCTTTGAGCTGCGCGGTGAACAGCGCGCCCGCGCCGCGCGGGAACAGCTTTTCCACCCGTTTCGCGTAGATCGAGCTTTTCAGCCCGGCATAGTTCACCGCCTTGACCGCCGCGTGGCCTTCGAGCCATTCGGCGACCTTGAGGGCGTTGGCCACATGGCGCTCCATGCGCAGGCTCAGCGTCTCGATCCCCAGCAGGGTATAGAAGGCGTTCTGCGGGCTTTGGCAAAAGCCGAGATCGCGCAGCCCGACCGCATGACCGTAAAGCGTATAGGCGAGCGGGCCAAAGGTCTCGTGGAACTTGAGGCCGTGATAGGCCTCCTCGGGCTGGCTGAGCGAGGGGAACTTGCCTGACGCCGACCAGTCGAAATTGCCGCTGTCGACCACGACGCCCCCCATCGAGGTGCCGTTGCCGCTGAGATATTTGGTGGTGGAGTGGATCACGATCGTCGCGCCATGCTCGATCGGGCGGCAGAGATAGGGCGAGGCAGAGGTGTTGTCGACCAACAGCGGCACGCCATGCTCCCCGGCCACCTGGGCGACGCGGGGCAGGTTGGTGACATCACCGCCGGGATTCGAGATCGACTCGCAGAAAACCGCCTTGGTTTTCGCATCGCATTTGGCGGCGATATCGTCGAAATCGTTGATATCAACAAAGCGCGCCTCCCAGCCGAATTTCTTGATCGTGTGGGTGAACTGCGTGACCGAGCCGCCATAGAGCCGGTCAGACACGACCACGTTGTCGCCGGGGCTCATCAGCGGGAACAGCGCCAGGATCTGCGCGGCATGGCCCGACGAGCACGCGGTGGCGCCGACACCCCCCTCCAGCGTCGCGACCCGCTCCTGCAGGACCGAGACGGTGGGGTTGGTCAGGCGTGAATAGATGAAACCGACCTCTTGGAGATTGAACAGCGCCGCCGCGTGATCGGCATCGCGAAAGCAATAGGCGGTGGTCTGATAAATTGGTGTCTGACGAGCGCCGGTTGTCGGGTCGGGCCGGGCGCCGGCATGAATCTGAAGGGTGTCGAAACCGGGTTTCTTGGCGGTCATCGGGGTCTCCATGATGGGTTGATGGGTCTCTGCCGCCGGTCCTAGCGGATTTCCGGCGCGATTGCACCCGTCAGATCACCAGGAAACGCGGCTCCGGTCAGTTCAGGACCTTTGGCCAGTTCTCGTCGCCTGCAACGATATAGCCGGGGATGTCGCGCTCCCATTTCTCCTGAACGCTCTGGTTATAGTTGAGATAGAGCTTGCCATCGACGATCGACCAGGCGTCCGGGTCGGTCGAGGCGGTATAGCCCTGGCTGACCGCCCAGGCGCAATAGCCGCCATACTGGGGCGCGTATTTCAAAGGGTCAGCGGCAAAGAGGTCGCGGTTCTCGGCGCTGGCAAAGCGCCAGGTGGCGCCGTTCCAGTCGTGGGTGAAGTCGGACGAGCCCGCCACGGGCTTGCCTTGGGTGAAATAGGCGACCGGGTCGGTGCCGTCGATCGCGGTGCCCAGAAAGCTCTGATAGACCGGATCCTCGGCGGCAGCGGCCGGTGTCGCGGTGAGCGGGGCGGCGGCGAGCATCAGGCCAAGGGCGGGCAGGATCAGGCGGTGCATCGAAATCTCCTCGGATCAGAAAACGGAGCGGTAGTTTCCCCGTCATTGTTCACATAGACAGAATGCCACGGCCGGTCAGCCGATAGACACCCAGCTGACCAAGTTGTGATCGCGCGTCAGATCAAAGCTTCGACGAGATAATGCCGGTGTTGAACCCGCCCCAGCCGAGCTCGCCCCAAAGCCGCTGGTACTCGATCTTTGGACAGCGGTCCATGATCACCGTCAGCCCGGCCTTTCTGGCACGCTTGGCGGCCTTTTTGTCGATCACGCCGATCTGCATCCAGATGGTTTTCAGACCCCGGTCGCCCAGCGCCTCGATCGCCTGATCGACCACGGCGCCGGCTTCTTCCGAGCGGCGGAAGATCTCGACCATATGGATGGGATCCTGATCGCCGGGGATCGCCGCGAGGCTCGGATAGATCGGGGTTCCGAACAATGCCGCCCCCTCATAGACCGGGTTCACCGGCACGATGCGAAAGCCGCGGCTGTCGAGATAGCGGGTCACGATATACGAGGGCCGGACCCGGTTGGTCGAGACGCCGACGGCGGCAATCGACTTGGTCCGGCTCAGGATCTTGCGTAACTTTGCGTCTGAATACTTTGGCGATCCCATTGGCATGTCGCGTTGCTTCGTGGCGAGACTTGGCCTAACAGGAAACGCACGTTCAGGACATAAAAAAGGCCCGCCTGGTTTCGAAGGGGGAGGAAACCGGCGGACCTAAAGTCGGAACGAGGGACAGTGTTATTCAAAGCTGGTCGTTCAACCCCAGCTTCCACCTGAACAATATGGGGTAATAATTGCTGATCTGTAACCCTTAGTCGCAAATTCGTGAGGAAATTCCCGATTTAGGTCGTGTATCCGGCGCGCGCTGCGTAAAGTGAGACAGCCGCAGCATTAGAAACATTCAGCGATCCAAACGCACCGGTTGAGTCGATTCGCGCCAGTTGATGGCAGGTTTCGCGGGTTTTCATCCGCAGCCCCGGCCCCTCGGCGCCCAGCACCAGGCAGATCGGGCCCGGGCGGGCGGCGGCGATGGCGTCGTCCAGCGTGGCCTCTGCCGTGCCGTCCAGCCCGATCAGCCGATAGCCCAGCCCCGCCAGATGCTCGAGCGCATCGGCAAGGTTGCGAAGCCTCAGATAGGGCTGGCGTTCCAACGCGCCAGAGGCGGTTTTGGCCAGCGCGCCGGTTTCGGGCGCCGAGTGATGCTGAGGGGCGATCACGGCCCGCGCGCCGAACACCTCGGCCGAGCGCAGAATGGCGCCGACATTGTGGGGGTCGGTCACCCGGTCGAGCGCGACCGCGATGGGGGCGGGGTCCTTTGGATAGGGTTTGCACAGGCTGGTCAGGTCGCCCCAGTCGAGCGGATCGACCTCCAGCGCCGCGCCCTGATGCACCGATTGCGGATCAAGCGGGGCGGTGAAGCGGCGCGGGTCGGCGACCTCGGGCGTCATGCCGGCGGCTTCGATCGCGTCGGCCAGCTTGCGCTCGGCATTCGGGGTCACGATCAGACGGTGCCGGTCGCGGGCCTGGTTCTGCAACGCGTCGCGCACCGCGTGCAGGCCGAACAGCCAGACCCTGTCGGGCTCGGATCTGCGGCGGCGCTCCTTGTCGATCGCCCATTTCGGTTTGCGCGTCGGCGCCGCCATTGGCTGTCCCTTTCCCAGGAAAGCGGCGACCATACTGGGGTGCCGGGCGGGCCGCAAGCGGGCCCGCCATTCAGGCTTGACATCGCCGGTCTGCGCCGCCTACATCGCTCGCACCCAGGGCGGCGGCCATGACGGCATCCGGGCAGGGGGGATGTGCTGCAAGGTGCGGCAGCGGACTGTAAATCCGCCGGGGTAACCCATGCTTGGTTCGATTCCAGGATCCCCCACCACCGGTTCTGCCCGGGCGAATGCGGGTGTGAGCCTCCCCGAACGCTGAGACTGATGCGCCTCCCCGTCGCGGCGGGCGGTTTCACTGGTCGCACGGTGTCACTGATCGCACGGTTTGACTGGTCCCAGGATGTCACTGGTCCCAGGCGGGCAGGGGATGGGCGCCGCAGCCACAGGCGCCGGGGTCGAGCGCGGGATGGGCGCAGAACAGCTCATAGCGGGCCAGACCATAGGCGACGCCCCCCAGCTCCACATTCAGCCCGCCATTGGCCCAGCACCAGGCCCCTTTGCCCAGATCGCGATTGAAGGCGTCGCAGGTCTTGCCGAGATAGGTCTTCCCCGTCGTCAACAGCGCCCGAGGATGCGTTTCAGCCGCGTCGGGCCCGGGGCTCAGGACATATCCGTTGGCGTTGCAGCTTTCGTCGAGATAGCTGTAATCGGGCGTCTGGGCGGCGGATCGGGTCGCCGCCGCGGCGAGGCTGGCGGCGATCAGGCAGGCTGTCAGGGCGGTGTTCAGCGGCGGTTTTCGACGTTGCTTCATTGATAAGTCACCTTTTCTCGCAGTCCCGGGCCGCGCTTGGCGATCATCGATCGGCGCACGCAAAGATTAACTATTGTTCATCCACACTAAAGCTTCCCGACAGGCTGAAACGTCATGTTTGTCCGAGCGCTGCACAGGGTGGCGCGGTAGACACATGGAGTTACAATACATGGCACAACCGATAAAGCTTCGTGCGGCCCGCCCGGCACTTGCAGTTGGCGCAGGCGCGATTGCGCTGGGGCTGCTGGCGGCATCGACCTCTGTCGCGGCGCAAAAAGCCGGCGAGGAGAGCCTTCCCGATCTGGTCGAACGGCTCGAACCCAGCGTGGTGATGGTGATCTCCAACAAGACCATGACCAAGGCAGGCACCCCGGGCGGCCCGAACTGGGGCGACGACCCGCAGATGCGCGAGTTCTTCAAGCGCTTCATGCCGCCGGAGATGTTCAAGGACGGCCAGCGCGGCCAGGGTGGCCCACAGCCGTCGCCCGCCAGCGGTCTCGGCTCGGGCTTTGTGATCGGCAGCGACGGGTACATCGTCACCAACCATCACGTGATTGATGGCGCCGACCACATCATGGTGCGCATGTCGGACCGCAAGGAGTATGTGGCCGAGGTTGTGGGCGCCGATGCGCAGACCGACCTTGCCCTGTTGAAGGTCGAGGCGACAGGCCTGCCCGCGCTTGATCTCGCCGACAGCGCAGAGCTGCGCGTGGGTGAGGACGTGATCGCGCTCGGCAACCCGTTTGGCCTGGGCGGCTCGGTCACCACCGGGATCGTGTCGGGCATCGCGCGCGACATCAATGCCGGGCCTTATGTCGACTTTATCCAGACCGATGCGGCGATCAACCGGGGCAACTCGGGCGGCCCGCTGTTCAACGAGGAAGGCGATGTGATCGGCGTGAACTCGGCGATCTACTCGACCTCGGGCGGCTCGGTCGGTGTCGGCTTTGCCATTCCGTCGAACACGGTCACCGATGTGGTGGCGGAACTGATGGAAAAGGGCATGGTCGAGCGTGGCTGGCTGGGTGTCGCCATTCAGGACGTGACCTATCAGATGGCGGATGCCGTCGGCCTTGACGAGCCCTATGGCGCGATTGTCGCCGATGTGGTCAGCGATGGCCCCTCGGCCGAGATCTTGAAACAG
>JBCCHW010000128.1:0-10524 GCA_039028555.1 Pseudomonadota bacterium | reverse complement strand
GGAAGGTGACAGGTTGATCGTCGCCATTCGTCCAGAGAAACTTCTACTGTCGGGCGAGCGACAAGGCGAGGGTGAAAACAGCGTTCAAGGTGTTATCGAAACCGCCGCTTATCTGCCCCAAACGATGTTGAACTTCAAAAGCTCGAATTTAAAGAACACCAGCCATACGAAGATCACATAAAAAAGCGTGATGCACAGGGCGATGAACATGGGCGGTTTCCTTCGGGACGAGCAGAGGCGGACCTAGATGTGGCGCATCGCGCTGTCAGGTCTTTGGATCGGCGGCGGCGGCGTCCGGCGCAGACCCACCCTCGGCAGTTTCTGGAGCCGGCTTGTCATCTGCTCCCTTCAGGCGGTCGATTTCCTTGCGTATGGCCTCTTGCTCCTCCTTGGGAAAACGGCGCACATCGATGGTCATGGAGTCATGGAACGCCCACATAAAGGCATGCACCCATGGGACAACCGCAAGAAACCCCATATATCCCATGACCTTGACCGATTCGGCATGCGGGTGATTGCGTCTGACCGCGATACGCCCCGGCAATCCCATGATGAACAGAATGAGGGTCATGAAAGCGATCAGGATCAGGATACCCGCCGCAAAGGTCAGGTAATCGTAGTTGTCCAATGGTCGTCCGAGCAGTCCCATTTTCCCTCTTATCCCGCTGACTTGAGTCTACATCTGGCGCCGGCTCGCTCTTTCAAAAATCCGGCGAGGCCGATGCGAAGGTACGAAGCTTTCCCGCACCACGTCAACGATGGAGCGAAAGTCAGAGATCCCGGGCATGCGCGAGCCATGTGTTCGGGGCCAGCATCAGCACACCACCGGCCCCAGCCATCTCAGGCCAGATAGTCATGGACGACCTCGCCAAGGCCCAATGTCAGATCGGTGATGTAGTGCGAGGCCGAGACCACCTCGTGCACTGGTAGTTTCGCCACATCGCATTGCACATGATCAAACAGCTGAAGGGCCGCCGGCCCGGTCCATGCGCCCTTAACCGTCACATCCTCGAGATAATAGCGCACCAGTTCACATACCCGGGGCGTGCAATCGACATGGGGAATGATCTTGATCATGAATGCGGGTTTCTTGAGCGCTTCGCGCAGCGGTTCCAGCGGCATTTCGTGGTGCTTGTATCCCATGCTCGCCGAAACGCAGAGAACCGAGCCATAATGCAGCGTGGCGACCAATGTTTCGAATTCGTGCTTGATCGCCGGCTTTGCCAGCTTTTTCGGGAACCCCCAGATTTCCCGCCCGCCAGCGATCGGGGAATCGTCGTCGAGGTACATCGCATGCACATAACCGCCCTCTTGCACCGTGCCATCGGCCGCGGTGAACCGAACGGGGATGACCTGGCCGGACTCGGTGTAATCGCCAAACCCCGTGGAATCCGGCATGCGGATGAACTCGTAGGTCACCGTGTCGCCAATAGGTTCAAGCGGTTCAGGCACGATCTCGCGCAGCGTCTCGGGGTCGGTCCGATAAACGATGTTAAAGAACTCACGATTGTAGAACTTGTACGGACCTTTGGGGTACGAGGGGTTGTTGAGTGGCATGGCGAAGGCATTCGCACGAACATCGGCGATTTTCATAGTGAACCTCGTGATCAGGTTAGGTCGACGTTGGATTGGCGGGACTGTGCCGAGCTGAAATGCTCTCGCTGGCCTTTTGGTTCCGCAAATCCTCCATGTGCGGGCGGTGTTCGATGCTGCACGCGCGAAGCGTAGCAGACCAAACCTGGCACGTGAACCATCTTTGCGGCAGCCTGAAGGGAGTTCGCTGACCGATGGGTTCGAGGGCCATTCCGTCTGTCACGCGAAACAGGGCTGAAGGGTTTGACCTATGCGCTGCCTGTTTCGTAAGCGTTACTTACATAACCAAACCTCGGTCACAGGCGTTTAAAAGCAAAGAAACCTGATCTCCATGTCGATTCGCTATCTCAGAACGCTCATTGCCGTCGCCGATCACGGTAGCTTCACCGCTGCGGCGGGGGCGGTTTTCGTCACGCATGCCGCCGTCAGCCAACAGATGAAGGCGCTCGAGGCTGACTGGGGCGTCGCGCTTTTCGATCGATCGCGGCGGAGCCGTCATCTTACACCCACCGGTCGCGCGCTGGTGGCACGTGCGCGGGATGTGGTTGCGGCCTATGACGGCATGGCCTCGGCGATTGATGACGAGATCGGGTTTCATGGCGAGCTTGTGTTGGGCGCGGTGCCTACGACCCTGACCGGGATGGTTCCCTTTGCGCTGGCCCTGCTCAAGGCCGGGCATCCCGGGCTGCGGGTGCGGGTGGTGCCGGGCCTGTCGACCGATCTCGCCGGGCAAGTGGGGCGCGGCGCACTGGACGGCGCGATCCTGACCCGGATGGCGCTGGTGCCCCGCCAGCATGTCTTTACCGAGTTCGCACGCGAGGAGATGGAACTGCTCGCCTCGCCAGAGACCGAAAGCGACGACCCGATCGAGTTGCTCCGCTCCAATCCCTATATCCGTTTCTCGCTCCAGGCAGTTGTCGGCACAATGATCGAGGCCTGGATGCAGGATCAGCGTATCGAGGTATCAGAGACCATGGAGATCCCCAATCTCGAGGTCATCTCGAGCATGGTCTATGCCAATCTGGGCGTCTCGATCGTGCCACGACAGGCGGTTGCCGCGCCCAACCAACTCCCGCTTAAAAGGATCCCGCTGTCACCGGCCCCGAAAGCCCGGGTAATCGGCCTGCTCCGACGGCGCGACAGCCTAAAGCAACCGGTCCTGGACGCATTGCTCGGCTGTTTACAGGCTGCCGTGCGGATCGGACGCTTTGACCAAGGCGCCATTGACAAGGGCGCCTAAATCACCTCGTCGGTACGGTCGTCTGTCTCGCCATACCGCTTCATGGTCGCCGGGCGGGTTCCTTGATAGGCGGCCGAAAGACTGGGGGCGGTCTTCTTGTTTTCCCGCTCGAACAGGCAGTTTCCCGCCAGATCGGACGCCACGATAAACGGACCCATCTGATTGCATTTGAGCACCCACATCGCCTGCGCCATGCCGAGTTCATCGGCCCAATGAACCGCCTCGACATTCTCGACACCGCGGCCGAGCAAGGCTCCGGTTCCATATCCAACCGTGGTCAGATAAATCGCACCGTTTGGCACGAAATGTTCGCGATAAGTCTCCGGGCTCATGCCGCCCTTGCCGATCACAAGTTTCGCGCCGGATTTCGCGAACCACTCGCCAATCCATTTGGCAAAGCGAAAGCTGGCGGTCGCCGTGACAGCGCCCAGGGTAAAGCTGCCATCGGGGTTGATTGTCGCCGCCGGGGAGCAGTGAAAATTCGCCGCCGATTCCGACGGCAACTCCATGGGGATATTGGCCTGCTCCTCCAACGCGCGCATGTAGACGCCCTCGCGTGCCGTATACATCAAGCCGTCGAGATAGACGATGTCACCCAGTTTAAGCTCGGCCAGGGCTTGCGGCGTCGGGGTCGTCGAGAGGCGGATCTTGCGCACCATCGCCCTACTCCGCCGCGACGGCCGTCTCGGGCCAATCGACCGTTTCGCGCCGCTGATAGGGCGTGAACCAGTCCGGGTCCGTTCGATACTCGACGCGCCCGTCGCCCCAGACACGCGCGCAGGCCCGCCGGGACGAGAGGCAGAAGGCATGGACACTCATCTGCATCCCGCCGGTATGACAGTAACCAACCTCGATATGGCAATCGATGACCATCGACTTGCCCACAAAGCCCATCGGGCCCATCCCGATGGAATTGCCAATTTCGGTAAACTCCAGTTCGAGTTCAGCGATCTTCGGATCCGGGTTTCTGTCGCCAACCGTACGCAGGCAGGCCGCCCGTTTGCCCAGAACCATGCAGGTATCCTTTGACCCGCCCAGGCCGATCCCGATGATCGCCGGCTGACAGGCGAGCCCACGCTTGCCAAAGGCTGCAAGACTGTCGAGGTAGAACCGCTTGATCCCCTCGATCCCGTCGCTGGGGAACAGCATGCGATAGTCCGTTCCGAACAATCCGCCCTTGTGCACCGTGATCAGATCGATCCAGTCGCCGCCAGGCTCAAAGCCGTATTCGATCTCCGGCGCGCCGATTCCGACATTGTTGTTGTGATCGGTGCGCCATAGGGGATGAACGCGATTGGGGCGCAGCGGGACGCCATTGGTCGCCTCTGCGGTCGCCCGGCGAAGCGCCTCCTCCAGCGCAATTGGCCCTCCCTCGACCCGGGCCTCATTTCCCATCTTGACGAACCAGCGGGGACAGCCGGTATCGCCGCACATGGCCCGGCGATCCTCTTTGGCGACCTCGTAATTCTCGAGCATCGCCTGAAGGACAAAGCTCGACAAATCCCCGTCCTCCTCGGCGGCGGTGGCTTTCAACCCGTCGAGGTAGTCATCGGGGATTTCGATAGCGGCCTTGTCCATCAGCGTCTCGGCTGTGGATCGGATCAGGTCAATGGCAATCACTGTGCTGTCTCCCTTTCTGGTTCCGGGGCAGCGGGAGGTGCCGCGACCAGGGTTTCGGGGTCTCCTTTGGGCAGAATGGTATCGCCCGGACGTACGATTGTGAACTCTACAGCCTCCCGCGCGACACGCAGGGACTCGCCTGACTTCTGAACCGTGGTGAAATAGGACTCGTTTAGATCGCCCTCTTCCGCGAAATCCTCGCGGAAATGCGCACCGCGGGAGTTCTCGCGCGCCAGGGCTGAATGGGCAATCGCTTCGGACACTTCAACCAGCGACGCCATGTTCAGCCAGTCGTGCCAGGTGAGATTGAACGCGAGGTCGGTGCCGTCAACCCCGGTATCGGCGAGATCCGCCTGCATCGACGCGACCCGCGCCAATCCCCGTTCAAGCCCATCGCGGGTCCGCATCACACCGACATCCTCCCACATCGCGTCCTGCAGCACCCGGCGCAAAGGCTGAACGGGGCCGACGGGGCGCGCAAAGGGCGCACACGCGCGGGCAACTTCCGCCTCCAGAACCGCTTCGTCCGGATCGCGCAGCGTGCCGAACCTCCGGATATCCAGGGCCATCGTCTCCCCCGCGATGCCACCATAGACCGTGGAATTGGCAACGCCATTCCCCCCGAGCCGGTTCGAACCATGGGCACCTCCGGCGTCCTCTCCGGCGACATAGAGGCCTTCCATGCCCACCGCACGGGTGTCGACATCGACGACGACCCCCCCCATGAAGTAATGCGCCGTCGGCACGACCTCGACGCGACCACCAGCCAGGTCAAAGCCGCAATCGGCGCAGCGTTTGACCATGCCCTTGAATTTCTTCGCCACATTCTCAGGCCCCAGATGCCCCATCGAGATGAACATGCCGATCTGGTCGGGATCGTTCGATTTGCGCATCTCGGCATAGATCCCGCGGCTGACCACATCGCGGGTGGCACGCTCCCCCTTGCCGTCATAGTCGAACATGAAACGATGCCCGGCGGCATTCAGCAGATGCCCGCCCGCGCCGCGCAAGCCCTCCTCCAGCACAGTGCCGGTCATTTTCGAATGCTCGCCGGCCAGCAGGCCGGTTGGGTGGAACTGCACCATTTCCATATCGCGCAGCTTGAGCCCCGCGCGCATCGCCATGGCCAGCCCATCCATGGTCTTGTCGCCTGACGGGGTGTGATACTTGTACATGGTCGGGCCGCCACCGGTCGCCATCAGTACCGCCTTGGCGCGCACGAACCGGAACCGACCGGTGCGCATGTCGATGAAAAGCACGCCCGCTAACCCGCCGCCATCGCGGGTCGGGATCAAACCGATGGCGCGATGCTCCTGCAGTTTCTCGACACCGCTGGCAAGCACCTGCTCCATCAGGCGGTTGATGATCTCGATGCCGGTCAGATCCCCCTTGTGCACCGTGCGGTCAGCGGTTTGCCCGGCCAAGGCCTTGTGATGCAGGGTACCGTCCGGATTGCGGTCAAAGAAACAGCCGATCTCGTTTTCCAGTTCGCGAACCCGCACGACGGCCTGTTCACACAGGCGCCAGGCCATGTCCTGATCCGGCAGCCATTTCCCGCCGACGATCGTGTCCATGAAATGGCGCTCGACACTGTCGCCGGGGCCAAGCGCCACGTTGTAGCCGCCCTGTACCATCCGCGTGCAACCGCATTTGCCGATCAGCCCCTTGACGGCAACGGTCACCTTGGCGTCAGGCGCCGCCTGGAGCGCATGCAGCGCGCCGAACAGACCGGCACCGCCGGTGCCAAGGATCAGGATATCGGTTTCATGCCGTTCGATTTCTGATGCCACTGTCATCGCTAGACCGCCTGCAAAAGGAACGTGCCGGAGACCAGCACCGAAAGGCCGACAGCACCGGCCGCGAGGGTCTTGTGCCCGGCGCTCCAGGGCAACAGTTCAAAGGCCAACAGACGCAGGCCGCCAAAAAAGTGGACAGCCAGCAGAAAGACCAGGCCGAACTCGGCTGCCTTGACCAGGGGAAGCTCGGTCCAGCGCAGCAAACCGTCGAGCGCCGCCTGATCCAGCGCCTGAGACAGAACCCAGAAATGCACCGGCAGGAAAAAGGCCAGCAGCAACCCGGAGACCCGGTGCAAGACAAAGGCAAGCCAGAGCGGATGAGCCCTGTGGGGGCGGATCATGACACGCCCCCCGCAGTGACCGCCCAAACGGCGCGCATCCCCATCGCGAGCAGCACGAGACCCGAAATCCACATGGTGGCGGCGAGGTAACCGCGGCGAAACCCCAGCCACTCACCGGCAATGACGCGCAGACCGATGGCCGCGTGAACCGAGACGGCCAGGACGAACAAGCCATAAAACAGCGCCCAGCCGATGGACCCCTGGGTCCGCGAGAGGATCTCCGACGCCGACAGGCCGCCCTGAACCGCATAGATCATGACGGCGATATGCCCAATCACCAAAGGCGCCATGACAAGGGCGCTGAGCCGCTGCAAAAGATAAAGGCGCAGGTCCATTATCGCCCTCCCAATGCCCTGCGGACGGTCGCGCGCTTCAACCCGGCGATGGCTTGCATCGGATTCAGGTCGTTCGGACAATGCTGCGAGCAGTTGCCCATGGAATGGCAGCTATGACACCCGCCTGAGTGCGACACCGCATCCAGAATGGCCTCTCTGCCGTCATTCTTGACATCGTTGAACAGCGTCCATGCCCGGTTCAATGCCGCCGGTCCCAGAAAGTCCGGGTTGCCCGCGACGGTATCGCACGCCGCATAGCAGACCGAGCAATTGATGCACTCTATACCGGCATCGACCGCCGCGCGCTCTTCGGTATCGGGGACAACTTCCTGAACGTCATCGCGACGGGACTTGCTGGCGTGAAAGCGCCCCTCTGCGGCGATCCATTTTTCAAAGAACGGGTCCATATCGACCGCCAGATCCTTGATCACGGGGAGATTGCGCAAGGGGGCGATTTCGATGCGATTGGCCTCGAGCACCCGCTGCACATGGGTCCGGCAGGTCCATCTGGGAACCCCGTTGACGACCATCCCGCAGGATCCGCACATGCCAACGCGGCAGGCAAAACGATAGGAAAGTGTCGGGTCGGTTTCCTGTTGTATCCACGCGACAACATCCAGCACCGTCTGGTTGTCGAAACGTGGCACGGCATAGTCCTTGAAATCGCCACCGCCCGGGCCGCCGCGCCATACCGAAACGGTCATTTGATCTGCGGCCATGTCAGGCAGCTTCCTTTCCCATCTTGGTACTCGAACGAACGAGAGATTAGCCGTAAGCCAGGCTGACATAAATCGATTAAATCTTACCAGTTATAAAAGGAAAAATTACACGAGATGTCGGAATGCCCGCGCGCCGGCGTCAGCCCGGCCGGTGCAATTCGGCGTCAACACTCTGTTCACCCATCTGCTTCCTTAGCGCCGACGCGAGGCGCAGGGCGGAATTCGGCATCCTGCGGCTTTCCCGCAAGGTTTCGAGCACCTCAAACGCAGCTTTCACCTCACCCGTTTCAGCCAGCAGTTCCGCCTTGGTCACCTGAAAACGAGCATTGTTTGGCGCAAGCTGCAAGGCTGTGTCGATGGCATTCAGGGCAGCGGTCGGCTCGTCCAGCTTGGTCAAGACACGTGCCAGATTTGCGGGCCCGGTCGCGAGGGCGCTCCCGCGCCCAAGGGCCTCGGTCAGGTGATCGCGAGCTTCCTCCAACCGATTGGCCTGGGCGAGACAGATACCGGACCAGGCCCGCATGGTCGGAACGTCCAGCAATTGCACGGCGATCAGCGCCTCGTCTGCAGCATCAGACCATGCGCGCATTAGGCGGAGCACATGGCTCCGTCTTTGCCGTGTCATGGCATGATCGGGCGCCTTTTCGACCAGGTTGTCGAGATTTGCGACGGCCTCGCCCAAGTCGCCCTGATAGGCGCGGACAACCTCGCTAAGACCGACAATCTCGATATCGGCATTCCCGCTGGTGGCTTTACGCTCGACGATTCGGATCAGTTTCTTTCCGATCGCGGAGTCGAGCGCACGCTCGGCGACCCGGGCGCCCCCGAGCAGATGCGCCCAGTCCAGTTGCACAACCTCGAGATTGCCTGATTTCGGTATCTCCGATGGCGCATCGGCAGGGGACAGGGCGGCAAGGCGCGCCAAGGCGGGGTGTTTCGTCTTCTCGTAGCCCAATGCCCGCCCGGTGAGCGCCACCAGATCGGCGGCAACCGGCGGAAAAGACGCCGCCTCAAGACCGCCATTCATGAGCAGGATCGGCAGGATTCGCGACAGATCGCCAAATGTGGGGGCGAGCCAGAACGCGTTTTCCAACCTGTGGCGGGCCGAGCCAAGCTCACCCATCGCCGCAAACGCGGCGGCTTCCAACAGCCGGCAGGTCATCAGGTCTTTTTCATGATAGGGCTGATCGGGTGCCTGCATGCCGCCCAGGGCAATCGCCTGTTTGAACTGGCCCGCCGCGATCATCAGCGCCATCGCCTGCGGCACGATATACGAGATGTTTCCCCCACCCTCGACAAAGCGCGCATAAAGGGCCCGCGCTTCCTCCTCACGCCCGTGCGCGCAAAGATAGACCTCGAGATGGGTGAGCGACTGACCGATCTCACCGGCGTTCCCGGACGTGATCGGGCTGGCTGCGACGCGTTCCAAGAGATTTTCCGAGGCTTGGCTGCGGGGCCCCTCGGGCAGATCCTCCTTCACGCTCGCCCGGCGTACGCCACCCAGTTCGGCCGCCGTGGTCGAGAACGCCGATTGCTCCGGCGCGATGATCGCGTCGCAACACGCCATTGCATACAGCTCCAGCATATCACGGGCGCCATGGGACAGCGCTCCATAGTCGATCAGTTGATCGAGCGTCTTGCATTTGGGAAACCGTCCCTTGAGTTCCGAGAGGATGCCGGCGTCGTCGGAGAACAGCAGGATCACATTGCTCGCGTCATATGCCCCAGCGATGTGCTGATAGTAGTACTCGTTGGGACCAAATTTGTGCGGCCAACGACGGTTCTTCGCGCGAATATCGCTGATCAGATCGCCGCGCCGAATGTGATAGGCTGTGGCGCCTGACAAGGTTTCGGCGAGGCCGGTGGTCAGCTGCTGCAATTGCGGTTCCATCGGGAGCTGGCGAAACAGGTCGCCACAGCGGCGTATGGTCGCCGACGCGTCCTCCCCTTGCAGGCTGAGGCATCCGAAAGCCATCTCGACGGTAAAGGATTGCCCCGCATCGATAGCCTCGCGCAGCTTCGCCCCGGTCAGATCCGGTCGCGCGACAAGCTTTTCGGATGATTTGCGCAGCTCTCGCCAGGTATCCGCCCCGATGAAATGCGTCGCCACGAAATCCCGATCGAACAGTTCGGTCGGGTCATTGAACTCTGACCCCACTTCGGCAACTTCAGGCCAGTACATCGCGAAGGGAAGCTCGTAATCCAGCGCCAGGCGCTGCGCGTTGACCAGTGATAACAGCCGTGCGCCCAGGCGGTCGTTGCGGAACGCGATGATCTGACCTCTTGGCATCCGGGCTCAGCGCATTGCCGCATCTTGGTGAATGTACCAGTCGTCGAACCGGGTGTATTCGGGGAAACGGCGCCGATAGCCCTGTGACGAAAGCAGATCGTGGATCGCCCCGCGCATATCGGTAAAGTTATGCTCCACCGTGAAGGTCTTGACGAAACGCTTCGAGAAATCAAAGGCGGACAGGATCTCCAGCTCCGAGCCTTCGGTATCGACAGACATATAGTCGATCACGTCGGGCGCCTCGAATTGATCGAGCAGATCGTCCAGCGAGACCGTCTCGACCATGATTTCGGTCGGATTCTGCCGCATGCTTTCTTCGTTGTGATCGGCGGGATCAATCTCGCGCATGCGCGAGTACATCCCCTTTTCGGTACATAGAAAGGCAACCTGCTCGCCCGTGCGGGAAAACACGCATTTGTGGCTGATATGACAGTCGCGTTCGCGCGCCAGGCGTTCATGGAAGTCGGGGTTGGGTTCGGCCACGATCCCCTGCCATCCATAGTTTTTCTCCAGGATGTGGGAGTTTGACATCGTGATCCCGTTGGTCGCGCCAAACTCGACAAAATAGCCGTCGTTGATCTCGCCCAGCT
>JBCCHW010000127.1:0-10565 GCA_039028555.1 Pseudomonadota bacterium | reverse complement strand
TGGCACGCGCAGCCTCGGCCATACCGAGATGATCGAGCAGCATCGCGGCGGACAGGACCAGGCTGGTGGGATTCGCCACGCCCCGCCCCGCGATATCCGGCGCCGAGCCATGCTGTGCCTGCGCAACCGCTGCCGCATGGCCAAGATTGAGCGATCCCGCCAGCCCCAGCCCGCCAGCCAGTTCCGACGCGAGATCCGAGAGGATGTCGCCGAACATGTTGGTGGTCACGATCACGTCGAACCGTGCCGGGTCGCGCACCAGATGCGCTGCGGCGGCATCGACCAGCACTTCGTCATAGACGATCTCGGGCGCGGCTTCGGCAACCTTGCGCACCTCTTCCAGGAACAAACCGTCCGAAACCCGCAGCACATTGGCCTTGTGTACCGCGGTCAGGCGCCTCGCCGGACGGGCCCGCGCGATGTCCAACGCCGCCTCGGCAATCCGGCGCGAACCTTCGCGCGTCACCTTTCGAAGCGCCAAGGCAAGATCGGGCGTCGGCATGATCTCTCCCGTGCCCTGAAACATGGTGCGGTCGGCATAGAACCCTTCGGTATTCTCGCGCACGATGACCAGATTGATATCGCCTCCCGGAGCCGGAACCGCCCGCCGCCGCCGCGCCGGGCGGATATTGGCAAAGAGATCAAGCTCTCTCCTCAGCACGCCAGAGGGGTTCAGCCCCCCCTCTGCCACCGGCGGATAGGCATTGTGCGAGACCGGCCCGAGGACCACGCCGTCTGCCAACCGGGCGGCGTCCAGCACGGCCTTGGGCATTGTAGTTCCGTGAATCTCCAGCGCCTCGAAACCGATCGCCATGCGCCGCATCCTGAGCCCGAGGCCAAAGCCCGCGCTGGCCGATTCCAGCACCCGTTCGGTGGCCTCCACCAATTCCGGACCGATCCCGTCGCCGGGCAGGACCAGCACCTCGCGCATTCCCGGCACCTCAGAGCCCGCTGAACGGCCAGGGCAATTCGACCAGTTCCTGCAACATGCCCGGCGGGAAGTCGCGGTTCAGCAGATAGGCCATCATCACGACAAACCCGACACCTCCCGCGGTCAGGATCGCGATCATCGCCGGCGGCGCCTTTGCCCGCACCGCGAGGAAGGCGACGAAAAACACCGTGAGCGCAATCACAAACCCGAACAGCGCTGTCAGCGCCAGCAGCGACAGGAACCAGCCCAACGTTATCCACAGGCTATGGGGCGCGGTGGCATCCTCGCCCGTCACCTCGTTGTCGACGAACAGGAAATGCCCCTCGGGCATCAGCCGCATCCGGATCAACAGGATGATCGCGGCAAAGAGCGAGAGCCCCGCAACAGTGGCCGGGAAGACCTTGTCAATCAGCACCCGCACGCTCATCGCATCGGCGAAAGCCAGCGCCAGGAAGGCCGTGACCGCCAGCGCAAACAAAAAGGGCGCGCGTTTCGACCCGGTGGGCGCGGTATCGCCGGCCTCTTCCTCGCTCGCATGGATCGCCTTGGATTGCCGCGCACCCAGCCAGACGGAAACGGCGATGATTAGGATCAGCACGATGCTGACAGGCGAGAAAAGATACTCGAGCATCCCGGCGGGCCCGCCCGTCTTGCCCTTGAGCATCGCAATCTGGGTCGCCTGATAGGCATAGACCTCGGCCTGATCCGCCAGCACAAACCCGATCAGGAACGCAGGCCGCGACCACTCGAACCGGCGCAGAAAGATCCCGAGGATCCCGACTGCGACCAGCGCCGCCAGATCCCACGAGGTCTGCTTCGACTGGAAGGCCGCAAAGGAAATCATCATGAAGAGGAACGGGGCGAGCAGCGGAAAGCGGATCGTCGTCAGCTTTGCGATCCCGCCGGACAGGAAAATGCAGAGCCCCGCGCCAACAACATTGGCCAGCGCGAGCGACCAGACGACTGTATAGGTGATCGGCAGATCGTCGCGCACCATCTGGGGCCCGGCCTCATAGCCGAGCAGGATCATGCCGCCGATAAAGACAGCCATCGAGCCAGAGCCCGGGATCCCGAACAGCAAGGTCGGCACGAGCCCGCCGCCCTCCTTGGCGTTGTTCGAGCTTTCGGGGCCGATCACGCCGCGGATCTCTCCCTTGCCGAATTGCGAGCGGTCTTTCGTGGTCTGCACCGAATGCCCATAGGCGATCCAGTCAACGACCGAGCCGCCAAGGCCCGGAACGACGCCCACGACCACCCCGATTGCCGCACAGCGCAGCGAGAGCCAGCGGTTCTGCCACCAGGCGGCGACACCGTCCCACCAGCCGGCGCCCAGTTTCGCCTCTTCGGCGATGGCGCGATCCTGCCGGAGCAGCGAGATGATCTCGGGAATGGCAAAAATGCCGAGACCGACAATGACCAGACTAAACCCGTCCTGCAGATACCAGGACCCGAAATCCATGCGCGGGCTGCCCTGTGCGGGCGCCTCGCCAATGGCCCCGACCGTCATGCCGAGGCCCCACCGCGATCAACCCCTTGACCATGCTTTGCCCGGCGAGCACGCCGACCATCGAGAAGCCCAGAATGGTCAGCAACAAGAGCTCTGGCACGCCAAAGGCGAGCACCAGCGGGCGGGCAATCAGGATGAAAAAGGTGAGGATGATGGCGCCGAAAATCCCACCGAACAGCGACGAGGTAAAG
This sequence comes from Pseudomonadota bacterium, assembly GCA_039028555.1. Taxonomy (GTDB): domain Bacteria; phylum Pseudomonadota; class Alphaproteobacteria; order Rhodobacterales; family Rhodobacteraceae; genus Thermohalobaculum. The sequence goes on along the minus strand of JBCCHW010000127.1, from coordinate 7,936 downwards.
GCCGCCGCCAGCGCCTTGGCCGCCTGTCCCTTTTTCGAGAGCGGGAAACCGTCGAGCACGGTCGCCTGGCTGGCGGAGGAGCCTGGGATCCCCAACAGGACCGAGGCAAAGGTATCCGATGTCGGGATCACCGCCACCAGCCCCACCATCAGCGACAGGCCGGAAACGGGATCCATGCCATAAATGAACGGCAAGACCATCGACAGCCCGGCGATCCCCCCCAGACCCGGGAAGACACCGACGCAAAGCCCCAGCAAAACCCCGGTGACAAGATACATGATCGCGCTGGGCGTCAGGATCAGCGAAAAGGCCTCTGCCAGCGCGGGCAGCGCAGTGGTTACGAGGTCCATGACGACACCTCCGGCGATTTTATGAACTGTGATGGGGCGCCGGGGAAATCCGGCGCCCCTGTCTCTCAGAGCTCGACGTTATAGCGTTCTTTGAGCCAGTTCTTGATCCAGGCGATCGCATCGGGATCGACCTGGGTTCCCTGCTTGAGCTTGGCATCGGCGCCGGAGCCGGTCAGCTGCGGGTAAACGCCCAGGCGTTTCTTGGAGATCTCGGCAAAATCCGGCCGCTCGGTCACTTTCTTGAAGGCGGCTGAATAGGTGTCGATGATTTCCTGATCAGTGCCTTTGGGTAGAAAGACCATCTTCTGGGCCGGGAACCCGGCGACGAAAAAGGCTTTCCAAGCCTCCCATGCGGGGCCAGATGGCGCCTCGCCCTTCACCTGGGTGTACACCTCCTTGAAGGTCGGGATCCCCGGGAAGGTCGGGTCGCGGACGATATTACCCTCTTCATCCAGCGCGCCCCAGGTCATGATCGGCACAGCCTTGCCCTCTTCGACCAGCGGCGTGACCTTTGAGAGGAAGGCAGACGAGGTCTGATAGTCGATATTCGCCTCGCCCCGTTCAAACATCAGCCGGCCGTCGCCGCGCCCCTTGATGCCAAAGACCGGCTCGACCTTCATCCCCAGCATCTCCCAGGCGAGCAACGGCACGAGGTCGAGCCGCGTGGCGCCCTGGCTGCCATAGATAAAGTCGACATCCGCGATGACTTCCGCGGGGTCGACCTCCCAGCGGGCGGCGAGATTGGGCGGCAGATAGGCGACGCCGCCGGTCGCGGTGGCCAGCACCACGTTCCAGTCAGCATAGTCATAGCGCACCCGGGGATCGCCAAGCAGGAAGGGGAACTGGGTCGAGCCCGAGGTACCCAGAATTGTCAGCCCGTCCGACTTGGCGCGCTGGGCGAACCAGTTGGCGCCCTTGGTCGAGCCTGCGCCCGGCATGTTCTTGACCACCACGGTCGGGTTGCCCGGCAGCGCCTCGGACAAGAGCGGTGCATAAAAGCGCGACCACTTATCCGACCCGCCCCCTTCCTTGAAGGGGATGATCCATTCGATGGTCTCGCCGGAAAAATCGGTCTCGGCCAGCGCTGGAAGCGCCGATGCCGCAAGACCCGCCGCCGCGAGACCCAGAACAGCACGCCGTGAAATGTTTCGATACAGAGTCATTCGTTTTCTCCCAGAGTGCTCATCAGAGCTTGATTTTGTCGCCGATTGTTTCGGTTTTGGCGAATTGGATACAAGACGCTAACCTATCAAGCTGTCGACAACCTGTCAGGACAAAGCATGCGGATCGTGATGATCGAGGACAATCAGCTCCTCGCCGATGGCGTCGCCAAGGCGCTGCGCGATCATGGCCACGCGGTGGATCTGATCTACGATGGTCGGGATGGCGGGGCCTTTCTGGCCGATCACGGTGCCGATCTGGTGATCCTGGATGTGAACCTTCCCGGCCTGTCGGGGTTTGAGGTTCTCAGCGCCATGCGGGCCCGGGGCGATACAAGCCCTGTGCTAATGCTGACTGCCCGCGCCGATACCGATGACCGGATCGCCGGACTGGACGCGGGGGCGGATGACTACCTGGTCAAACCCTTCGAAATGCGCGAGTTGCTCGCCCGGGTTCGCGCGCTGGCGCGGCGCCCGCAGATAACGGCGCCCGCCGACGAGGTTTTCGGGGCCTTGCGGTTCGACCGCACCGGGCGGCGGATTTTCGGCCCCGACGGCGCATTGGTTCTGTCGAGGCGCGAACTGGCACTCTTTGAAGTGCTCGCCGCGCGGCTCGGGCGGATCGCTTCGAAATCAGCCCTTGTCGATGCCGTCTATGGCGTCGGCGCCGATATCGAAGAGAACGCGATCGAGTTGCAGATCTCGCGCCTGAGGCGCAAACTGGCGGGCTCGGGCCTCAAGATTCATACCGCGCGCGGGCTTGGTTACATGCTCGACGAGATGCCAAAGTCCGACGGAGACCCCGCGTGACAACGCGCGGGTCGCTGCGCCGGCGGCTGTTTGTGATCATTCTGACGCCGCTTTGCCTGGTGGCGGTGATCGCATCCTACATTCGCTATCAGATGGCGGAGGAGACCAGCGAAGCGCTGTCCGACGATACTTTGCTCGCCGTCGCTTTGGTTGTATCGCGCGATGTGGTGCTGAGCGAGGGGGATCTTCTGACCGAGAGTCTGCTGGAATCGCTGACATCTGCGCTGGGTGACCAGATTTTTTATCATGTGCGTGGCCCGGGAGGCGATTTCATTACCGGCTATGCCAACCCGCCAGCGCCGCCACAGACAATTGCCAAACGCGGCAACGCCCCGGTTTTCTTCGACAGCAGCCATTATGGCGACCCGGTCCGGGTCGTGACGTTGCGCGAGTTTATCGACGAGCCAACTTTCGGCGGCTGGGTCACGGTAACGGTCTGGCAAACGGTGCGGCGGCGCGAGGCGCTCAGCCTTCTGGTCGCGACCCGGGGCACGGTGATGATCGTCGCGCTCATTATCGTCGCCGGGCTCGTAGTTTGGTTCGGTGTTCGCTGGGGCCTGCGACCGCTGATCGAGCTGCGCCGCTCGGTCGCCCGGCGCTCGCCCAACGACCTCACGCCGATCAAGGCCCCGGTCCCGCGCGAAGCGACGAGCCTGGTCGAGGCGATGGACGCCCTGTTCGCCAGATTGCAGCGGGCGTTTCAAGATCGCGACGCGCTGATCTCGGATGCCGCCCATCAGCTGCGAAACCCCATCGCCGCGCTGCAGGCCCAGGCCGAGGCCGCGATCGGCGCCCCGGACGAAGCGACCCTGCGCGACCGGGTCGGCGAAGTTGCCGATGCCGCGCGCCGGGTCGGGCGCCTGACCGCACAGCTTCTCTCTCTCGAAAAGGCAAAGGGTCGCGACGCGGCGGGCTTTCGCCTCGTGGACCCTGCCGAACTCGTCCAAGGGATCACCATGGCGGGCGCACCGGATGCCCTGCGCCGCGGGATCGATCTTTCCCTCATCGCCGAGGGCCCGTTCGAGCCGATCCTGGCCGATCCCGTGATGCTCTCCGAAGCGATAGAAAATCTGATCGATAATGCGCTCCGCTATGGTTGTGGCGCCCCGGTGCGGGTGATCCTGAAACAAGATTCCAGCACCACTCGACTGCAAGTGGAAGACGACGGCCCCGGCGTGCCAGAAGAGCTGCGCGATACGATCTTCCAACGCTTTCGTCGAGGCAATGAGTCGGTTGATGACGGCTCGGGTCTCGGCCTCGCCATCGCACGCGAGGTTGCCCGCGCGCATGGCGGCACGATCGACTGTCTGGCAGTCGCCCCCGGGGCGGCCTTTGAGCTTCGCATTCCAACGACAGCTCCGAGCGAAGTTATCCACAGATCCGAGACACCTACCGCCCGAGTTTGATTCGACCTTCTGACGGCTTGAGTGCGCGATGGCGCACCGGGAACCATGTCATTCTTTCGCGAAACGGCGATCCGATCCCCGGCATTTGGTGTTTCACCGCGCCTGAGGGCAATGTTCTGCCGCAGCGCCCGCGAATTACACCGTTGATTGGACTCTTAAGTCTGGTTCTAGAATTTTATTCGTGTTTTAACGTATTGAGGGATGCGAGCCCCATGGAGACAACCACCGGATGATCCCACTCGACGGCCTTCCTGTTGCAGCGATCGCCCTTGTGCTGGCGGGATTTCTGGCGGTTGCCGTCGCAGGTCTTTTGTTGCAGCGTCGCACGATCCGTCGGCAAGAGGCGGCCTTGAAGGTCAAACAGGAGTCACCGCCCTCATTCGTGGCGCCGGATGACACACTCAAGACCGGCGAGCTGGGGGCCCTCCACACCGCGGTTCAACGCGCCGAGACGGCAAACCGCGCGAAATCTGACTTCCTTGCCAGCATGAGCCACGAGATCCGCACCCCGCTCAGCGGAGTAATCGGCATGGCGCAGGAGTTGGATCGGCGCATCTCGGACCCTGAACAGCGCCAGTTCGTCGAAACGATCCGAGAGTCGGGCGAGCATCTTCTGCGCATCATCAACAATGTGCTCGACCTGTCAAAGATCGAGGCAGGCAAACTCGATCTTGAATCCGTCGCTTTCACACCAGCGGATCTGGTTGAGAAAGCCGCGACGCTGCATGCCATCCGCGCCGAGGAAAAGGGCCTGGCCTTTTCCTGCGAAATCGACGAGGGAAGCCGCCTGCCTCGGCTGGGTGACCCGCAGAGGGTGCTACAGATCCTGCACAACCTTGTTGGCAATGCGATCAAGTTCACCAGTCAGGGCTCGGTGCATATCCATATGAAAGGCCCTTTCGGCCAACCCCTGCAACTCATCGTACGCGATACCGGAATCGGGATGACGCAGGAGCAACTCGCGCAGATCTTTGACGGATTCTGCCAGGCCGATACGTCGATCGCACGGCGTTTCGGGGGCACCGGGCTCGGCATGTCGATCACGAAAAAGCTGATCGACGCGATGCAGGGCTCCAAGGAGATCGAGAGCACGCCCGGCGGCGGCACAACCGTGACCGTGACCCTGCCGCTGGCCATCGCGAAACAGACCGCCCCTGCGGCCAAGCGGGTCAGCGTCAATTCCATGGTCCCGAGGGGCCTTCGGATTCTGGCCGTTGACGACAATGCCACCAACCGGATCCTGATCGACTTGCTGCTCAAACAGATCAAGGCCAAATCAACCGTCGTTGCCAGCGGCAAGGCGGCGGTTCAGATGGTCGCTCAACACCAGTTCGATGTCATCCTGATGGATATCGCCATGCCAGAGATGGACGGGATCGAGGCCCTGAACGCATTTCGCGAGGCCGAGCGCGAGAGCGAACGTTGCCCCGCCCCGGCGCTGGCCGTGACGGCGAATGCGATGACCCACCAGATCGACGAATATCTTGCCTGCGGCTTTGACGGGCACGTCGCAAAGCCAATTCAGATCGACCATCTGTTCAACGAGATTCTGCGGATAAGCGAAGCGAACATGCTGCCCGCCGCGCAGACGGGTACCGATTGATCTGCACCTTCTCATCGGCCGGGTCTCTGTCCCAAACCGAACAATCGCGCGAATGAGTGGTCGAAATTAATAGGTGAGAAGTTGGTTGATGGCCTTTTCATCAATACAATTTCTTGATTACCTACCCTTCGGGGCGGGTGATCCGCATGAGAATTGAGTGAATCCGTTGGGGGAGAGCAGCGTATGAGATCGGGGAGAACCAGGCGGGCGATGTCTGCCAGGAGCAACAGAGATTTTCTCCAATCGGCAGGACGGCGCCCGCTTTACGGTCACCAAGCGGAGCGCGGGGAGCTTTTCGATGTCTGACCGCTTGCGCCAGATCGAAGCGTTTCTGCAGGTCGCCCGGACCAAGAACTTCACCCGCGCCGGCAATGTGCTGGGCCTTTCACAGCCCGCCCTTTCAGCGCTGATCTCGAAATTCGAGGAAGAGGTCGGCATAAAGCTGTTCAACCGGACCACCCGCAGCGTCTCGCTGACCGAAGCCGGGGCCAATTTTCTACCCAATGCCGAGCGGATCCTGATGGATGTGCACCTGTCGATCTACGAGTTGCGCGAAGTGGCCTCGTTGATCAACGGACGGATCCGAATAGCGGCGCCCCCCTCGATTTGCTCGTCGGAGCTGCCGATGCTGATCTCGGAGTTTTCCGAAGAGTTCCCCGGCATCGGCATTTCGATCTTTGAACGCCCGGGCAATCAGGTGGTCGACCTGGTCGCCAACGGGCAATGCGATTTCGGCATCGGTGTCGCCGCCTCGGCCCGGCCCGATATCCAGTTCACCGGCATCTTCAAGGACCAACTCATCATGCTTTGCCAGGAAGGCCACGAGCTCGCCGAACGCGACGAGATTGCGTGGACTGACCTGCGCGGCCATCCAGTGATCGCGATGGAGACCGCGACCTCGGTCCGCCGGTTGATGGATGACGCCATCGCCGATGCCGGTGCCTCGGTCTCGATCACGTCGGAGGCGCACTTCACCTCGACCGCTATCGGCTTTGTCAAGGCCGGGTTGGGGGTGACCATCCAGGGTTCTAGCAATCTCGACAACTACGTGCTGGACGGGATCAAACAGGTCAAGCTGGCAGAGCCCGTGGTCGACCGCGAATTCGGCCTGCTGCGCCATGTCGAGCGCCCACTCTCCCCCGCCTCGACCGAGTTCGTGAAGAAGCTCCACAAGATGCGCTGACAGCATCATAGGGCGTCGCGCCGCATGCCGGGCCACCGCATGCGTGTTCAAACCCATTGATCCTTTCTACTGACAGGGGCAGTCTTGAACCATAGCAGCGCCGGGCAACTCGCGCAGATTGACTGACCTTGGAGCTTTCATGAAGAAACTATTCATTGCAGCCACCGCGGCCTTTGCCGCCACATCGACCATCGCAATCGGAAACGAAGGAGAGATCGAGGCGCTCAGAAAGTACTGCAAGCCCGACATCGAGCGGCTCTGCCCCAAGGTGGAATTCGGCGAAGGGCGGATCAAGGAATGCCTGCACCAGCACCGCAAGGAAATCTCGGTCGGATGCGCCGAAGCGCTCAAGAAGTTGCGCGAGGGTTAAAAGAAGAAGCTTCAAAATAAGCCGCGGCCAGCCTCCAAGTTAAGCGGCCTGATCGAAATAATACAGCTCATTCGACCACGACCATCGATGGTCATAAATTTATGCCATTATAACGATTGCTCATAAAGCTAGAAAAATGACAAAATACAAATTGAATATAACTGGATACATAATTTTATGCGGCACTATTTTTGCTTCTGTTTTTGCACTGCACTATGCTTTTATAGATCCAAACCTTTATGAGTTTCGTGACGACGGTGTGATTACCATGAGTGTTGGACGTCATCTTGTCGAGTACGGATTCTTTGGCGTCAGCCCCTCGGGCCCAATCGTCGAAGCCTCGTCAAGCCCGGTACAGACGTTGCTCTATGCTGCGGCATATGCCCTGACCGGCGCCTCGTTCAAGATGTTTGCAACGGTGCAAACCTACGTTGCAACCTTTCTGATCGGTGTTTTTTGCGGGCTGATCTTTGCGACCGACCGTTTGATCGGGCTGATCTGTATTGGATTTATGGCGATCGGCCTATCGTTCGTCTACCCGTTCTTCCTCTGGCATGGCTCGGGAATGGAGAACGCGCTGACCCATACATTATTCGCCGCGAGCGTCACGGGGATGGTGTTGATGGTCCGGAAAGAGCGTGTCGATTGGGCCTGGGCCTTGCCAATGGTCTTGTGCTGTTTTGCACGGCCGGAATTGATCGTTTGGATCGCCTTGCTGCTCGGTGTCTTCTCGTTCTTTTTCTGGCGCGCCTTTCGGCGCCTCGATGCGCTTTGGCTTACACTGGGCATCGGCGCTGTCTGCTTTGCGTTGCACGGGCTGCGATTCGCCTATTTCGAGGCGCTGCTACCGAACACCGCCATCGCGCAACAGATCTCGGTTGGCGACCGGCTCGATGCATTGCTGCACCGGTCAGGCGAGGCTCTCGCGGAGACCAAGCAGATCGCCTCGAAAAACTTCTCTCAAGGGGCATGGTGGATCGGCTGGGGCGGTGCGTTGCTGATGATCGCTCTGCCAAAGCCGCGGGAGTTTCGATTCCGCAGAGCGAAATATTCC
>JBCCHW010000126.1:0-10589 GCA_039028555.1 Pseudomonadota bacterium | reverse complement strand
CGGATTGCCCTGGTAGAACATCGGGAACTCGACCCAGATCGGGTTATACGCGATCCCCATCCCATAGCCGCAGGCCTGCAGCCGGGCGTGCGAGAGGCCGTGCGCGTCGAACACCTTTGCATGGGCATCGAACACATTGCCCATGGGCGCGCCGGGGCGGATCGCGGCCTCGCAGGCCTCCAGCGCCTCGACGGCGGCGGCGTGCATCTTTTTCTGCGCATCATTCGCCTTGCCCACGATCAGCGTGCGCATCATGGCGGCGTGATAGCGGGCATAGGCACCGGACCATTCCAGGGTCAGCTGATCGGTCTTGTCGAGCGTGCGCCGGCCCGAGAAATAGCGGCAGAGCAAGGCGCCCTCGCCCGAGCCGATGATGAACTCGTTGCCCGCGTAATCGCCCCCGCCGCGAAACACCGCGCCCTGCATCTCGGCCAGAATATCGCCCTCGAAGGCGCCGGGCCCGGTGGCGCCAAGCGCGGCATCCAGCGCATCGTCCGAGAGCCTGGCCGCCTTGCGGATCATCCCGATCTCGGCGGGCGATTTTGTCCGGCGCAGGCCCGGGATCAGGTCCGAGGCGTCCGAGAGCCAGGGGCCGAACACCTTGTGCAGCCGGGTCCAGTTTTGCGCCGTCAGGCCGACGGTGTCCATCTCGACGCCCAGCCGCGAGCGGTTGAGCAACAGCCCGGCCAGAACATCGTTCAGCTCCTCGGCGGGGTTCGCGCCCTCGACCTCCGCCCAGATGCGGATCTCGTCATCCGACAGGATCGAGGTCTGGCGCGCCTGGCGCAGATCGGGCATGCGGGTCAACAGCACCAGCCGCCCGTCGGCGGCCAGCACCAGACACTGGAACATCGCAAAGCCAAAGGTGTCATAGCCGGTCAGCCAGTACTGGCTTTCGGGCGAAAAGATCAGGATCGCGTCCAGCTCGGCTTCCTGCAAAGCGGCCGTGGCGCGGGCGATGCGGCCGGCATACTCGGCTTTGTCAAAGTGCGGCATGCGCGAATCCTTGTGATGACCGGATCGCGACACTGCGCTGTTCGGCGGGATTTGTCGATATCGCGTTGGGTCAAATTGAGACGGCAGGGCGCCGCTGACCGGCCCCGTCAGGCGAGCGTGCCCTTTGGCAACAGCATCATGTCGCCCGGATCCCAGTCGCACCAGATCGCCGCGCCATCGTCGAGCGCGTTCAGCGCCGCGCCCTGGGCATCATCGGCATAGGCGATCAGCGAGATCCCGCCCGCGAGCCGGACCTCGACGATCGAGTGATCGCCCTGAAACGCCACATCGCCCAGGCTGCCCTGAAGCCGGTTGCCGCGGGACTCCTGCGCCCCGCTGGAGACGCGGAGTTTCTCAGGCCGGATCGCCAGGCGCAGATCCGTGGCGGCCCCTGCGGGCACCGGGCCGCGATAGCGGACATCGCCCAATTCGGCCGTGCTGAGGACGGCGCCGTCACCCTCGGGCGTCAGCGCCGTCGGCGCAAACATGTTCACCCGGCCGATGAAATCGGCGACAAAGGCGTCGACCGGGTTCTGGTAAAGCTCGGCGGGGCTGGCCATCTGGATCATCCGGCCCCGGTCGAGCACCGCGATGCGGTCGGCGACCGCCATGGCCTCGTCCTGGTCATGGGTGACCATGATGAAACTGACGCCGATGCTTTGCTGGAGTTTCACCAGCTCGAGGCGCATCGCGTCGCGCAGCTTGGCATCCAGTGCCGAGAGCGGCTCGTCGAGCAACAGCACCCGGGGCTTTTTCACCAAGGCCCGGGCAAGCGCGACGCGCTGGCGTTGCCCGCCCGAGAGCTGGTCGGGCTTGCGGTGCGAGAACTGGCTGAGCTGGACCATGGCCAGCGCGTCGGCCACCCGCTCGTCGATCTCGGCGCGCGGCACCCCTTCGATCTTGAGCCCATAGGCGACATTGGCGGCCACCGTCATGTGGGGGAACACCGCATAGGACTGAAAGACCATGTTGATCGGGCGCTTGTTGGGCGGGATCTCGGTCATGTCGTCACCGTCGAGCAGGATCTCCCCCTCGCTCGGCGTCTCGAACCCCGCGATCATGCGCAACAGCGTTGTCTTGCCACAGCCCGAGGGGCCGAGCAGGCAAAAGAACTCGCCCGGCTCGATATCGATCGACACATCCTCGACCGCGGTGAAGCTGCCGAAAAACTTCGAGACATTCTGGATCGCGACGATGGGCGTGGTCATCTGGGTATCGCTCCTTTGGTCAGGCCGTGCCCACGGGGATGAAACGCGCCCCGCGGAGATGGTTGGCATGGGCAAAATCGCGAAAGGCGTCCGAGCAGAAAAAGATCTTGCGCGCCCCCTCGGGCGCGCCGCGCCAGACATGGCGGCCTTTGATCAAGTCGCTTTTCAGCACACAGGGCTCGTTATAGCCGAGGGCGAGCTGATAGGCGCTGTCCTCGGCCGCCGCCGGGCCGAACCCGGCATCCAGCTTGGTCAGCCAGCGGGTGCGGTCATAATCGAAATGCGCCACCGTTTCGGTGACCAGCATGAACCAGTAGGGTCTGGCCCGCCCGCCGGTGCGCCTGACCATCTCGATCGCCACAAAGCGATGGCGCCCGGGTTCGAGCGCGTTGATCTTGTCATGCACCTGCTCGGACACCACGGCAGGGCCGGCGGCGTTGATGAAGTCGGGCGTCACCGATGTGTCGAGATGCATCGAGATTTCGACCCGCCGGGGCAGGTCGCGCACCTCTGCCTCGGTCAGCGGCTCGGCAGAGTAGAGCTTGCGATAGGTCGCGCCGCTGATCTCGGGCTCGAAATGCGGCGTGCCGACTTCGAGCACGTCGCTGGTCATCTCAAAGGAATAGGGCATTGCCGCGCACCTCCCCTGCACTGGTCATCCCGTCGTCTCCTCGATCTTCTGAAAGCGGATCGCGATGGCGGTCAGCACCAGGGTCACGACGATCAGGATCGTGGAGGCGGCGTTGATCTCGGGCGTTACCGAGAAGCGTACCATGGAATAGACCTTGACCGGGAAGGTCACGGTCGAGGGGCCTGAGGTAAAGAACGTGATCACGAAATCATCGAGGCTGAGCGTGAAGGCCAAAAGCCCCCCCGCGATCAGCCCCGGCGTCATGAAGGGCAGGATCACGTCGCGGAACACCTCGTACTCGGTGGCGCCCAGATCGCGCGCGGCCTCGGCCATCTCCGGGTTGAAGTTCTGCAACCGCGCCCGGATCACCATAGCCGCAAAGGGAAAGGAAAAGGTGATATGGGCGACGATGATGTTGCTGAGCGTCAGCGGCCACGGCGCCTCGGGCGGGACATAAAGTCCGAAGGCCGAAAAGAACACCGCCAGCGAGACGCCCATGCAGATCTCTGGAATCACGATGGGGAGCGAGACCAGCCCCTCGTAGACCGGCTTTGCCGGAAAGCGGAACCGCCACAGCACCACCGCCGTCAACGCGCCCAACAGCACGGCAAACAGCGTCGAGATCACCGCGATGGTCAGCGAGTTGGTAAAGGCCTCCACCAGGCTGTCATTGGCAAAGGCCTTTTCGTAGTACTTGGTGGTGAAGCCCTTCCAGATCACATTGCCGCCGCGCCGGGAATTGTTGAACGAAAAGATGATCAGCACGATGATCGGCGCGTAGAGGAAGATCGTGGTGAACAAAAAGACCGTGCGCAGCGAGGTCTTGCGCGCATAGTCGAATGGGCCCGGGCGTTGTTTGTGCCTAGCCATGTCCCCTCCCCGAATTGCGCATCGCGGCCAGCGACTGGATCGCCAGCACGATGAAGGTCACATACAGCAGAAACAGCGACATGGCCGAGCCAAAGGGCCAGTCATTCGCGCTTTTGAACTGGCGCTCGATCACGTTCGAGATCATGTCGACCTGCCCCCGCCCCAACAGGTCAGGCGTCAGGAACGAGCCCAGCGTCGGGATAAACGTGATGATCGCCGCCGTGATCACCCCGGTCATGGTCAGCGGCAGCAGGATTGAAAAGAATGTCCGGAACTGCCCCGCGCCGAGGTCGAGGCTCGCCTCGAGATAGGATTTGTCGAGCCGCTCGAGCGCTGCATAGATCGGCAGCACGGTAAAGGGCAGCGCCACATAGACCAGCCCGATCACCACGCCCGTGGGCGTGCCGAGAAAGGTGAAGGCCTGAAACCGCTCGCCGATCAGACCATCGAGCCCGATGCCCGACAAGACCCAGTCCGCCCCGCCCCAGATCGCACCCAGAACATCGTTGAGCCGCCCCCGCGTGCCCAGGATGTTCAACAGGGCATAGGTGCGGATCAAGAGGTTGGTCCAGAACGGCAGGATGATGATCAACAGCAGCCAGGGCTTCCACTTGGCCGAGGAGGTGGCGATGACCAGCGCCACCGGATAGCCGACGATCAGGCAGATAAACGTCGAGATCCCGGCAAGCCACAGCGTGCGCCAGAACAGCCCGATGATCTCCGGCTCCCAGATCCGCTGGTAGTTGCGCAGGGTCCAGGTGGTCTTGATCTCGGTCAGCGTGACATTCTCGCCAAAGGAATACATCCAGATGATCGCCAGAGGCACCAGAAAGAACAGCAACAGCCACCCGGCGGTCGGCGCGAAAAAGGCCAGAAAGACCCTGATGTTTTGGCGGTAACTCTCCAAATGCGTCCCCGTTCAGCGCCCCCCCGGGCGGCTGGGCCCGTCCCCGGCTGGGGGGCGGGCCGGTGGTGATCCCGGACCAGAAAATCTTCAACCTGACCGAGGTTGGATAAAATTCCGGTCCAGAGTCAAATGCCAAAGCAAAATCCCCGGATCCGACTGGGTCAGTCAGATCCGTTCTTGCCCTAGCTCGCGGCTTTCACCCGCGTCCAGGCGGCGTCGATTTTCTCGATGATCGCCTGGCCGGGATAGATCGAGGGTTCGAGCTTTGCCATCGCTTCCTTCGAGGGGAAGACCGCGGGGTTTTGCAGATACTCGTCGCTCATCAACAGCTTGGACGCCTCGTTGGGCGTGGCGTAATAGATGAAGTCGGCGATCGCCGCACCCACCTCGGGATCAAGCAGGAAGTTGATCATCTCGAGCGCCGCCTGCGGGTTGGGCGCGCCCTTGGGAATGCAGAGCCCGTCCTCCCAGACAAGGCCGCCCTCCTTGGGCACGGCATAGCCGATATCCTCGTCCTCATCCATCGCCTGCAGGATGTCGCCGTTCCACTCCATCACCACATCGACCTCGCCGGCCAGCAACAGATCCTGCCCGTTATCGGGGGCAAAGGCGGTGATGTTGGGCTTTTGCTTGATGATCATCGCCTCGGCGGCGGCGATGTTTTCGTCCGACCAGTCGTTCAGCGACTTGCCCATCAGCTTGAGGCACATCTGGAACACGGTCTGCCCGTCGCCCAGCAACGCGATGCGCCCGGCATATTCGTCAGACGTCAAGAGATCGGCCCAGCTGTCCGGCGTGCTCTTGACCGCCGATTTGCGATACCCGATGCCGATGGTGCCCCACATGTAAGGCAGGCTGTATTTCCGGTTCGGGTCAAAGGGCCGGTCGAGGAAGGCGGGATCGAGATTCTTGATGTTCGGGATCTTGGAATGGTCCAGCGGCTCGAGCATGCCGGCCTCGATCATCCGCTCGACATAATCGTTGGTGGGCACGATCAGGTCATAGCCGGGATTGCCGTTTTTCAGCTTGGCGAACAACTCGTCATTATCGGCATAGAGGTCGTACTGAACGTCGATGCCCGTCGCCTTGGTGAAATCGTCGATCGTCGTCTCGCCGATATAGGTATCCCAGTTGTAAAAGTTGACTTTGCCCGAGGCGGCGCGCGCCGATCTGGGCAGGTTGAGCGTGATACCCATCGCGCTGGCACCCATCAGGGCATGGCGGCGGGTCATGTTGATGAGAGGTCGTTTGGTCACAGTTGCAGTCCTTCCACTGTCTATGTCGCGATCTTGTTGGCCGGCGCTGCGCCGGCGAGACCTTAACCGTAGTCCCAGATTGTGCAGCGCGGAAGAGGTTTTTTCCAGCGCGCGACGGGGACGCTTCTCAGACTGTTCCCGGCGGGCTAACATGCCGGAAAGTCAGCCGGAGGAGCCAGACAATGCAGACCGAAACCTCGGAGACGGGCCTCAGCTATACCCTTTCACAGCCGGGTTCCGCCCAGGCGTTCGAGGATGTGGTCAGCGCCTATCTGTGTTTCAGCCGCGAGACCGGGCCCAAGGCTGCGGCCCTGATCGAGGCGGATCCAGAGATGCCCATGGCGCTGTGCCTGATGGGCTATCTGCAAAAACTCTTTGGCAGTGCGAGCATGTCGGCCAAGGCCGAGGCGAGCGAGGCGGCGCTCGGCGCCCTCATCGCGAAAACCGGCGCCAGCGAGCGCGAGATGGCCCATGCCAACGCGCTCTCGGCCTGGTGCGCGGGGCGGCTGGGCGAGACCTGCCGGATCTGGGAAAAGATCCTGATCGACCATCCCCGCGACGCGCTGGCGCTGCGGCTTGCCCATTTCCTGCATTTCTATTCCGGCGACGGGCGGCGGATGCGCGACAGCATCGCCCGGGTGATGCCAAGCTGGCAAAAGGGCGACCGCAACTATGGCTTTGTGCTGGGGATGTATGCCTTTGGCCACGAGGAAAGCCGCGACTATGCAACGGCCGAGCGCTATGGCCGCGAGGCGGTCGAGATCAACCCCGAGGACGGCTGGTCGGTGCATGCGGTGGCCCATGTGCTGGAAATGCAGGAACGCCATCAGGAGGGGATCGACTGGGTGACGGGGCTGGAACCCTCGTGGTCCAAGGGCAACAATTTCCGCTTTCACATCATCTGGCACCGGGCGCTCTATCACCTGGAACGGGGTGAGTACGATGTGGTGCTGGGGCTTTATGACGATCAGATCGTCTCGGATATCGGGTCGGAGTTCTATCTCGACATCTGCAATGCCTGCTCGATGCTGTGGCGGCTCGAAATGCACGGGGTGGATGTGGGCGACCGCTGGCTGGTGCTGGCCGATGTGGCGCGGCGCCACACCGGCGACAGGGATCTGATCTTTGTCACCCTGCACTATCTGATGGCGCTGGTCTCGACCGGCGATCGCGAGGGGACCGACGCGATGATGAAGACCATCGCCGCCTGGGCCGATGACCCCGGCACGCAAGGTCAGATCACCGCGGCCTCGGGCCTGGGCATCGCGCGGGCGATGGGCGAGATCCGTGCGGGCGCGTTTGGCGCGGCGGCGCGGCGGCTGACCGATCTGCGCTATCAGATGGATCATATCGGCGGCTCGATGGCGCAGCGCGATGTGTTCGAGATGCTGATGCTGGACGCGAGCCAGAAGAGCGGCGACCCCGCGCTCTCGCGCTCGCTGTTTGCCGACCGTACCGCGCGGCGCCCGAACAACCGCTGGACGTGGTCGCGCTATGCCGAAACGCTGGACGCCTCCGGCGCGCCGGAACAAGCCGCCCGGGCGCGCAGCCATCTCGCCGGGATGGCCGCGGAATGAGCGCGCGCGCGACCGGGCGGGCCTTTGACCCGATGAGCGTCGGGGAGATCGCGGCGGCGGTCCCCGATGGCGCGTTGCTGGGCGTGCCGGCGGATTACTCCGGCGTGCCGATGGCCTTTACCCGCGCGCTGCTGCGCCGCGGGGTGCGCGACCTGCGCCTGTTCTGCCTGCCCTATTCGACCATCCAGGGCGACATGCTGATCGGCGCGGGCGCGGTCGCCTCGGTCGAGGCGGCGGCGCTGACGCTGGGGGAATACGGGCTCGCGCCCCGCTTCTGTGCGGCTGTCGAGGCGGGCACGATCGAGATGCGCGATTCGACCTGCCCGGCGCTGCATGCCCAGTTGCAGGCGGCGGAGAAAGCCGTGCCGTTCATGCCGCTGCGCGGGCTGATCGGCTCGGACCTGCTCGCCCACCGGCCCGACTGGCGCGAGATCGACAATCCGATGGGCAATGCGCCCGACCCGGTGGTGCTGTTGCCCGCGACGCTATTGGATGTGGTGGTGTTCCATGCGCCCCGGGCCGACCGCGACGGCAATATCTGGATCGGGCGGCGGCGCGAACTCGCGACCCTCGCCCATGCCGCGCGCGCCGTTTATGTGACGGTCGAGGAGATCGTGGACCGGGATCTGTTCGCCTGCGAGGCCGATGCCGCCTGTGCCCTGCCCGCCTTCTATATCGACGGAATTGCCGAGGCGCCGCGGGGCGCCTGGCCCTGTGCCATGGCCGAGCTTTACGAGGCCGATGGCGATGCGCTCGCCGCCTATGCCCGTGCGGCCAAAACGGCCGAGGGCTTTGCCCGATGGCTCGCCGACGACCTGGCGGCCCCCGCGTGACGGGCGTGGAGACCCGCGCCACCGACCGGGCGGAGCGGATGATCTCGATCCTCGCCGACATGCTGAGCACGGACCGCCATGTGGCGGTGGGCGCCGCCTCGCCCATCCCCGGCGCCGCCGCCCTGCTGGCGCGTGAGGAGGCGCGGGCGGCCGGGCGGCGCCTGCATGTCACGATCCTGCATTCGCTGAGCGAGAACCACTTTACCGACGGCGCGCGCGAGCTGTTCGACGCCGCCGCCCAGGGGCGGATCGACACCTTTTTTCTGGGCGGCGTGCAGATCGACGGCGCGGCCAACATCAACCTTGTCGGCATCGGCGACTATCCGGCGATGAAAAAGCGCTTCTCCGGCTCGTTCGGCTCCGCGCTCTTGTATTTCGCGGTGCCCAAGGTGATTTTGTTTCGCGAGGAACACAGCCCCCGCACCCTGGTCGAGAGCGTCGATTTCATCTCGGCCCCCGGCACCAGCGCGGCGGATATCTGGCGCCCGGGCGGCTGCCATGCGCTGGTGACCAACCGCGCGGTCTTTGGCTTTGACCGGGATCAGGGCCGCTTTCGCCTCGATCAGCTCTCGCCGGGCGAGACGGCAGAGAGCGTGCGCGAGATGACGGGCTTTGCCTATGATCCGGGCGCCCCCGTCCGGAGCGAGGCGCCCGGTGCCAGCCGCCGGGCCCTGATACGCGAGCGTGTCGCGCCAAAGGTCGCGGCCTTTTACCCGGAATTCGCGGCCAGGATCTGGGGCGCATGACCGGCAAACCGCCCCGTCCGGTCGTGATGACCTCGCTGGAAAGCGCGGATGGTCAGCGCTGTGTCGACCTGATCCGCCATGGGGACAAGAGCTGGGCGTTCCGTGAATGCCGCCGCGACCCCGAGGACAACCATGGCTGGCGCCCCCTGTCGGCGGCCGAGCCCCGGCGCTATCCCAGCGAGACCGAGGCGCTGGCCGCTGCGCGCGAAAGCGTCCGCTGGCTCGGGACTTCTTGATTCCCCGCGCCCCGCGGTTCAAGCATGCGGGGCCAATCCTTGACCGAAGATCCGAGAACCGCTGAAGGAGAAACCCAGATGGGCGCGCTTGATGGTGTGAAAGTGATTGATCTGACCCGCATTCTGGGCGGGCCGTTCTGTACCCAGTGGCTGGGCGACCATGGCGCCGATGTCATCAAGGTCGAGCCGCCCCAGGGCGACGATGTGCGCAAATGGGGCCCGCCCTTTGACGACGAGATCGGTGCTGCCTCATATTTCCTGGGCGTCAACCGCAACAAGCGGGGCATGGCGCTGGACCTGCGCAAGGAGGAGGGGCGCGCGGTCTTGTTGCGCCTGCTCGAGGGGGCGGATGTGCTGATCGAGAACTTCAAGGCCGGCTCGATGACCAGATGGGGCATCGGCTGGGAGGCGCTAAAGGACCGCTTCCCCCGCCTGATCCATTGCACGATCACCGGCTTTGGCACCGAAGGGCCGATGGGCGGCATGCCCGGCTATGACGCGGTGATCCAGGCACAGGCCGGGTTGATGAGCGTCAACGGACCCCAGGGCGGCGAGCCGACGCGTATCGGGGTTTCGCTGGTCGACATGTGCACCGGGATGGCGGCGGCCTTTGCCATCTCGATGGCGCTGCACGAGCGTAACAGCTCGGGCCGGGGGCAGTATATCGATGCGGCCCTTTACGATAACGCGCTGGCGATCCTCTACCCCCATTACGCGAACTTCCTGCTGTCGGGCAAAGACCCCGGCATCTTTGGCAACCAGCATCCCAATCTGGCACCCTATGATTCCTATCCGACCAGGACCTTTCACGTGTATGTGGCGGGCGGCAATGACGGGCAGTTTGCCCGGATGTGCGCGGTGCTCGGCGTGCCGGAGGCGGCCGAGGAGGCGCGGTTCAAGACCAATGCCGACCGGATCAGCCATCAGGCGGAGCTGCGCGAGCTGATCGCCACAAGGACCGCCGGGTGGGACGGCGAAGAGCTGGCCCATGCCCTGATGACCCATGGCGTGCCGGCGGGCCCGGTACTGGATACCCGCGCTGTCGCGACGCCACCGAGAACGACACCCCAAGCTATGTGGCGTCCAGAAGCAGGATCTTTGCCAATGAACGCTACAGCGAATATCAAGGATGCCCCCAAAACGAACTTAATTGCCGTCCGAACAGCCGCGAATACATCAACCGCAACGAAAGCGGACAAGAGCGCGATCATTGATATTGCGAGGCAACAGACCAACACTGGCCATATTTCGGGGATAAGTTGAAATAATTGGCCTGAATTTCTTGCATTGGTAAACAAGGCAAAGATCGCTATTATAATTACCAAGATT
>JBCCHW010000125.1:0-10607 GCA_039028555.1 Pseudomonadota bacterium | reverse complement strand
CGACGGTGTGCTGGAAGACGCCGACAACATCGACCCGCCCAACAATGTCCGCGCCATGGTTCTGTGGGGCCATCGCCGCCTTCATCTCGACGCCGCGGGTCTGCGAGTTGGGCGCGTGGCCCCACAGAACCATGGCGCGGACATTGTTGGGCTGGTCGATGTTGTCGGCGTCTTCCAGCACACCGTCGATCCAGCGCGACACGGGGATGCCCTTGCCTTCCATCAGGTCCTTCGAGCCGAACTGGCTGAGGATGAAGTCATACTCATCCGCCGCCTTGTCCGAGGCCGTCTTCTCGCCCGCCCAGACGCGTGCCCAGTGCTTCCACGACCCGGTCTTGAGGCCGTAATAGCCCGGCAGCGTATGGCTCAGCACGCCCAGATCGGTCGCGCCCTGCACATTGTCATGGCCGCGGAAGATGTTGGTGCCGCCGCCCGAGGTTCCCATGTTCCCCAGGGCAAGCTGCAGCACGCAATAGGCGCGCGTGTTGTTGTTGCCGTTGGTGTGCTGGGTGCCTCCCATGCACCAGATCACGGTGCCGGGGCGGTTGTTGGCCATCGAGCGCGCAACACGCTTTAGCTGGCTGCCCGGCGTGCCGGTAACCCGCTCGACCTCTTCGGGATTCCATTTCGCGACTTCGGCCTTGATCTGGTCCATGCCCCAGACACGGGTGCGGATGAACTCCTTATCCTCCCAGCTGTTGTCGAAGATGTGCCACAGGATGCCCCAGATCAGCGCGACATCCGTGCCGGGGCGAAAGCGCACATACTCATCCGCATGGGCCGCGGTGCGCGTAAAGCGCGGGTCGCAGACGATCAGCGGCGCATTGTTTTCTTCCTTGGCCTTGAGCACGTGCAACAACGAAACGGGATGCGCCTCGGCCGGGTTGCCCCCGATGATGAAGATCGCGCGGCTGTTGTGGATGTCGTTGTACGAGTTGGTCATCGCGCCATAGCCCCAGGTGTTCGCGACACCTGCAACCGTGGTCGAGTGGCAGATCCGCGCCTGGTGGTCGACGTTGTTCGTCCCCCAATAGGCCGCGAACTTGCGGAACAGATAGGCCTGTTCGTTGTTATGCTTGGCCGAGCCCAGCCAATAGACGCTGTCGGGGCCGCTTTCCTCGCGGATCGACATCATGCCGTCGCCGATCTCGTTGATCGCGTCGTCCCATGACATCCGCTTCCACTCGCCGCCTTCCAGCTTCATCGGGTATTTCAGCCGACGCTCGCCATGGGCGTGCTCGCGCACTGCGCCGCCTTTGGCGCAATGGGCGCCCAGGTTGAAGGGGCTGTCCCAGCCGGGCTCCTGCCCGGTCCAGACCCCGTCCTGAACCTCGGCGACAACCGTGCAGCCGACCGAGCAATGGGTGCAGACGGATTTGACGATGTCGACCTTGCCGTCGGCAGCACTGGCCGCGCTCGCCTTGGTGACGGTGCCGCCGGTCGCGCCGATGGCGGCGAGCCCGCCGATGGCCAGACCCGAGCCGCGCAGGAAACTGCGCCGGTCAACTGATTTCTGTGCGATTTGGGTAAGAGGCGAAGCACTCTGGGGGCGTCTCGCAACCCCGGTGGTCTTTTTCCTCAGCATGTCTTTCTCCCTTGCGTGGGCAGATGCCCTGGCTTGGTAACTTTTTCAGGATCGGGGCAAACGCAACCGTCACCTGTGGCTGGTCAGCGCGTCAGAAACGGGCGCTGTCCAGGTATTTCCGGATATGGTCGGTCTCGCGATAGCTCTCTGCGCTCACCTCGGGCTCGACCGCCTCTGCGGCGCCGCCGGCGATGGTCGCAACCGCTGCAACCGGGGCACCGGTGGCTGCGAGTTTCAGGAAATCACGTCGGCTTGATGCCGGTTTGTCTCCCATGGATTTGTCCTCCCTACATTGGCCGGATCCGGCCGGATTAACCGGGCAGGGCGTCCCCTGCCGGGATTGCAAACGCCCGTTCAGGCGCTCATTCGAAACGCTTCCCGCTCGATCTCGGTAAAGGCGCGGCCCATGGCGCCCACCGGGGCGTACAGGACAGACCCCTTGGCCCCTTCGAGATCGGTAAAGAAGTGCCCGGCCCAGGGGCCGAGATGCGTGTTGTAAAAGTCTCTCTGGCTGGCCAGATCCGGCTCGGCGTCAAAGCGCCCGCGGATCAGCCCCGCCATCATCTCGCACAGCGAGGCGATGTTGTCCTCCGGCTCATAGACATTGGGCGCCCGCTCGATGCCCAGGCGGCGCATGTCGTTGCGCAGCACGGCCAGCGGCTTTTCGTGCAGGAACCCTGTCATGTAGTAGGAGGCATAGGGGAGGAGCTCACCCCTCCCCAATCCGATGAAGAGCGCGTTGAACTCGCTCTCCGCCGCCTTCGCGGTCATCGACCTGGCCACGCGGGCCAAGGCGGTTACCGCCCTTCCCAGGTCACTTTCATCGCCCGCCAGCCGTTCCACGCGATCTAGAAGCGCGCGCGATGGCGGGCCGGAAAGCAGCGTTCCCAACAGATCATAAAGATCGGCGCGAAGGATATCCTCCTCGGCGACGGTCCGTTTGCTGGCACTTGCTGGCTGACCCATTTCTTCTCCCAAAGCCGGAGCTCCTCCGGTCTGTTATGGCCCCAGATGGGCACAGATGCTCCGAGTTGGTCAACTCAAATGTCCAAATCCTCGGAAATCTGTCCCTGTACGGAGCAAATTATGAAATATTATTCCTCGAACCTGAACGCCATCCGCCGGGGGGCGGGCTGGGGCGCCATTTCTTCCGCAGGTGCGAAACCCTGAGTGATTCCGGAGGTTTCTACATCCTCTTCAACCTGCGCGGTATCTTTCTCCAAAGGCTCGCTTTCCCCGGCGTTTTCCGCCGGCATGTCTTCACGCGGCTCCTGCCCGGCCGGATCCTCTGAATCCGACGCCGGTTCCTCGACGGTCCGGTCAATCATGCCTTGGCCCACCCGATAGACGGTTTGCAGGTTTTCGATCACGGTTGCGGCGTCGGTGAAATCCTCGCCGTAATCCACCAGTTCGTCGAGATTGGCGAGCACAGGGTTGGTCAGCCACAGCTTGCGCAGCGCCCGGTTGCGCAGCCGCTCCGGCACCGCCTTGGCCATGAAGCCCGAAAAATCGTCTCCCGGTTCCATCGTGTCGGGATCACTCAGTCCCAGCTCTTGCAGAATTTCGGCATCCGTCTTCCCGGGATCGGGGGCCGCGGCCTCGCCCGCCTCGGGCGATGGCTCGGGGTCCGGGGCGGCTTGGTCGGCCTGGCGCTTGCGCCGCGACCAGCGGTTCAGAAATGTGTCATCCGATGTCAATGGAGCTTCCGTTGCTTGGCGCCGGGGGCGCGATAGACATCCGCTGTCTGGCGTATCCTGCTGTCTCCCTTGCCTTCTTCGACCAGATCGACCCGTGCCTCGCGCCGTTTGCGTTTGATGAAGGGCTCCTCGACATGGTGCTGTTGCACGAACGCCGACAGCCAGGCGATCAGCCCGCCGGGCATCGGCACCCGCTCGACCACTTCCTCGCCGCTATCGGCATAATCCTGCGCCTCAAAGGGCGACAGGGTGATGCCAAAGACTTCGTAGTCCCAGGCGGCCCCGGCCTCTTCGGTCGGGCGCAGGATCACGAAACACGACGGCGGATCATCGGCGAGCGCGACCCGATAGGCCTCGGTCTCGGCGCGGTGGATCTCGACCGGCAGGGTGGCTGCGTGATACTCGACCGCCTCGCCTTCGCGGCGCAACTCGCGCCAGTGGGCCGGCTCGGCGCCCGGCAGAACCGCCACCGCCCGCCATGTCCACTTTGCCCAGCGCGTGACCCCCGGCATCCTGCGGATGACGACGCCGACGGGCATGATCTTGGACCTCTCAGACATGGGCGCGAACTTAACACGGCGCCCGGACTTGCCAAGTGAATTGGTGAGGTGATCAGACCGACGCTCTTGCCCGGCCGGAAAATCCCCCCTACGACTCGGCCTCCAACGGGAGGACAGGATGGCCAACACACCACAGCTGTTGCTTTGCGATTGCACCGGCACGTTCACGCCGGATGCCAAGGCGATCGAGGCAGGCACCGCCATGACGTGCGCAAGGATCCATACCCATCTCTGCCGGGCCGAGGCCGGGCAGGCGGCGGCGCATTTGCAAACGGGGCCCTGCGTGATCGCCTGCGGTCAGGAGGGCACCGCCTTTGCCGAACTTGCCGAGGATCTGGGTGCCGAGGCGCCGCTGATGGTCGATATCCGCGACCGCGCGGGCTGGTCCCGGGATCCCTCGGGCCCCAAGATGGCCGCCCTGATCGCCGACGCCCTGCATCCCGCCCCGCCCGCGCCGGTGATGGATGTGAGTTCCCGGGGCGTGTGCCTCGTCTACGGCCATGGCGAGCAGGCCCTCGCCGCCGGCGCCCGGCTGGCCGAGACGCTGACCGTCACCGTGATGCTGGACGAGCCCGGCGCGATCATGCCCCCGGACGCGGCGATGGACATCGTGACCGGCCGGATCAAATCCGCCAGTGGCGCGCTGGGGGCCTTTTCCCTCAAGATCGACGGCTTCGCGCCGCTCGCGCCCGCAGGCCGTGGCCAGCGCGGCTTTGACGCGCCGCGCGATGGCGCCGGCACCGACTGTGATATCATCGTGGATCTCTCGGGCCAGGCCCCGCTCTTCCCGGCACCGGGCAAGCGCGACGGCTATCTGCGCGCCGATCCCGGCGACCCGCTGGCGGTCGAGCGCCTTTTGTTCGACGCAAGCCAACTGGTTGGCACCTTTGAGAAAACGCTGTTCATCCGGTTCGACGAAAGCCTCTGCGCCCATTCCCGGGCCGAGCGTACGGGCTGCACCCGCTGCCTTGATCTGTGCCCCACCTCGGCGATCAGCCCGGCGGGGGAGCATGTCTCGATCGACCCTGCGATCTGCGCCGGATGCGGCGCCTGTGCCGCGGTCTGCCCCTCGGGTGCGGCCTCGGCCGACGACCCGGCGGTGCAGCATCTGTTTGCCCGGATGCGCCGGATCGCCGAGGCCTATGCCAAGGCCGGCGGCACCCGGCCCCGGCTGATGGTCCATGACGACCACGGGGCCGAGATGATCCGCCTCGCCGCCCGTCATGGCCGCGGCCTGCCGGGCGACGTGATCCCGATCGAGGTGAGCTCGCTCAACGCCTTTGGCCATGCCGAGCAGGTGACCGCGCTGGCGCTGGGTTTTGCCGAAGCGATCATCCTCGCCGGGCCGCATACCGAACAGGCCCCGCTGGGCGTCCAGATCGCGCTTGCCGAGGCGCTGGGCGGTGCGGACCGGGTGCGCCTGATCGACGCGCAGGACCCCGATGCGATGTCGGATCTGCTCTATGGCACCGCCCCCGCGCCACGCGCCATCGACCCCATCCTGCCGCTGGGCGGGCGGCGCGAGGCGGCCCGGCTGGCGGCCCGTGCCCTTGCCGGCGGGGACGACGCCGCCGCGGCGCCCCTGCCCCTGCCGCCAGGCGCCCCCTATGGCGCGGTGGTCGTGGATACGGGCGCCTGCACGCTGTGCCTCGCCTGTGCCGGGCTCTGCCCGACCGGGGCGCTGGGCGACAACCCCAACGCGCCGGAGCTGAACTTTCGCGAGGAAGCCTGCCTGCAATGCGGCCTCTGCGCCGGGCTCTGCCCGGAAAGCGCGATCACGCTGGTGCCGCAGATGGACTTCTCACCCCAGGCGCTGACACCCCGGATCCTGAACGAGGAGGAACCCTTTGCCTGCATCGAATGCGGGGCGTTGTTCGGCGTGAAATCCACCATCGAGGCGGTCTCGGCCAAGCTCGCAAGCCACCCGATGTTCGCCAATTCCGACAATGCCCGCCTGATCCAGATGTGCGACGACTGCCGGGTGGCGGCCCAATACCACGCCGACGCGGCCCCCTTCCAGGGCGGCGCCCGGCCCAGGGTCAGAACCACGCAGGACTATCTGGACGAGCGGGAGGAGTAGGGTGCCAGCCACCGCCGGGAACGCCTTGCGCGGCGGCGGGTAGGGCATCTTATCTCATTCATGTAGGACCTTGGCGAAATAGGGCGGACTGGGGTCGGTTGGGCCCGATTGGTTCTTGAAACCGTCAAACTGGCGCCCGGATTCTGATGTTTATCTGCAGCCGGGAAGTTTTCCCGGCAGGATGAATTGCGAGGGTACTTAACATGAATATACTCAAGTCGGTCACTTCGGCCGCGGTTGTCGCGTTGGTCGGTTCTTTGTCGACACCAACAAATGCTGAGGTAATCACATATCTGTTCGAAGATGACCTTGGACGCGCAGGAACGTTCTCCTTCGATGATACGACAGCAACCTTTGGGGGCAGCCGGTTCGGCGGAACAGGATACACCGCCATTTCGTGGATTCTGGACGGGACATCCTTGGTGGATCCCCAGATCGGGATCTTTGATAACTTTGGCGGCGACCAGTATCTGCTGGTCACGGATGCAAACGGGCGTTACCTCCAGCTGGGGCACTTTGGGCTGGATCTCTTTTCAAGTGATGCACTCACCGAAGCCACATCGTTGAGTTTGGCCGATTTCGACAATACAGAGACCAACGACCTTCAAAGCGATGGCCTTGAAGGTACCGTGACGTCGTTCCGGCTGGAGGGTGGTGTGTCAGCCGTACCGCTTCCCGCCGCCTTGCCAATTTTGGCCAGTGGGCTCGCTGCATTTGGTCTGTTCGGGTGGCGCAGACGTCACCCCGAGACCGCCTGACAGGCACCGGAAATCACGATCAGAAACAGAGCGGCGAGCGCCCGGGCGCCCGCCGTTTGCTTTAGGCCAGATCCGGCGGCAGGGCCTCGTGGGCGAGCGTCTCCACCGCCTCGGCCAGCCCGATCACCTTTTGGCCCTGTTCGCCCAGGCGGCGCATGGCGACCGTGCGGGCCTCGACCTCCTGGCGGCCAAGGGCGAGGATCACCGGCACGCCGGCGACCGAGTGTTCGCGGACCTTGTAGTTGATCTTTTCATTGCGCGTGTCGAGCTCGACCCGCAGGCCGCGGGCGGTCAGCATCGCCGCCACCTCTGCGGCATAGGAATCGGCGTCCGAGACGATGGTGCTCACCACCACCTGGCGCGGTGCCAGCCACATCGGGAACCGCCCGGCATAGTTCTCGATCAGGATGCCGATAAAGCGCTCGAACGAGCCCAAAATCGCCCGGTGCAGCATGACGGGGCGTTGCTTCGAGCCGTCCGCCGCCACGTATTCTGCATCCAGCCTCTCGGGCAGGTTGAAATCCACCTGATAGGTGCCGCACTGCCATTCGCGGCCGATCGCATCGGTCAGTTTGAAGTCGAGCTTGGGGCCGTAAAACGCTCCCTCGCCGGGGTCGATCTCGAAGTCATTGGTCACCTTGCGCACGGCCGATTCCAGCGCGGCCTCGGACTTGTCCCAGATCTCGTCCGAGCCGACGCGCACCGCGGGCCGGGTCGAGAGTTTGATGTCAAAGCTGTCAAAGCCGAGGTCGTGATACATGGACGAGAGCAGGTCGATGAACCGGCGGGTTTCATCCTCGATCTGATCCTCGGTGCAAAAGATATGCGCGTCATCCTGGGTAAAGCCGCGCACCCGCATCAGGCCATGCATCGAGCCCGAGGATTCATAGCGGTGGCAAAAGCCGAACTCCGCCACGCGCAGCGGCAGATCACGATAGGATTTCAAGCCGTTATTGTAGATCTGAACATGGCCGGGGCAGTTCATCGGCTTGAGCGCGTTGACGCGCTTTTCGTTGGCATGCTCCTCATCGATTTCGGTGATGAACATGTTTTCGCGGTACTTGTCCCAATGCCCGGACGCTTCCCACAGCTTGCGGTCGATGACCTGGGGGGTTCTGATCTCCATGTAGCCGGCGGCGTTCTGGCGCCGGCGGACGTAATCTTCGAGCGCGCGATAGACAGCCCAGCCGTTGGGGTGCCAGAAAATCATGCCCGGCGCCTCTTCCTGCAGGTGAAAGAGGCCCATCTCGCGGCCGATTCGACGGTGGTCGCGTTTGGCGGCCTCTTCGAGCATCGTCAGATGCGCCTTGAGGTCTTCCCTGGTTTTGAACGCCACACCATAGATGCGCTGGAGCATCTTGTTGCTGCTGTCACCGCGCCAATAGGCCCCTGCAACCGACATCAGCTTGAAGGCATCGGCGGGCACCTGCCCGGTATGAACCAGATGCGGACCGCGGCAGAGATCCTGCCAGTCCCCGTGCCAGTACATGCGGATGTCCTCGCCCTCGGGGATCGCCTCGACCAGTTCGACCTTGTAGGGCTCGTCATTGTCCCGGTAATAGGCGATCGCCCGGTCACGATCCCACAGCTCGGTGCGCACGGGGTCGCGCAACGCGATGATCTGGCGCATCTTTTTATCGATCGTCGCGAGATCGTCCTCGGTGAACGGCTCGTCGCGGTCAAAGTCGTAATACCAGCCGTTGTCGATCACCGGGCCGATGGTGACATTGGTGTCGGGCCAGATCTCCTGCACCGCGCGGGCCATGATATGGGCGCAGTCGTGGCGGATCAGTTCCAGCGCCTCGGCGTCGTTCTTGACCGTGATGATGGCAAGCGCCGCGTCGTGCTCGAGCGGGGTCGAGAGGTCCGACAGAACCCCGTCGATGCGGCAGGCCAGCGCCGCCTTGCCCAGCGATTTGGAGATATCCGCCGCCACCTCGCCGCCCGTCGTCCCGGCGGCATAGTCGCGCTGGGCTCCGTCGGGCAGGGTAAGGGTTATCTGGGCGGACATTGGTCGTCTCCGTTGATTGGGATTGAATTCGCGCGCGCACAATCCCGATGCGAGGGGGGAGTGTCAAGCGGCAGGTCAAGGTGTCCTGGGCGAATGGCGCGAATTGGGTCAACAGCTCCCCAGGCGGCGGTCTTCGTCGTCCAGCGCGGGATCGCGGTCGCCCGGGTCGCCAAAACCGCCGCCGCCCGGCGTCTTGACGCGCACGCGATCCCCGGCGGTCAGCGCAATGTCCTGCTCTTTGGACAGATGTTCGGGGATATAGGCGACCCCGTCCTGCCAGACCTCGACCTCGTTGGGCGCACCGTCGGCACCGCCCAGCGCGCCCTGCGGCCCGAACCGGCCGTGATCCATGACAAAGCTGGCGCGCGCGTCGCCCCGCAGGAGCTCGATTTCATAGTCCAGCCCCAGCCCGCCGCGATGGCGCCCCGCGCCGCCCGACCCCTCACGCAGGGCATAGCGGTGATAGAGAACCGGGAACTTCTGCTCCATGATCTCGACCGGCGGCGCCTTGGAGATGCCGATGGTCGAGCAGCCATTGGCGAGCCCGTCATGATCGGCATTGCCGCCATAGCCCCCGCCCGAGAGCTGGTACATGACGAAATCCTGCCCCGTGGCCGGATCGTGCCCGCCCAGCGCAAAGTTGCCGCTGGTCCCCGCCGGTGCCGCCGTCACGCGGTGGGGCAGCGCCTCGACCAGGGCGGCAAACACCGCCTCGGCGATGCGCTGGCTGACCTCGGCCGCGCAGCCCGAGACGGGGCGGGGATACTGTGCGTCCAGAAAGGTGCCCCGGGGCCGGATCACGTTGAGCGGCGCAAAGGCGCCGGCACTGATCGGCACTTCGGGAAAGATGTGGCGCATGGCGAGATAGACCGACGAGAGCGTGGTCGCCAGCACCGAATTCATCGGCCCCGCACAGGGCGGATCGCTTTGCCCGAAGTCGAACGAGAGCCGCCCCGGTGTCTTGTCGATGCTGAGCCGAATGGCGAGCGGTTCGTTGACCACCCCGTCGCTGTCGATCCAGGCGGTGGAATCATACCGGCCATCGGGGATCTCGTCGATCAGGGCGCTCATCTGCGCCGCGGCGCGCGATTTGAGCTCGGCAATGGCGGCGCGCACGGTCTCGTCGCCATAGCGGTCAAGCAGCGCGTTCAGCCGTGTCTCCCCCACCATCAGGGCGGCGGCCTGGGCCTTCACATCGCCGATCCGCTGGTCGGCAACCCGGATGTTCGAGCAGATGATGGCGTAGATTTCGGGGTCCAGCACGCCCTCCTTGAACAGGCGAACAGGCGGCAGGCGCAGCCCCTCCTGCTCGACCGCGGTGGCCGAGGCGGAAAAGCCGCCGGGGACCGAACCGCCGGTATCGGGCCAGTGCCCGGTGTTGGAGAGCCAGCAAAAGATCTCTCCCCCGCGATAGAACGGCCGGGCAAAGCGGACATCCATCAGATGGGTGCCGCCCAGATAGGGATCGTTGACGATATAGATATCACCGGGGCGCGGCGCGGCGGTCACCCCCTCGCGGATCCGCGCGATCAGGATGCGGGTCGATTCCTGCATGGTGCCGACAAAGACCGGCAGGCCACCGGCGCCTTGCGCGATCAGGGCGCCATCCTCGGCGGCATAGATCCCGTCCGAGCGGTCGTTCGCCAACGTCTCGACAACGAATGCTCCGCCCCTCTCAAACAGTTTCTCCGCGACGCCAACATCAACTACCAACTCGTCCCACCGCACATCCATCGCCGCAATGCCGCAGAACGAGCCATCCGAACATACAAGAATCACCTCATTGCGGGATTGTGCAGCACAGATGAGAAATTTCCGGTCGAACTATGGGACAAACTCGTCGTGCAAAGCGAACTTACCCTTAACCTCCTGCGTGGCTCGCGGATCAACCCAAAACTCTCTGCATGGGCACAGCT
>JBCCHW010000124.1:0-10715 GCA_039028555.1 Pseudomonadota bacterium | reverse complement strand
CTCTGCGACGACATCTGGCAGTGGACCGAGGAATTCCCTCAGGTGCTCGACGATCTCGAGACGCTGCTGACCGAGAACCGGATCTTCAAACAGCGCAATGTCGACATCGCCGTGGTGCCGATCGAGCAGGCGCAGGCCTATGGCTTTTCCGGCGTCATGGTGCGCGGCTCGGGCTGGGCCTGGGATTTGCGCCGCGCGCAACCTTATGAATGCTATGACGAGATGGAGTTCATGATCCCCATCGGCAAGAACGGCGACTGCTATGACCGCTATCTCTGCCGCATGGAGGAGATGCGCGAGAGCACCAAGATCATGCGCCAATGCCTCGACAAGATGGACAAATGCACGGGCGAGCCGGTGATCTCACACCAGGGCAAGATCACGCCGCCACGCCGGGGCGACATGAAACACTCGATGGAAGCGCTGATCCATCACTTCAAACTGTATACCGAGGGGTTCCACGTGCCCGCCGGCGAGATCTATGCCGCCGTGGAGGCGCCAAAGGGCGAGTTCGGCGTCTATCTGGTCAGCGACGGCACGAACAAACCCTACAAGGCCAAGATCCGGGCCCCGGGCTATCCACACCTGGCCGCCATGGACGAAATCTGCCGGGGCCACCAACTGGCGGATGTGAGCGCGATTTTAGGCTCGCTGGATGTCGTGTTTGGGGAGATCGACCGGTGAGCCTGCGCAGACTGCATCATGAGCAACCCGAAAGTTTCGGCTTCACCCCGGCCAATCTTGAATGGGCCCGGGGGCAGATTGCGAAATATCCTGAGGGGCGGCAGGCCTCGGCGGTGATCCCGCTGTTATGGCGGGCGCAGGAGCAGGAGGGCTGGGTTTCCCGCCCCGCGATCGAAGAGGTCGCGAGGATGCTGGACATGGCCTCGATCCGGGTGCTTGAAGTTGCGACGTTCTACTTTATGTTCCAGCTTCAACCCGTTGGATCAGTTGCGCATATCCAGATCTGCGGAACGACGTCCTGCATGCTCTGCGGGGCCGAGGATCTGGTTGGTGTCTGCAAGGAGAAGATCGCGCCGAACCCGCATCAGCTCTCGCCCGATGGCAAGTTCAGCTGGGAAGAGGTCGAGTGTCTGGGCGCCTGCTCGAACGCGCCGATGGCGCAGATCGGCAAGGATTACTACGAGGATCTGACCTCCGAAGGCTTTGGCGATCTGCTCGACCGTTTCGCCGCGGGCGAGGTGCCGCGTCCGGGGCCGCAAAACGGCCGCTGGGCCTCGGAACCGCTCGAGGGGCAGATGGCCCTGACAGGCGAGATCGCCGAGGCGGCGAACGGCTCGGTTCATCTGGCCGTCGAAATCGGCGAGACGATCAAGCGCATCGACGGGACCGAGCCGACAGCGACAACCCTGATGCGGGCCAATGGCGGCGTGCCGACCATCGCCAAGCCGGCGCCCAAAAAGGCACCGGCGCCCGAGCCCGAACCGGTCGCCGAGGCGCCCGCCGCGCCGGACCCGGCACCCGCGTCTGCCACCACAGAATCCGCACCGGCGCTGTTGACAGAGGCCCGCGGCGGCCAGCCCGATGATCTCAAACGGATCAAGGGCGTGGGGCCAAAGCTGGAAGGCATCCTGCACGAGCTCGGCGTCTTTCACTTTGACCAGATCGCCGCCTGGACCCCGGCCGAGATCGCCTGGGTCGACGAGCGGCTGAAGTTCAAGGGCCGGATCGAGCGTGACGGCTGGATCGAGCAGGCGAAATCGCTGGCCGGGGGCGGCGCATGACCAACCCCGTCCAACGCCCCGACGCCGACGGTGTGACCGCGATGACCCGCTATGGGATCGTGTCGCTGGTCATCGGCCTCGTGGTGCTGGCGGCCTTTGTCTATTACGGCTTTCTGCAGGATGCAGACCGGATGGCCGATCTGATGCTGGCGCTGGGCATTCTGGCGCAATGGGGGGCGTGGCTGTTCTTTTTCCTGCCTGCGCGGCGCCTGTTGGCCGAAGAGGCGATGATCGCCTGGGACCCGGCCAGGACCCCGCGCGTGCTGGTTGCCGCCGCGCTGGGCGAGGCCGGGTGGGTTCTGGTTTTTGTCGCCGCGATGATCGGGATTTTCGTCACCGGCAGCCTCGAGACGCTGGGCTATCCGGCCGAGGTGATCGTGGCGGGTATGCTGGTCGGCGTTCTGATGCCGGGGGCAGCGGTGCTGTTGACGGTGGTGCTGGCGATTAAGGGAGCTGAGCATGTTGGAAGATAAAGACCGTATCTTCACCAATCTCTATGGCCAGTTTGACCGGAGCCTGAAGGGCGCGCAGGCGCGCGGGCACTGGGACGGCACGGCGGATCTGATCAAGCGCGGGCGCGACAAGATCATCGAAGAGGTCAAGGCCAGCGGCCTGCGCGGGCGCGGGGGAGCGGGCTTTCCCACCGGGCTCAAATGGTCGTTCATGCCCAAGGAGAGCGACGGACGCCCGGCCTATCTGGTGGTCAATGCAGACGAATCCGAGCCCGGCACCTGCAAGGACCGCGAGATCATGCGCCACGACCCTCACACGCTGATCGAGGGGTGCCTGATCGCCTGTTTCGCGATGAACGCGCATGAATGCTTTATCTATCTGCGCGGTGAGTACATCCGAGAGCGCGAATGCCTGCAGGCCGCGATTGACGAATGCTATGATGCCGGCCTGCTGGGCAAGAATGCCGCCGGGTCGGGCTGGGACTTTGACGTGCATCTGCACCACGGGGCGGGCGCCTATATCTGTGGGGAAGAGACTGCGCTGATCGAAAGCCTGGAGGGCAAGAAGGGCATGCCGCGCCTGAAGCCGCCGTTTCCGGCGGGAGTCGGCCTCTATGGTTGCCCGACCACGGTCAACAATGTCGAGAGCATCGCGGTGGTGCCCACCATCCTGCGCCGCGGCGCGAGCTGGTTTTCGGGCTTTGGCCGGCCCAACAATGCGGGCACCAAGATCTTTGCGATCTCGGGCCATGTGAACAGGCCCTGCGTGGTCGAGGACGCGATGTCGATCACGCTGCGCGAATTGCTCGACCGCCATTGCGGCGGTGTGCGCGGCGGGTGGAAGAACCTAAAGGCGGTGATCCCCGGCGGCTCGTCGGTGCCGCTGTTGCCGCACAATATCTGCGTCGACGCGATCATGGATTTCGACTGGCTGCGCGAGCAGAAGTCGGGGCTGGGCACCGCGGCGGTGATCGTGATGGATCAGAGCACCGATGTGATCAAGGCGATCTGGCGGCTGTCGAAGTTCTACAAACATGAGAGCTGTGGCCAGTGCACGCCCTGCCGCGAGGGCACGGGCTGGATGATGCGGGTCATGGACCGTCTGGTGACCGGCGATGCCGAGATCGAAGAGATCGACATGCTGATCGATGTGACCAAACAGGTCGAGGGCCACACGATCTGTGCGCTGGGCGACGCGGCGGCCTGGCCGATCCAGGGGCTGGTGCGCCATTTCCGCGACGAGATCGAAGACCGCATCAAGGCCAGGAAAACCGGGCGCATGAGCGCCGTGGCGGCGGAGTAGGCGATTGGCGCTGGGTCCCCAGGCATATGGCATCATCGCGATGGCGGTCGTTGCGGGCTGCGGCGAGGCGCCGGGCCCGACGTCGATGGCACCCGCGGTCGCGGCCGAGCGCCACCCGGACAAGCGCCTGTTCGTGCGCTATGGGGCGGACGAGTTCTTTGTCGATATCCGCTATGTGGACATGATCCAGGAATCGGTGATTGCCGTGCGCGAGAGCGGCGGCAAGATGGCGGGGCGCGAGACCATCACGGTGCCCGCCACCGTCGGGATCCCGACCGGTCAGCCCTTTTCCAGCAGCGCCTTCGAGCCGCTGGTCGTCTCGATCGCCCAAGAGGTCAACGCGACCGAGGCGATCTGCGCCGATGGCCGCAAGATGACCATGCGCACAAAGAGCGACGGCGATGTGCGGGCGAGCTTTCGTTCGGGCCGCGATGCCTGGGTGGTGTTTGCCGCCTGTCCGGCCCCGGTGACCGGATGAAGGGGCGCATGATGCATCAGCTCGCCACGGCCTCGGTGCCGGTTTTGCTGTTGAGCGCCTGCGCGGAGGGCGGCGGCAAGGGCGATGGCCGGCTCGAGACCATCGAGGTGACCGGCGGGCAACAGCGCTATCTGGTGGACTTTTTCAACCGGGGCGGGGGCGAGCGGCAGATCCTCGTCAGTTCGGCGGGCTATCGCGGGCTGGATCGCAGCGAGGGCAACCTCGCGTTTCAGGTGGCCAGCCAGGCCGGGCAGCGCGCGGCCTGTGCCGATGGCCAGGGGGTCCGCGTTCTGCCCGACTCGGCGACTTACGTGCCCCAGAGCGACGGGTTCAGCCCGATTGCCAATGCCAGCGGCGGGAATGTCTGGCAATTCAGAGGTGTGTGTGGGGGATAAGATGACGTCTGATCGAACATCCAGTCCCGCACCGACCGCGACAGCGGTGATGCGTCGGCGCGCGCAGGATAAAGAGGGACAGCATGGCTGAGCTTCGCAAGATCGTGATTGATGGCAACGAGGTCGAGCTGGACCCGAACCTTACGCTGATTCAGGCCTGTGAGGAGGTGGGGGTCGAGATCCCGCGGTTCTGCTATCACGAGCGGCTCTCGATCGCGGGCAATTGCCGCATGTGCCTGGTGGAGCCCGTGGGCGCGCCGAAGCCTGCGGCCGCCTGCCACATGATGGTGCGCGACATGCGCGGCGGGCCCAATGGCGAGCCGCCGCAGCTGCGCACCAACTCGCCCATGGTCAAGAAGGCGCGCGAGGGGGTGATGGAGTTCCTGCTGATCAACCACCCGCTCGACTGTCCGATCTGCGACCAGGGCGGCGAGTGTGATCTGCAGGATCAGGCAATGGCGTATGGCGTCGACTTCAGCCGTTTCCGCGAGCCCAAACGCGCCGCGGTCGACCTTAATCTGGGCCCGCTCGTCTCGACCCATATGACCCGCTGCATCTCGTGCACGCGCTGTGTGCGCTTTATCACCGAGGTCGCGGGCGTGGCGGAGCTTGGCCAGTGCGGCCGGGGCGAGGACAGCGAGATCACCAACTATCTCGGCCAGATCCTGGAAAGCGAGATGCAGGGCAATATCGTCGATCTCTGCCCCGTCGGCGCGCTGACCAACAAACCTTATGCCTTTACCGCGCGGCCCTGGGAGCTGACCAAGACGCAGTCGATCGACGTGATGGACGCGCTGGGCAGCAATATCCGCGTCGATACCCGCGGGCGCGAGGTGATGCGGGTGCTGCCGCGCAACCATGACGGGGTGAACGAGGAATGGCTCGCCGACCGTTCGCGCTATATCTGGGACGGGCTGCGCCGCCAGCGGCTTGATCAGCCCTATGTGCGTGCGGGTGGCAAGCTGCGCCCGGCAAGCTGGCCCGACGCGATCAACGCCGTGCGCAAGGCATTCCACAAGACCAGAAAGGCCGAAGGCACGATCGCGGCGGTGGCCGGCGATCTGGCCCCGGTCGAGGCGATGTGGGCGCTGAAATCGCTGATGGCCTCGTTGGGCTCGGATCTGGTGGAATCCCGCCAGGACGGCGCCGCGCTGCCGGTGGGCAACCGCTCGGCCTATGTCGGGACCGCGCGGATCGAAGACCTCGATACCGCCGAGCGTATCCTGTTGATCGGCGCCAATCCGCGCAACGAGGCGCCGGTGCTGAACGCCCGGATCCGCAAGGCCTGGCTGGCAGGCGCCGAGGTGGCGCTGGTGGGTGAGCCGGTGGACCTGACCTATACCTACATGCATGCGGGCACTGGCCCCGACGCGCTGCCCGAGGTTGCCAGGATGGCAGGGGGCGACGAGATCCGCGCGAAACGCTCGATCGTGATCGTGGGGCAGGGCGCGCTCTGCCGCCCCGATGGCGCGGCGGTGCTCGCCAAGGCGATGGAGAT
Source organism: Pseudomonadota bacterium (assembly GCA_039028555.1). Classification (GTDB taxonomy): domain Bacteria; phylum Pseudomonadota; class Alphaproteobacteria; order Rhodobacterales; family Rhodobacteraceae; genus Thermohalobaculum. The sequence continues at coordinate 4,844 of JBCCHW010000124.1, read as the reverse complement.
CGCCGAGACCTCGAAATCCGGCTTCATGGTGCTGCACACCGCCGCCGCACGGGTCGGCGGCATGGATATCGGCTTTGCCCATGCGGAGGGTCTGGGCTGTCTGAGCGGCGCCGACATTGTCTGGAACCTTGGCGCGGACGAGGTGGAGATGCCGGAGGGCGCCTTTGTCATCTATCAGGGCCATCACGGCGACCGTGGCGCGCACCGGGCCGATGTGATCCTGCCGGGGGCTGCCTATACCGAGCAATCGGGGATCTATGTGAATACCGAAGGCCGGGTGCAGATGACCAGCCGCGCGGGCTTTCCCCCCGGCGAGGCCAAGGAGGACTGGGCGATCCTGCGCGCGGTCTCGGCCGAATTGCGCCAGAAGCTGCCCTTTGACAGCCTCGCAGCCTTGCGCGCGCAACTGTTCGAGGCGCATCCCCATTTCGCCGAAATCGACCGGATCGCGGATGTCGAGTGGACACCGCTCGCGCCCGGGGATATGGACAGCAGGGCTTTTTCGCAGGCCCTGGGGGATCATTACCTGACCAACCCGATCACCCGGGCGAGCCAGATGATGGCAGACATGTCGAAACTGGCGCAGGAACGCGCCCAGCCGATGGCGGCGGAGTAACTCGATGGCTGAATTCTTCGATACCTCGTTCGGCACCTTCATCATCATCCTGCTGCAATGTCTGGTGGTCACGGTCTGCATTCTGGTGAGCCTGGCGTTCCTGTTGCTGATGGATCGCAAGGTCTGGGCGGCGGTGCAGATCCGGCGCGGGCCCAATGTGGTGGGCCCGTTTGGGCTGATGCAGTCCTTTGCCGATTTCGGGAAGTTCGTGCTGAAGGAAATCGTGGTCCCCGCCGGGGCGGACAAGGCGGTGTTCCTGCTGGCACCCCTGATCACCTTTGTGCTGGCGGCGATTTCCTGGGCCGTGATCCCGTTTGCCGAGGGCTGGGTGATCTCGGATCTGAATATCGGCGTGCTCTATCTCTTTGCGATCTCGTCGCTGGGGGTCTACGGGATCATCCTGGGGGGCTGGGCGTCGAACTCGAAATACCCGTTTCTGGGCTGTTTGCGCTCGGCGGCGCAGATGGTCTCGTACGAGGTCTCGATCGGCCTGATCATCGTGGGCGTGCTGATCTCGACCGGGTCGCTGAACCTCAGCGCCATCGTCGCGGCGCAGGATGGGCGGTTTGGCCTGTTCTCGTGGTACTGGCTGCCGCATCTGCCGATGATGGTGATCTTTTTCGTCAGCGCCCTGGCCGAGACGAACCGCCCGCCCTTTGACCTGCCGGAGGCGGAATCGGAGCTGGTGGCGGGCTATCAGGTTGAATATTCCTCGACGCCCTATCTGCTGTTCATGATCGGCGAGTACATGAACATCGTGCTGATGTGCGCGCTGATCTCGATCCTGTTCTTTGGCGGCTGGCTCAGCCCGATCCCCGGCCTGCCCGACGGGCTCATCTGGATGATCATCAAGATCGTCTTCTGGTTCTTCATGTTCGCGATGGCCAAGGCGATCGTGCCCCGCTACCGCTATGACCAGCTGATGCGCCTGGGGTGGAAGGTGTTCCTGCCCATGTCGCTCGCCTGGGTGGTGGTGACGGCGATCCTCGCCCGGATGGATGTGGTGGGCTATGCCCGCTATACGGTGGGGGGCTGAGATGCGTCTGGCGCTCATCGTGACCGCGATCAGCCTTGCCGGGCCGGCCTGGGCCGGTGGCCAGCCGGTGCGCATCGACGTCGCCTCGCCCTATGCGGCCACCCAGGCCCTTGATCTGGGCCCGGACCGCGGAACTGGCCCCGCCTGTGACCGGCGCCGGGTTGCGGCACAAACCGATTGGGCCAAACAGGGCGGCGCGCGCCTCGCGCCGGAGCATGTGCAGTTTCAGAAACGCCATGATCTGGCGCTGCAAGCCCGCGCGATGCGGAGGGTGTGCTGATGCGGCGCGTCCCGGCATGGATCGCCTGTGCGAGCCTCGCGGCCGGTTTCGCGGTCGTCTTCGCGGGCCCGGCGACTGCCTGCAGCGGCCTTGTGTCGGCCTCGGGTGAGTGCCTCTACCAACTGCCGCAACCGGGCCAGACCGCGATGGAGCATGAAGCCCCGCGCGCGCCCGACCCGTGGCGCAGCTGCCTTGCCGCCGGCGAGGTGAGCGAGGGCTGCCCGGCCTTTGACTTTCACCGGGCAAAGTTCAAAAAGACCGAGGACGCGATCGCCAAACAAAAGATGTCGATCATCGTCTGGCAGGCCGCGCGCGCGGCGTTTCGCTGTGAAGATGAAACCTTCGGGCGGTTCGAAAAACTGGTCGAGACCAATTTCAGCGGGGTCGACAATGCCGACCTCGACCGAACCCTCCCCGTGCTAGCGGATATGCACGCATATATCGAGGAGACCTGCTAATGGGCATCCCCTTTGACAAAGCGCTCAGCTATTTCCTGATGAAGGATTTCATCGCCGGGTTTCAGGTTGGCATGAAGTATTTCTTCAAGGCGAAGCCGACGCTGAACTACCCGTTCGAGAAAGGTCCGCTCAGCCCGCGGTTCCGCGGCGAGCATGCGCTGCGCCGCTATCCCAATGGCGAGGAGAGGTGCATCGCGTGCAAGCTGTGCGAGGCGATCTGCCCCGCCCAGGCGATCACGATCGAGGCCGAACCGCGCGAGGATGGCTCGCGCCGGACAACCCGCTATGACATCGACATGACCAAATGCATCTATTGCGGGTTCTGCCAGGAGGCCTGCCCGGTCGATGCCATTGTCGAGGGGCCGAATTTCGAATTCGCGACCGAAACGCGCGAAGAGCTCTTTTACAACAAGGACAAGCTGTTGGATAACGGCGCGCGCTGGGAGCGCGAGATCGCCAAGAACCTGGAAATGGACGCGCCGTACCGATGACCGATCAACCGGCATTGTCGATCTTTGACGGGTTCCACCAACTGGTCGCGAACCTGGTGAAGAGCGTTGAATCCGCCGAGGTGCCATGGGTCTGGATCCTGGCCGGTGTTGCGGGAGTGGCCGGTTTGCTGCTCATCCGTGGCCGATGACTTTCAAGACGTGAGGGGAAGATAAATGACACTCGCCGCATTCGCCTTTTATGTCTTCGCCTCGGTGGCGGTGGCGTCGGGGCTGTTTGTGATCGTTGCGCGCAACCCGGTGCATTCGGTGTTGTGGCTGATCCTCACATTCTTTTCGGCCGCGGGGATGATGGTGCTGTTGGGCGCCGAATTCGTCGCGATGCTGTTGATCATCGTCTATGTGGGCGCGGTGATGGTGCTGTTCCTGTTCGTCGTGATGATGCTGGACGTGAACTTTGCCGAGCTGAAATCGGGCATGGCGGAGTATCTGCCCATCGGGCTGCTGATCGGGCTGGTGCTGCTGGTCGAGATGGGGCTGGTGCTGGGCCACTGGATCCTGGCTGATGCCGCGCCCGAGAGCCGGGGGGCGACCACGCCGGTGCCCGCCGATGTGGGCAACACCACGGCGCTGGGCCAGATCGTCTATGACCAATACATCTATATGTTCCAGGCGGCGGGGCTGATCCTGCTGGTGGCGATGATCGGCGCCATCGTGCTGACGCTCAGCCACCGCCCGGACATCAAACGCCAGAACATCCTTAATCAGATGTACCGGACCCGCGAGGGCTCGGTCGAGCTGAAGGACGTCAAACCGGGGCAGGGGATCTGAGCATGAACGAGTTGGGAGGCGTGGGCCTGGAGGCCTATCTGACCGTGGCGGCGATCCTGTTTGTGATCGGCATTTTCGGGATCTTCCTGAACCGCAAGAACGTGATCGTCATCCTGATGTCGATCGAGCTGATGCTGTTGGCGGTGAATATCAACCTCGTCGCGTTCTCGGCCCATCTGGGCGATCTGGTGGGGCAGGTCTTTACGCTGTTCGTGCTGACGGTCGCGGCGGCCGAGGCGGCCATCGGGCTTGCCATTCTGGTCTGTTTCTTCCGTAACCGCGGCACCATCGCGGTGGAAGACGTCAACATGATGAAGGGGTAACGGGATGTTCACGGCAATTCTGCTGTTGCCCCTGATCGGCGCGATCATTGCAGGGTTCTTTCACCGGGTGATCGGCGAGAAGGCGGCGATGTTCCTGACCACGGGCATCCTGATTTTCTGCGCGGTGCTGAGCTGGGTCGCCTTCTTCTCGATCCATGGCGCGCACGAGCCGACGGTCGTGCTGATGAAGTGGATCGGCTCGGGCGATCTGCAGGCGGACTGGGCGATCAGGGTCGATCAGCTGACCGGCGTGATGCTGGTGGTGGTGACCACCGTCTCGGCACTCGTCCATGTCTATTCCTTTGGCTACACGGACGACGGCGATCACCCGGACCCGATCGACAATTTCCAGGGTGCGGCGCGGTCGCGGTTTTTCGCCTATCTCTCGTTCTTTACCTTTGCCATGCTGATGCTGGTGACGGGCGACAACCTGCTCCAGATCTTTTTCGGTTGGGAGGGCGTGGGCGTTGCTTCGTATCTGCTGATCGGGTTCTGGTTCAAGAAAAGCTCAGCCAATTCGGCGTCGATCAAGGCCTTTGTGGTGAACCGGGTGGGCGATTTCGGGTTCCTGCTGGGCATCTTTGGCCTGTTCTACTTCACCGGCTCGATCCAGCTTGACGATGTGTTCGGGCAGATCCCGAAACTGGCCGAAGCTATTCTCGACGTAAATATGTGTTCTTACTGCAGTAGCAAGGAAGAAAATCTGTTTTAGTTTTCTCAATGACACTGAGGAATCGACATAAAATTCGGCCATAGGCATAGCCAGGGGATGACCAGGGGTGCTCTGATTCTCCAAAAGACCACAGAATTTTGTCTGGTCCCCCCAGTTTTGCAGTCGGTCATACTATTGG
>JBCCHW010000123.1:0-10739 GCA_039028555.1 Pseudomonadota bacterium | reverse complement strand
GCTCGCCCTGGCCTTTTGCCAGCGCCTTGAACAGGATCTCGCGGGTCAGGCCGTTGAACTCCGGGCCCGATTTGGCGTTGGCAACGACGATGCCGTCAAAGCCGACGACCGACTCGACGATGTCGGTGACACCGTTTTCGTTGCAGAGTTTCCACTCTTTCGCCTTCATGCGGCGCGACGCGTTGGTGATGTCCGGATGCTCGGTGCCGACACCGGCGCAGAACAGTTTCAGGCCACCGCCCGAACCGGTCGATTCGACAACAGGGGTCTTGAACTCGGTCGTCTTACCGAAAGCCTCGGCAACGGCGGTCGAGAACGGGAACACCGTCGACGATCCAACGATTTTGATTTGGTCGCGAGCCGATGCGGAACCGGCCATGCCGAGTGCTGCGACAGCTACTGCGGCAGTGCAGAGAAGGGTGCGTTTCATTTAGAATCTCCAGAGGATCATCTGTTTCCAGACAGTCGTTTGTGACGCCGCCGGAGTAATAAAAATAGGTGACATTTTCGTGACATTCCGGGAGGAAGACGGTTGATTTTGATACGAAATCCGAAATTTTTCATACAAATCAGAAACCTGTGGAGGATAAAAAAATCGGAGTGAATTTTTAATCCGACCGAAATCGCTGATGACTCAATTCATCTCGTGAGTCGCCTGCAATACCACGACGCAAAACTGAAGTGACATCACGCCGCATGCGCCGGAAAAATCTCGGCTTCGGCTTTGCTTTCCGTGATCGGGAGCCAGACGGTGAACTTTGACCCGTGCCCCACTTCGGATTGGATTTCCAGATCGCCCTTGTGGCGGTTGAGGATGTGCTTGACGATGGCAAGACCAAGCCCGGTACCACCGCGCTCGCGCGACCGGCTCACCGAGACACGATAGAAACGCTCGGTCAGGCGCGGGATATGTTCGCGCGCAATTCCGGGCCCCTGGTCGGAAACCGAAACGCCGATCATTCCGGGCCGTTCGGCGGAGTCCGGCTCCACCCCCACAATGACGGGCGTGCCCGCGCGCCCATACTTGATGGCGTTCTCGATCAGGTTCCTGAAAACCTGGGCCAGTTCCTCACGATTGCCGAGCACACGGGGATGCTCCTGTGCCGCGGCAATCTCGAGCGTGACATCGCTCTCCTCGGCGATCGGACTCAGGGAGTCGGCAACCTCCCAGACGATCTTGCGCAGCGGTTGCGCCTCTCTCGGGGGAACCCGCTCGTTCAACTCGATGCGGTTGAGCGAAAGCAGGTCTTCGACCAGGCGTTTCATCCGGTCGGTCTGCACTGCCATGAGGTCCAGAAACCTTTCGGTCGCGTTGGGGTCGTCGCGGGCATGGCCCTGCAGCGTCTGGATGATCCCGGTGATCGAGCTGAGCGGTGTCTTCAACTCGTGACTCGCATTGGCGACAAAGTCGCGGTGCAAATCGACCGCGCGGTGCATCTGGGTCACATCCTCGATCACGACCAGAACCGAGGGGGCGGCTGCGCCCTCACGTGGTTTGCGTGGGTCCTCCAGCGCCCGGACATAGCCGCGCAAGCGCACATCGGCATCGCGCGACAGCGTGAACTGGATCGAGCTGGAGAGCCGGTCGGTTACGCACAGATCGATCGCCTCGACGAGTTTCGGGATTCTGAGCGAAGAGCCATGTTGGTCGACAACCACCTCACGGCCAAACATTTCGCCGGCCTGTTCATTTGCAAACACGATGATTCCGCGACGGTCGATCAGAATGACGCCCGTGGGCATTTTTTCGAGCAGGGCACGAGCCTGACCGGACGCAAGCCCATCCGAATGGCGCAGTGACGGCGGTTGTGTTGGCTCCGCTGGCCTCGGCTCCTTGCTCGGCGCGTCGGCTCGAATCATGACGATCGCGGTAATGGCGGCACCCAAGGCACCGGACAAAACCGTCGCTACCGGGTCGGCCCAGATGGCGTCGCCCGCAAATCCACCTATCGCCGCGCCCAGAGCAGGCGATAATCTATGATCCAGCAATTCGCGGGCCATTGTACCGGACGCTCCTCTTTACCGGAAATCACCCTAGCACAGGCCGTGAATGGCACTGAACTGGAAATGTATTCACATAACGGTCATATACATTCCCGAGAATGCTGATGCTGCTAGCCGTGAGTCCCTGGTAAAAATGATCCGCTACAACCTGCATTGCGAACATGGCCACCGTTTTGACAGCTGGTTCCCGGATTCAGCCGGTTTCGAAAATCAGGTGAGCCGGGGCTTGGTCCTGTGCCCCCATTGCGGTTCTGCCAACGTGACAAAGGCCCTGATGGCCCCGGCGGTCGCTGTCGATTCGGACGCGCCCGGTCCGCTCAGCGCGCCGGCCACGGCTGCCCAGACGGCATTGCAGGAATTGCGCAGAAAGGTCGAGGCGGAGTCCGACTATGTCGGCTCGGAATTCGCCGACGAGGCGCGACGAATTCATCTGGGCGAAGCCGAAGCCCGCGGGATCTGGGGCGAAGCGACCAATGACGATGCCAAGGCCCTGCATGACGAAGGCATCCCCGTGGCCCCGCTTCCCTTTATGCGCCGCAACGATGGCTGACACCGGCCGGGCCGGTTCCCCGCGCTTTCACGCCGTGCTACCTTGCGCCAGGAGATCGCCTGGCAGTTGATGCCCCGCCAACCGGGTGCTGGAGGACCACGATGATCATCTATCCAAAGATCCAACTAAAAAACGGCCGCTGCGTCAGCGCCCCGCTGGTGGGCGGGGGCGAACCGGCGATCTGGCATCTGGATCCCGTCGAAAAGGCCAAGTCCTTTGCCGAGGCGGGCGCGGAATGGATGCAGGTCACCGATATGGACGCCATCGCGGCCACCGGTTCAAATGCCGAGCTGATCAAAGAGATCATCCGAAAGGCCGGCATTCCGGTCCAGGTCACGGGTGGCATCCGTTCGATGGAGCGGGTCCATCAATGGGCCGAGGCGGGTGCCGGGCATATGGTGATCGGGACCGCAGCCGTGCGCAACCCGGACTTTTTGCGCCAGGCGGCCTCGCACTATCCCGACCAGATTGTTCTCGCCGTCGATGTTCTGGACGGGCATGTCATGATCGAGGGGCGAACCGAGGCAACCACATTCGAACCCATCGACTTTGTCAAAGCGTTTGAACGTGTGCCGCTGGCCGCCGTTCTTTGCACCGATATCGACCGCAAGAACGAGGCACCCGGCTCGTCGATCGCACTCACCACCTCGCTTGCCGAGGCGACCGCCACGCCGGTGATCTCCGCGGGCCTGGTCAAAACCATCGACGACGTTTCGCGCCTGAAATATGTGTACAATATCGCAGGTGCGGTGATCGGCCGGTCGCTGTTCAGCCAGGATATCGACCTGACAGACGCGATCCACGTCGCAAGAGCCGAGCCGGAGCGGGTCGCCGAGTTCCAATAACTTGCGGGAAACCGGGACGAGAGCTATAGGGACGCGCTCATATGCCGTTTGACGGCCTAACCCGTTCCCAGGAGCTTTGTCGAATGCCCCGCCCCGCCCCCCGGCTCGTCATGAAGTTCGGCGGCACCTCTGTCGCCGATTTGGACCGGATTCGAAATGCCGCCGGCAAAGTCAAACGCGAGGTAGATCGCGGCTATGACGTTGCCGTGGTGGTCTCGGCGATGTCGGGCAAGACAAACGAGCTGGTCGCCTGGGTCACCGATGCCGCGAGGCCGCCGGGATCGAACGCGCCCGGCCTTTATGACGCGCGTGAATACGATGCCGTCGTCTCGTCCGGCGAGCAGGTGACCTCGGGCCTGATGGCGCTGGCCCTGCAGGAGATCGGGGTGCCCGCGCGCAGCTGGCAGGGCTGGCAGGTGCCGGTGAAGACATCCGGCGCCCACGGTGCGGCCCGGATCGTCGAGATCGATACCGCCAATCTTGACCGAAAGTTCGACGAGGGGTTGCATGCCGTGATCGCCGGGTTCCAGGGCATCGCCCCGGACGGGCGGATCACCACGCTGGGCCGGGGCGGCTCCGACACCACGGCCGTCGCCTTTGCCGCGGCACTGGGCGCTGAACGCTGCGATATCTACACGGATGTCGACGGCGTCTACACCACCGACCCGCGGATCGAGAGCAAGGCCCGCAAGCTCGACAGAATTTCGTTCGAGGAAATGCTCGAACTTGCCAGCCTCGGCGCAAAGGTTCTGCAGACCCGGTCGGTCGAATTGGCAATGAATCACAAGGTGCGCCTTCAGGTGCTCTCGAGCTTTGAGGATAAACCCGGCACATTGGTCTGTGACGAGGAGGAAATCGTGGAAAAGAATGTTGTCAGCGGCATCGCCTACTCGCGCAATGAAGCCAAGCTCACCCTGATGAAGGTGCCTGACCGCCCGGGCGTCGCCGCCGCGATCTTTGGCCCGCTGGCGGATGCGGGCGTCAATGTCGACATGATCGTGCAGAACATCGGCGAAGACGGCGCGACCGACATGACCTTTTCGGTCATCACAGACGAGGTCGACAAGGCCCGCGCCGCCCTCGAAGCCGCAAGAGGCGACATTCGATATACCGCATTGATTGTCGACGACGAAGTCGCCAAGGTTTCGGTCGTAGGGATCGGCATGCGTAGCCACGCCGGTGTTGCCCAGAAAATGTTTGCTGCCCTTGCCGCCGACGGCGTCAATATCCAGGTGATTACAACATCCGAGATCAAGGTCAGCGTTCTGATCGACCGACGGTACATGGAGCTCGCCGTCACCGGGCTTCACAAGGCTTTTGGTCTGGAGACCGCCTGAAGGGCGCCAAGAGGAGAGTGGGTCATGCCCACCAGCACCGGTGGATCGCGGATTTTGCTGCGCGCCCTGCGCGCCGTTCTGGCGGGCCCGGGCGACGGGCAGCAGCGGCTCGACCAGGTCGTGCGGCTGGTCGCGGCGAACATGGTCGCCGAGGTGTGCTCGATCTATCTCAAACGCGATGAACGCACGCTCGAGCTTTGCGCGACCGAGGGGCTGAACCCGAACTCGGTCCACTCGGCGCGTCTGCGCGTCGGTCAGGGGCTGGTGGGACGGATCGCTGAGAAGGCCGAGCCGCTCTCGACCGATGACGCGCAGTCGGAACCCGGGTTTCGCTACCTCCCCGAGACCGGCGAGGAAATCTACCAGTCATTCGTCGGCGTGCCGATCCAGAAACTCGGCGAGATCATGGGGGTTATCGTGGTGCAGAACCGCACCGCCCGGACCTATACCGACGAGGAGATCGAAGCCCTCGAGATCGTCGCCATGGTCATCGCCGAGATGACCGAGGCCGGCGCGTTTCTGGGCTCGGACGGGGTTCAGGCGGGGCCGGGGCGCCGGGTCGGCCCGCTGATGGTCGACGCGATGACGGTTTCCGAGGGCCTGACCGAGGGGGTCATACACCTGCACGAGCCGCGCCTTGTCGTCTTCAACCCCATCGCCGAGGATGCCGAAACCGAGCAAAAACGCCTCGAAGAGGCGCTCGATGCGCTGCGCGAGGACATCGATGTCCTCGCCCAGGACGATCTGCTGGTGGGCGACAGCGAGCATCGCGACATCATCGACGCCTATCGCATGTTTGCCCACGACAAGGGCTGGAACCGCCGGCTGCGCGAAGCGATCGACAGCGGGCTCGCCGCCGAGGTCGCGGTAGAAAAGGTCCAGTCAGCCCTGCGGGCCCGGATGGAGCGCGCAACCGCCCCCTACCTGCGCGACCGGCTGCACGATCTGGATGACCTCGCCAATCGGCTGATGCGGCGCCTGACCGGCGACCAGGGCCAGGACGAGATCCCCGACGGCGCCATATTGGTTGCCCGGAACATCGGGCCGGGCGAGTTGCTGGAACTGGGCAAACGGATCAAGGGGCTGGTGCTGGAGGAGGGCTCGCTCTCGTCCCATGCGGCCATCATCGCCCGGGCGATGGCCCTGCCCATGGTGATCCAGGCCGAACGGATCACCCGCGATGCCAATCCCGCTGACGCGGTTGTGCTGGACGCGACCGAAGGGCGTGTGCATCTGCGCCCGGAAAGCTCGGTCCAGACCGCGTTTCAGGAGAAACTCGCGCTCGAGGCCGAGGCGCGCGAAGTCTATCGCACCCTGGTCGGCAAACCCGCTGTGACCCGTGACGGCGCGCATGTGTCGCTCAAGATGAATGCGGGCGTCCTCGCGGATCTGCCCTCCCTTGCCACCTCGGGTGCCGAGGGTGTGGGCCTCTTTCGCACCGAATTGCAGTTCATGATCCGCCAGAACATGCCCGGGCGTGATCAACAGGCGGCGCTGTATGGCCGGGTCCTCGATGCCGCCGGTGACCAAGAGGTGGTGTTCCGAACCCTCGATATCGGCTCGGACAAGATCCTTCCCTATATGGCGCGCGAGGAAGAACCCAACCCTGCGCTGGGTTGGCGGGCGGTGCGGGTCGGGCTCGATCGCCCGCTGCTGTTTCGAATGCAGCTTCAGTCAATGATCCGCGGTGCGAAGGGGCGGCCCCTGTCGGTGATGTTCCCGATGGTGTCGGATGATCAGGAGTTCGTGGACTCGCGCGCGTTGCTGTTGCAAGAGGCCGCAAGGCTCACGGCACTCGGCTACCCGGCTCCGGCACGCCTCACGATTGGCTGCATGCTGGAAACACCATCCCTGGCCTTTGCGAGCGACAGTTTGTACCAGATGGCCGATTTCATCTCGGTCGGCGGCAACGACCTAATGCAGTTCTTCTTTGCCGCCGATCGCGAAAACGAGCGGGTACGCCGGCGGTATGACACGCTCAGCTATTCGTTCCTCGGCCTGCTCGAGCATATCGCCCGGCGCTGTGAGAGCCATGGCACCCGGTTCTCGTTCTGCGGCGAGGCGGCGGGCCGCCCGCTCGAGGCACTGGCGCTCGCAGCCATCGGATTTCGCGAATTGTCCATGCGGCCCGTGTCGATCGGACCTGTCAAACAAACCCTCAGATCAGCCGACTTGCAGGAGATCCGGGCCTTGATGGCCAGCGGCAGGGATGCCGGTGCGTTTACGGCGCGCCCCCTGTTGACTGAATGGGCGCGGGACCACGGCCTGCGCCCGTAACATGGGTGGCTCGGGCTTTTCACAGAGCGAAAACATCCCGCCGAGCCGGGTGATTGCCATTGAACGAAACCCGAATAGATCGTATTGGTAAACTCAACAAACCAATTTAGCAAAGAGCCAGGACAATGGAATTACCTGACCCCAGCCAAGAGATCCTCGCACAGAAGGCCGAGGTGGTCGCCCGCCTCGGCGAAATTCTGGGCCCGGACCGGGTGATCTCGGTGGACGAGGAGTTGCGGGCCTATGAATGCGATGCGTTGACGGCCTATCGCTGCCGCCCGCTCGCCGTCATCCTCCCCGCAACGACCGAGGAGGTCGCCGCCGCGCTGAAAGCCTGTGCCGAAATGGGCGTCCCTGTGGTGCCCAGGGGGGCCGGCACCTCGCTTGCCGGCGGGTCGCTGCCCACGGCCGACAGCGTGGTTCTGGGCGTCAGCCGGATGAACGACGTGCTCGAGGTCGACTATCCAAACCGCTTCATTCGGGTGCAGACCGGCATGACAAATCTCGCGGTCACCGGTGCGGTTCAGGGAGAGGGTTTCTTTTACGCCCCCGACCCCTCCAGCCAGCTTGCTTGCGCGATTGCGGGCAATATCGCCATGAATTCCGGCGGTGCCCATTGCCTGAAATACGGGGTGACGACCAACAACCTGATGGGCGTCACGCTGGTGACGACCGAAGGCGAGATCGTCGAGATCGGGGGCGCGCATCTCGATGCTGCGGGCTATGATCTGCTCGGCCTCATCTGCGGGTCCGAGGGACAGCTCGGCATCGTGACCGAGGCCACATTGCGCATTCTGGCAAGCCCGGAGGGGGCGCGGCCGGTTCTGATGGGGTTCGACAGCTCTGAGACCGCTGGCGCCTGTGTCGCCGACATCATCAAGTCGGGTGTGATACCGGTCGCGATCGAGTTCATGGACCGAAAATGCATCCATGCAACCGAAGATCACGCCAAGGCAGGCTACCCCCTGGATGTCGAAGCTCTGCTGATCGTCGAGGTCGAAGGATCGCCTCAGGAGATCGAGGAGCAACTCGCCGAGATCAAGGACGTCGCGAAACGCCACAACCCCATGACACTGCGCGAGAGCCGCTCGGAGGCTGAGTCAAAGGCGATCTGGCTGGGGCGGAAATCGGCCTTTGGCGCGATGGGCCAACTTGGGGATTACATCTGCCTCGACGGCACGGTACCCGTCTCGACCCTGCCCGAGGTGCTGCGCCGTTCCGAGGAACTGGCGGACAGCTATGGTCTTCAGGTCGCCAATGTCTTCCACGCGGGCGACGGCAATCTGCACCCGCTCATCATCCACAACGCCAACAAACCCGGCGACCTGGAAAAGGCCGAGGCGCTGGGCGCCGACCTGCTCCGGCTCTGCGTCGATGTGGGGGGCTGCCTGACGGGCGAGCATGGGGTCGGGGTCGAGAAACGGGATCTGATGACGCATCAGTACAAACCCGCCGATCTAGAGGCGCAGATGTGCGTCAAGGATGTGTTCGACCCGAGTTGGATCCTGAATCCGGCCAAGGTCTTTCCGCTTGCGGAGTCGCAAGACCGTCGCGCTTAAGGACCCTCCCAGCAACGGTTACAGCGAGGCGTCATGACCGAGCATCTCCCGACGACCGAGGACGAACTTGCCAGCATCGTGGCCGACGCGGCCGCAGGGACGACGCCGCTCGAAATCGTCGGTGGCGGCACACGCCGCGCACTTGGCCGACCGGTGCAGGCAGAGGCGACGCTCTCGACTGCCGCGCTGACCGGGATCACCCTCTACGAGCCCGCGGCGCTGACCCTGGTGGTACGCGCCGGCACGCCGTTGGCGGATGTCGAGGCTAACTTGGCCGCCCAAGGCCAGATATTGCCCTTTGAACCGATCGATCACCGCCCCTTGCTGGGATCCGAGGGCGCGCCGACCATCGGCGGCATGGTCGCCTGTGCAGCCTCCGGCCCGCGCCGGATCCAGGCGGGCGCCTGCCGCGACTCGATGATCGGGGTGCGCCTGGTCGATGGCAGCGGGCAGGTGATCCAGAACGGCGGGCGGGTGATGAAGAATGTCACCGGTTATGATCTCGTCAAGCTGATGGCCGGGCAATACGGCACGCTGGGCGTGCTGACCGAGGTCAGCTTCAAGGTCTTGCCGGGCCCTGCGCGCACGATCAGCGTCGTCATCGACGGGCTGGAGGACGCGATGGCGGTCGCGGCAATGGCCGAGGCCATGGGCTCGCCCTTCGACGTCTCTGGCGCTGCCCATTTGAACGCAGAGACGGTCTTTCGCGTGCATGGCATGGCCGATCAGGCGGGGTATCGGGCCGCACAACTGGCCCGCCGGCTCAGCCAGTTTGGCGCGACCCGGGAACTCGAGGGGGAGGCATCGCAAGACCTCTGGCGCCGGATCCGCGATTGCGACGTCTATGCCGGGGGCGACGGGGCAGTCTGGCGCCTGTCGGTCAAACCCTCGGACGCCGCAACGATGGTGGCGGCGATCCGCGAGGGTTTGGACGCGGAGGCCTGTTACGACTGGGCAGGCGGCCTGATCTGGCTGCGGGTTGCAGATCAGGGAGATGCCGGCGCCCAAGTCATCCGCGCGCAAACGGCAGCGAGAGGCGGGCATGCAACACTGATCAGGGCATCAGCCGCGACCCGCGCCGCCGTCGACGTGTTCGAGCCAGAGCCGACCCCACTGGCCCGCATCTCCGCCGGGTTGCGCGCGAAATTCGACCCAAGGGGCATCCTGAACCCCGGGCGCATGAGGGCCTGATGCAAACGAACTTTACCCCCGAACAGCTTCAAGACCCCGGCATCGCACGGGCAAATGACATTCTGCGCGCCTGTGTTCATTGCGGTTTTTGCACTGCGACCTGTCCTTCGTACCAGGTCCTGGGCGACGAACTCGACAGCCCGCGCGGGCGGATCTATCAGATCAAGGACATGCTGGAGAACGGGCGCGACGCCGATGCGCATACGGTCAAGCATGTCGACAGATGCCTCAGTTGCCTGGCCTGCATGACCACCTGCCCCTCGGGCGTGCATTACATGCATCTGGTCGATCATGCCCGCGAACACATCGAGCGGACCTATACGCGCCCCTGGCACGACCGGGGCCTGCGTTGGCTGTTGAGCCGGATCCTGCCCTATCCGGGGCGGTTTCGCCTGGCGATGGCGGCGGCGCGCCTCGGCAAACCTCTGGCCAGGTTTCTTCCCGGCCGCCTCGGCGCGATGCTCGCCCTTGCACCCGACCGGATCGACGCCCCCGCCCGACACGACGATCCGGGTGTTCATCCCGCGATTGGCGAGCGTCGCGGCCGGGTCGCGCTGATGACCGGCTGCGCGCAAAAGGCGCTGGATGCCGAGATCAACGCGTCAACGATCCGCCTGCTGACGCGCCACGGTTATGACGTGGTCATCGCCCAGGGCATGGGCTGTTGCGGGGCGCTGACCCATCACATGGGCAAGACCGAAGAAAGCCATGCCGCCGCCGAGGCCAATATCGCAGCCTGGACGCGCGAGATCGACGGCGCGGGGCTTGATGCGATCATCATCAACACCTCCGGCTGCGGGACGACCATCAAGGATTACGGCTATATGCTGCGGCTGACCCCCTTGGCCGGGGACGCCGCCCGGGTCTCGGCGCTGGCACGCGACATCAGCGAGTTCATGGACGAGGTCGGCCTGGGCGCCTGCGACGCGCCCTTTATACGGGTCGCCTATCACGCGGCCTGTTCGCTCCAGCACGG
>JBCCHW010000122.1:0-10917 GCA_039028555.1 Pseudomonadota bacterium | reverse complement strand
GGCTAGACACCGGGCGGCCATCGGCCCCCCGGCTTTCTTATCGTTACCGGGCGGCATCCGCGCCCCGCCCCGGAACCGCCCAAAAGATCGCCCCCCGGCCTTGCCTGTGCCGATGGCCCCCGGTTATCAAGACGTCAAGGCCACGCATGGCGGCGAGCTGTTGGAGGCGGCGCAAAACACCTCCCATTGATCGCAACAAACGACAGCGGGCGCGCAATGCCGCCCGGGTGTCGCCTCATGTTCGGCGCCCGGTCATGCGGCGCCGTTCGTTTCTGGCGGAGGATCCGACGGATGATGCAAAAGCTGTTGATCACTGGCGCCAACGGGAATCTGGGGTCGATCTGCCGCCAGCGGCTTGGTCATCTCGCCACGACCCTTCGCATCAGTGACCGCAATGGCCTGGGAGACGCGGGACCGAACGAGGAAATCGTCTATGGCGATCTGAGTGACAAGGCGGCGGTCGAAACAATGGTCGAGGGCTGCGACGGGATCGTCCATATGGGGGGACGCTCGATCGAAGGGAGCTGGGAGACGGTCAGGGCCGCCAATATCGACGGGATGTTCAACCTCTATGAAGGGGCCAGAAAATCCACCGTCCGGCCGCGCATTTTCTTTGCGAGCTCACATCACACGACCGGTTTTCACGCCCAGACAACGCGGCTGGACCCCAGCACCAGCCCGACGCGGCCTGACGGGCTTTACGGGGTGTCGAAGGTGTTCGGGGAAGCTCTGGCGCGGATGTATTTCGAAAAGTTCGAGATCGAAACCGCCTGTGTGCGCATCGGGTCGTGCTTTCCGGTACCCCTGAACCACAGGATGATCAACTCGTGGCTCAGCGCCGACGACATGATTTCGCTGATCGAGCGCATCTTTCGTGTGCCCCGGCTGGGCTGCCCGGTCCTCTACGGCGTCTCCGACAACGACGCGCTCTGGTGGGACAACAGCAGCGTCGCGTATCTGGGCTGGCGCCCCAAGGACAATTCGGAGCAATTCCGCGCAAAGCTGGATGCCGAGCAAACGGCGCCGAAACCCGATGAACCGGACGCGACCTATCAGGGCGGGCTGTTCTGTACCGACGGCATTCATGAGGAATGAACCGGGAGGCACTGGCAGGGCGGGTGACCTGACAGGGGCGATACAGACCATGATCCCGAAAGCGACCGGGGCAAAACCCGGGGCAAAGACGATCCGGCCCCTGCCTGGCGCCACACCGCGCACCTCTGGCCCCGGGCCCGCTCATGACTGACCCCATCACCAGCGCGCCGCGCCTGATCCGGATGGATGCCAAAGATAATGTGGCCGTCGTTGCGAATGATGGCGGCCTGCGGCAGGGGACAACGGTCGATGGCCTGACGCTGATCCAGGACGTGCCTCAGGCCCACAAGGTCGCGTTGTCGCCCCTCCGCCCCGGCCAGCCGGTGGTGCGCTATGGCGTCGTCATCGGCCATGCCGCAAGGCCGATCGCAGCGGGCGGATGGGTCAATGAGGAAAACCTGAAGATCCCTGCGGCCCCCGTGCTGGCCGATCTGGCGCTGCAACCACGCCCCCGGCCCGAACCGGCGCCACTGGCGGGATACACGTTTCAGGGATTTCGCAATCAGGACGGAAGTGCCGGAACCAGGAACATTCTCGCGATTACCAACACCGTTCAGTGCGTCTCGGGCGTCGTTGACCACGCGGTGGACCGGATCCGGCGCGAGATGCTGCCGCACTTTCGCAATGTCGATGACGTGGTGTCGCTCGACCATACCTATGGATGCGGCGTTGCGATCGATGCGCCCGGCGCCGCGGTTCCCATTCGCACGCTGCGCAACATCGCGCGCAATCCGAACTTTGCCGGCTCGACCATGGTCGTCAGCCTGGGGTGCGAGAAACTCCAGCCCATGCGCCTGTTCCCCGAGATGTTCGGGGCAGGGGATCCACCCGATCCGAACCGGGGCGGCCAGACGAGTTTCGTGACCCTGCAGGACGAGACCCATATCGGCTTTGAGGCGATGATTGCCTCGATCCTGCACGCCGCCGAACAACATCTGAAAAAACTGAACGCCCGCCAGCGCGAGAGTTGCCCGGCATCCAAGCTTGTCGTCGGCATGCAATGCGGCGGCAGCGATGCGCTGTCCGGCGTTACCGCTAACCCTGCCTTGGGCGTCGCGGCGGACCTGATCGTACGCGCGGGCGGCACGGTCATGTTCTCGGAAGTTACCGAAGTGCGCGACGGCATCGACCAACTGGTCGCGCGCGCCGCGACGCCCGAGGTTGCTCGCGATCTTGTCCGCGAGATGGCGTGGTACGATGGCTACCTCGCCTCGGGTCAGTCGGATCGCAGCGCCAACACGACCCCGGGCAACAAGAAAGGCGGGTTGTCGAACATTGTCGAAAAGGCGATGGGTTCGATCAGCAAATCGGGATCGATGCCGATTTCCGGCGTCGTCCGGGCGGGCGAACGCGCGTCGCAAAAGGGGTTGCTGTTTGCGGCGACACCGGCCTCGGATTTCATCTGTGGAACCTTGCAACTCGCCGCCGGCATGAACGTGCATGTGTTCACCACCGGCCGGGGAACGCCCTATGGGCTCTCGGCGGTTCCGGTGGTGAAGGTGGTGACGCGCAGCGACCTGGCGAGGCGCTGGCACGACCTGGTGGATGTCGATGCCGGCCGCATCATCTCGCAGGGCGAGACGCTCGAAAGCATGGGGATGGAGATGGTGCGAAAGATCCTTGCCGTCGCCAGCGGCGAAAAGACCAGCGTCGAGCGTCTGGGCATTCGCAATCAGCTTGCTCTGTTCAACCCCGGCCCAATAACCTGACACCCGTAACCCGGCCCGATAAGAGAAGAGTGACCCCAGATGCAAGGTTTCAATGATGGCGGCGGCTGGATGCCCGCAACGCGATATCCGGATCCCTCGGTTGTTTCGCTCGACCCCAGATTTGACGCGCTGAAGGTCGGCCTGACGCGTATCGAACGTCTCGCCACCGGTTTTCGCTGGTGTGAGGGGCCGGTTTGGTTCGGCGATGCGCGATGCCTTCTTTGGAGCGATATTCCCAACAACCGCATCATGCGGTGGGACGCGGGAACCGGGCAGGTCTCGGCCTATCGCGAACCTTCGAACTTTTCGAACGGTCAGACGCGGGACCGGCAGGGCCGCCTGATCACCTGCGAGCATGGCGGACGCCGGATAAGCAGGACCGAATATGACGGCTCGATCACGGTCTTGATGGACAGCTATGAGGGCAAGCGCCTGAACTCACCCAACGACATCGTCGTCAAATCGGATGGCTCGATCTGGTTCACCGATCCGCCGTTCGGGATTCACGGGAACTACGAGGGGCGGCGGGCAGAGCCTGAACTGGGCCAGAATGTCTATCGCCTCGATCCTGACACCGGCGCCAGCAGCATCGTGGCGGATGATATCCTGGGCCCCAATGGCCTCGCGTTTTCGCCGGACGAGCAAAAGCTTTACATCGTCGAGTCCCGGGGTGTGCCCAACCGCAAGATCCTCGAATACGAGGTTGGCGGGGATGGCGCCTCGATCCGGGGAAAAAAGGTGCTGATCGACGCGGGCGAGGGGACACCGGATGGCTTCCGCCTCGATGTTCAGGGCAATCTCTGGTGCGGCTGGGGCATGGGGTCCGAAGCGCTGGACGGCGTCATGATCTTTGCCCCTGACGGCGCCCCGATCGGCCGCATCGTCCTGCCGGAGCGTTGCGCCAATCTGTGTTTCGGCGGGCGCGCGAACAGCCGTCTCTTCATGGCCGCAAGCCAGTCGATCTATGCGCTCTATGTCAATGTCCCCGGTGTCGCCGGCGGATAGCTGCGCCCGGCGCCGCGCCGCCGGCGTGAGCGGCCCGGAGCTTCTTGGCTCCCCCGGTTTCTGAGCAGATCTTAGCCCGTCGGTGCCCGTCGGTGTCTCTCGCTGCGCTGCGGGCCGGGTCGCCAATCCCCGCGATTCCCTGGGAGAATGCCCCCATTGCCCTGACACTCGACGGCCCTCGCCCGCGGGTCCGGGCGCGGCATCGCCAGACGATTTTGAGATTATGGTGGCGGGGGGGAGACTTGAACTCCCGACCTCACGATTATGAGTCGTGCGCTCTAACCAGCTGAGCTACCCAGCCGCCGGGCGCCCGTATAAGCCCCGCCAATCGGTTGCGTCAAGTGGGCGCGATGCGATTGGCGCGGCTTGAGACTTCGTGCTAGGTCGTCCGCACGCTGAAGGGAGACAAGGCCGATGGATGACGCCGTGACCGTCGAGGATCTGCAAGTGCCGCTGGCGCCGCAATGGGGCGACTTGCGCGAGGGGGTCGCCCGGATCTGTGCAGCGTTCGACGATGCCTATTGGGCCGGTCTCGACCGCGAATCGGCCTATCCAGAGGCCTTTGTGGCCGCGCTCACGGAAAACGGTTATCTCGCCGCGCTGATCCCCGAGGAATTCGGCGGCTCGGGCCTGCCGATCTCGGCGGGATGCGCCATTCTGGAGACGATCCATGCCTCGGGTGGGAATGCGGCCGCCTGTCACGCACAGATGTACACGATGGGCACCGTGCTGCGCCACGGCTCGCCCGAGCAGAAGGCCGCCTATCTGCCGCGGATCGCGACCGGAGAGCTGCGCCTGCAGGCCTTTGGCGTGACCGAGCCCACCACCGGCTCCGACACCACCCAGCTCAAGACCCGGGCCGAGCGGCGGGGCAATGGCTGGGTGATCAACGGGCAAAAGGTGTGGACCAGCCGGGCGCTCTATTCCGATCTGATGGTGCTGCTCGCCCGGACGACGCCGGTCGAAGAGGTCGCGCGTCGCTCCGAGGGGCTCAGCGTCTTTCTGGTTGATATGCGCGCTGCCAGGGGCAACGGCATGGAGATCCGCCCGATCGACGCGATGGTCAATCACAACACCACCGAGATCTACTTTGACGATCTCGAGATCCCCGGCGACGCGCTGGTGGGGACCGAGGGGCAGGGGCTGCGCCATATCCTCGACGGTATGAATGCCGAGCGGATCCTGATCGCCGCGGAATGCATCGGGGATGCCCGCTTTTTCCTCGACCGGGCCACCGGCTATGCCCGTGAAAGGGTCGTCTTTGGCCGGCCTATCGGGCAAAATCAGGCGGTGCAGTTCCCGCTCGCCCGGGCCCATGCCGAGACCGAGGCCGCCGCGCTGATGGTGGCAAAGGCAGCCGCGCTGTTCGACGCGGGCCAGCCCTCGGGCGAGGCGGCGAACACCGCGAAACTGTTGGCCTCGGAGGCCAGCTGGCATGCGGGCGAGGCGGCCATGCAGACCTATGGCGGCTTTGCCTTTGCCACCGAATATGGCATCGAGCGAAAGTGGCGCGAGACCCGGCTCTATCAAACGGCGCCGATCTCGACCAACCTGATACTGGCCTATCTGGGCCAGCATGTGCTGGGATTGCCGCGGAGCTATTAGGCCCCTGCCTGCGACATGGCGCGCGGGATGGATGATTGCCTTGGCGGCGAAACCTATATAGGCGGACGTCTTCCGGCGCTGCGTCGGCGCGGCCGGAAGACGAGTGTTAGAGAAGGGACAGATCCGTGTCAGCGGTACGCGAGCTCGCCAATCCCGATACATGGCGCCTGATCCGGCGCCTGATGTTCGAGAATGCGGCCGACAAGTGGATGCATTACGCGGTGGGCTTTGGCCTGCTGATCATCGTCTCGGCCATGACAGGGCTCAGCGCCTATATCATGGAAGACGTGATCAACGAGATTTTCGTCGAACGCAATCAGGAGATGATCTATTGGATCGCGCTCGCGGTCATGGGGATCTTTGCGGCCAAGGGGCTGGCGGCCTATGGCAATGCGCTGATCCTAGCCCGGGTCGGGAACTCGATCGTCGCGCGGCTCCAGCGGCGGATGTATGACGCGTTGCTGGCGCAGAACCTCTCGTATTACGAGGGGATGAGCATGGGCAACGTGGTGGTACGGTTCGACAACGGAACCCGCATGTGCCGCGATGCGATCAACTCGCTGGTGCTCTCGATCGGTCGGGATGTTCTGTCGCTGATCAGCCTTGTCATCGTCATGATCGTGCAGGATCCGACCATGTCGTTCCTGTCGCTGCTGATCGGCCCGCCGGCCGTCTTTGGCGTGATGTATCTGATGCGCAAGGTAAAATCGGTCGCAAAGGCCGAATTCTCCTCGATGGCGAAACTGGTGAGCCAGGTCAAGGAGACCTTTCTGGGCGTCAAGATCGTCAAGACCTTCCGGCTCGAGGATCATATGCGCGACGAGATCGGCGACGCGATCAACGCGGTGCAGAACCTCAACAACAACATGGCCCGCCTTGGCTCGCTGACCGTGCCGATGATGGAGACGCTGGGCGGGTTCGCGGTGGCGGCAGCGGTGATTTACGGCGGCTCGCAGGTGGTCAATGGCGGGGCGGAGCCGGGTGCCTTCTTCTCGTTTCTCACCGCGCTGCTGCTCGCCTACGAGCCCGCCCGCCGGCTCGCCCGGTTCAACGTGCAGTTCCAGCAAAGCATGATCGGCGTCAACATGGTCTATGAGGTTCTCGACCAAGTCGAGGCGGAGACCGAGACCGAGGAGGGCCCCGATCTGGTGATTACCGAGGGCGCCGTGCGGCTGGACAACATCTGCTTTGCCTATGCGCAGGAGCCGGTGCTGAACGAGCTGACCATGGAATTCCCCGCCAACAAGATCACCGCGCTGGTCGGGCCATCGGGGGCGGGCAAGTCGACCATTTTCGGTCTTCTGACCCGTCTGCGCGCGCCCACCTCCGGGGCCGTCCTGATCGACGGGCAGGACATCAGGCCGTTCTCGGCCCATTCCATCCGCGGCCAGATCGCCATGGTGACCCAGGACAGTTTCCTGTTCGAGGGAACGATCTATGACAACATCCGCATGGGCAGGCTCGACGCGACGCGCGACGAGATCGAGGCGGCGGCCCAGGCTGCCAACGCCCATGACTTCATCCTCGAACAGCCCCAGGGCTATCAGACCCAGGTGGGCGAGGGCGGCGGGCTGCTCAGCGGCGTCCAGCGCCAGCGGGTTGCGATCGCGCGCGCCATGCTGGCGGACAGCCCGATCCTGCTGCTTGACGAGGCGACCTCGGCGCTCGACTCCGTCTCCGAGGAAAAGGTCCAGGCGGCGCTGTCGGCGCTGATGACGGGGCGCACCACGATTGTGATCGCGCACCGGCTCTCGACCGTGCGCGATGCCGACATGATCCACGTGATGGACAAGGGGCGCTGTATCGAGAGCGGCACGCATCAGCAACTGATCGAGGCCGACAGCCTGTACGCCATGCTCCACGCCATGCAGTTCAAAACGCCCGAGCCGCGCCAAACGCCCGCCGACGCCGCCGAGTAAGCCACATCGCCGCAGAACGGGGCCATTGGCTTCCGGCACAGCGACCGCTCGCAGAAGGGGAATACTCACCGGGCAATGCCCGCTCGGCCCCGTCACTCCGCCAAACAGGGCCAGTTGCCATAGCTGGCCAGCCAGGCCTGATACTCGGGGTCGTCGGCCAGAAAAAAGTAGTAACCTCGATCACTCATTTTTACTTTGCTCCAATGGCAGGGCCTGACCATCCCTTCGGGTAGAACGGTTCCTGCATCGCCAAATGCGCTCATCAGAGACTCGGGCGACAGGTTCCTCGCATCGGCTAAGTTGGCGGAAATGAGGGATGCTCGGGCAATAGACCAGTCCTGCAAATCCGCCGACTCTAAGTTCGCACCGTTGAGGTCTGCGTCCTCCATCTGCACCTTGTCGAGAGACGCTCCCTTCATCTGCACACTTGCGAGATTCGCTCCGTTAAATTGCGCCCCATTGAGGCTCGCCCGGTTCATTTGCGCCGCGACGAGGATCGCCCCTCGCATCTGCGTCTCTATCAACTTCGCCCAGTCCATATCTGCCTTGGTTAGGTCGGCACCATTCATCTGCGCCCCGCTGAGGTCCGCCCACTCCATCTGCGCCCAGCTGAGGTCCGCCCCCTCCATCTGCGCCCAGCTGAGGTACGCCCCCTCCATCTGCGCCCCGCGGAGGTACGCCCCCTCCATCTGCGCCCAGCTGAGGTACGCCCCCTCCATCTGCGCCCCGCCGAAGGCGGCCCCCTTCATCTGTGCCCTGCGGAGGTCCGCGCCGGTGAGATAGGCGTTTCTCAGGTCGCGTCCTTCAAGGCTGAGTTTGTCCAGCGAGTCGATGCGTGCTCTTCGTCGGATCCGTGCATCGCTTTGGAACTCTTTGTCATCATCCAAGCACGTGTCCGGGCCAAGCGGGATCCCGTTCCGCGCGCAGTACACGGCCAGATAGTCCGCCATCCATTCGGAATGGGCACGCCAGTCATCAGGCTTCTCGGTCAGTTCCGCTTCGACCAGATTTGCTCGGGAAAGAAACCGGGAGCCGAAAGGCGCGCCCTCTGTCTTCGCCCATGAGGACACGCCAATGACACCCATCAGGCAGAGGCTCAGCGCTGTTCGCATCGGGGTAAACCGCGTGACCAGTTTGGCGTTCGCATCCCATAGCTGACTGACCGCCACGGTCAGGTTGATGCGCCCGAATTCCAGCGACAGGTAGAAACAAAATCCGATCAGCAGGGTCATCCACTGATCATGCAGCGGCATCGAGCGGATCCAGAGGGCGCTCAGGATGATCCAGCCAAACCCCCAGACCAGCAAAAAGCTGATGCAGACCGTCGCGATGCTGAGCGGTCTGGTGCCGTGGCAGCCGTCGCCCCGGCGCCAGTTGCGATAGATCAGCGCCGCTGTTGTGATCAGCGAGGGGGGCACCCGGTCCGACAGACGCTCCCCTCCGATCCGTGCGGGGGCCTTGGCGAGCGCTTCCCACAGGTTCAGCAGGTAGAGGTGGAGGTAACAATACAGCGCCGCCGTCAGGATCGGCGCTGTCCAAAAGAACGCCTCGGTCGGAACTGCGACACCGACAAGAGGCAGCTGTGTCTCGGCCCCATAGGCAAAGAAATCCCGGTCGTGATGGCCGAGCAGGGTGACGCCGACAAAAACAAGCAGGGCGAGCAACCCAAGCCAGGACGCCCGCGCGTTCTGGGTGATCGCGGCGATATGCTCGAGGCCGTTATCCCGCGGTTTCGGCGGGGGCGGGGCATAGATGTTCATGGGCGCAATCCGTTAACGAATGCGCGATTCTAGCCGTTTTGGGGGGAATCGCCAGAGGGGACGGGGCTGACAAATGCCATCCCCTTTGCATCCCCTTTGCATCCCCCCCGTTTTCAGCCCTTTTTCAGGCAGCGGCGGCCCAGCAACTCGGCGATCTGCACGGCGTTGAGTGCCGCTCCTTTGCGCAGATTGTCCGACACGATCCACATGGCGAGGCCATTCTCGACCGTGATGTCCTCGCGGATCCGGCTGATAAAGGTCGCATAGTCGCCGACGCATTCGACCGGGGTCATATAGCCGCCATCCTCGCGTTGATCGATGACCACACAGCCCGGTGCCTCGCGCAGGATCTCGCCTGCCTCCTGGGCCGTGATGGGGTCGTCAAACTCGATATGCACGGCCTCGGAATGGCCGACAAAGACCGGCACGCGGACGCAGGTGGCGATGACCTTGATCGCGGGATCGACGATCTTTTTCGTCTCGGCGACCATCTTCCACTCTTCCTTGGTCGCGCCGTCATCCAGGAAGACATCGATCTGCGGGATGCAGTTGAACGCGATCTGTTTCTGGAACTTGTTGGGCTCAACCTCTTGACCATGCACGTAAAGTCCCTTGGTCTGGTTCCACAGCTCGTCCATGCCGTCCTTGCCCGCGCCCGAGACCGACTGATAGGTCGAGACCACCACGCGGCGGATGCTCGCCCGGTCGTGGAGCGGCTTGAGCGCCACCACCATCTGCGCGGTCGAGCAGTTGGGGTTCGCGATGATGTTCTTGCGGCTGTAGTTGTAGATCGCGTCGGGGTTCACCTCCGGCACGATCAGCGGGATCTGCGGGTCGTAGCGGTAGAGCGAGGAGTTGTCGATCACCACCGCCCCCGCCTTGGCCGCGCGCGGCGCATAGGTTTTCGTCGGGCCGGAGCCGATGGAAAAGAGGGCGATGTCGGTCCCCTCCCACGCATAGGTCTCGATATCCTTGACCTTGAGTGTCGTGTCGCCATAGCTGCATTCGGTGCCGATGCTCTTTCGCGAGGCAAGAGCAACGACCTCATCGGCGGGAAATTCCCGTTCCGCCAGTATGTTAAGCAGTTCGCGGCCCACATTTCCGGTGGCACCCGCGACGGCGACTTTGTAACCCATTTCTCCATTCCTTGTGCTTGAGGGACGGGCGGGGTTTAGCCGAAGTTCGGGGCGCTGCAAAGGGGGTAGCGCGGGGCGGCCTTGTGGCGCCCCTGGCCGGGCTCAGAACCGATAGGAGGCCGCGAGGAAGGGGCCGGTTTGAAAGATGTCATAGGCAAAGGCGTTGCGCCCGCTCCCGGTCTTGTAATCGATGCCGTAGAAGGTCCATCCAAACCCGATCGAGGTGCGCTCCCAGGGTTGATAGTCGAGCCCCGCGACGACGTTCCACTGCAGCGTGTCGCCGCCCACGCCAAAGCCGCCGAACTCGGCCCGGGTCACAAATGTCCAGCGATCCGCAACCTGCGCCCGGCCGCGGAGCATCACGGCCGGTTCAAACCAGGTTTCTTCGCCGCTCAGGTCGGGGAGCCGGGTGAATTCGATGTTTTGATCCAGCAGGTTAAACTGCACGCCGGCGCCGGCTTCGAAGCGATATCGCAGCCCGTCATCGGTATAGGTCCCGTCGGCAAATCGATAGGCGCCAAACAGCGCCGCACGGCCCTGTCGCAGGGTGATGTCGATCTTGCCCTGGCCCGCGCCCGGGCCGGGCAGGGCGCCGGTCTCTGACCCCCCGATATTGACATAGTAGATATCGGCGATCCCTCCGAACTTGCCGCGCCAGGCCTCAAAGCGCCCGGAAACGGCAAAGTTC
>JBCCHW010000121.1:0-11018 GCA_039028555.1 Pseudomonadota bacterium | reverse complement strand
GTCGAGACAGGCGGCATAGATGTTTCCGATGCTATAGGTCGGGAAGTATCCGAACAGGCCAACCGACCAGTGAACATCCTGCAAGACCCCCAAACTGGCATCTGGAACCTGGGCCCCGAAATCCTGTTCGAAACGAGCGTTCCAGGCCTCCTCAAGATCATCGACTTCCAGCCGCCCCATCACAAGATCCACTTCGAGGTCGAACCGCATCAGAATGTGCAGATTATAGTGAATCTCATCCGCTTCGGTTCTGATAAAGCCCGAATGAACGCGGTTCACAGCGGCATAAAGCGCCCGTGAACTGCCCAGGCCCAGATCCCCGAATGCCTCCTGCATCTCCGGGTAGAGGAGGTCGACATAGGCCTGCGACCGGCAGATCTGGTTCTCCCAGAACCGTGACTGGCTCTCATGCACGCCCATCGAGCAGTAGGCGGCATAAGGCATAAACGGATCGGGCGCCCCCTGGGAATACAGCGCATGGCCGACTTCATGGATCGTTGAATAGAGACAATCCAGGGGATTATCAGGATCCACACGGGTCGTGATACGAGCGTCACCCGCAGTTCCGGAGCTTAACGGGTGTACCGAGAGGTCTATCCGGCCGGCCTCCAGATCATATCCCAGGCCCAGCGCCGTTTTCGTGACCAGATCAATCTGTGCGTCCTTATCAAACTTGCCGGTCAGAATTGCCGGCGCGGGTTTCTCGGCAATCTGTTCGCGCAACTCGGTCAATCCGGGGCGCAGACTTTTCAGCATCGGGTCCAGTTCGGCCAGCTTTGCGCCGGGCTCGAACTCATCCAGCAACGCATCATAGAGGTTTCCGCCAGACCCCGCGATGCACGCGGCCTCCTCGCGTTTCAGCTCAATCATCCGGCGCAGCGCCGGAGCAAAGGCCGAAAAAGATTTTGACGCACGGGCACCAGCCCAGGTGACCTGGCTCGAGGATGCGGCGGTCGCCAGTTCCTCGGCCAGTCTTGCGGGCACCTTTGTCGCGCGGGCATAACCGCGCGCTGCCTGTTCAACGTTACAGCGATTGATGGGTGAAAGGGCCTCCAGATCGATTTTTTCGATCCAGTCGCCGATGCGTGGATCAGTCTCGCGCGCGTGCAGGGCCGCGGCAAGGGCGCCAGACTGCTCCGCGCGCTGAGCCGCCCCCTTTGTCGGCATCATCGTTTCCTGATCCCAGGACAGGATACCTGCGGCTTGCCCCAGCGCCGAAGTTTGCTTGAGATGTTGCAGCAGCTGTTCGAGTACAGTCACATGAACCGGCAATCTTTCCTCCATCGTTATCGACACACAGCGTCACGTCATTCGCTGAGGATCCGGTGGGTTTCGGACAGAAACTCGCGGCGATAGAGCATCAGCGCCGTCATCATGGTCGCTACAGCCAACGCCATCGGTCCAAAGAACCAGGCGAGCGTGGCGAGAGAGAAATAGACCAGCCGCAATCCCCGATTAAAGCTTGATCCGGCGCGGACATTTACCGCCGCCGCCTTCGCGGCCGCCTGGCGGTGCAGTTCGGTGTCCTTGTTCTCAGGCGTCGCGCCGATGAGCACGGCACAATAGCCCAAGAGCCGGTGCGCCCAGACGAATTTGAGAAACGCCAGCGCCATCAGACACAGGATGAACAGCAGCTTGATCTCCCAGATCACCCGGTCCTCGTTCGTCGCATCGGGTGTCAGGTCGCTGGCGAACCCCAGCAGCCGTTCGCTTTGACCTATCAATGCGATGATCCCGCCGATCCCGATCAGCGATGCCGAGGCAAAAAAGGCCGCCCCCCGGTGCAGCACCGTCAACAGCCCGGAATCGACAATGCGGTTGTCGCGCTGTGCCATCAGCTTCATCCAGCGCTGCCGGTGTTCGGTCATCAGGCGGGCGACGCTGCGCCTCCCTGTGCCACCGCGCTCGACCAGCCAGGTCACGCCCCAGATGCTGGCGGTCAACAGCAAAACCGCAGCCACATCGCCCGGACCGAAGTATTGCCGAAGCAAATGAAACCCGTTCTCCATGCAGCCCCTCGCTGTCTGACACTGCCCGGGGCGCTGCATCCCCAGCCCGTGGTCAAACTCCGAGTTTAGGCCTCGCTGCTGTCGCCATCAACCGGAGAGTGCGCGGCGACAGCCGAGCCATCTTCATGGTTCCGGCGATCTCGTTTCGAGATTGGGAAGCGATCTGGCGACGGTTTCCTGCATCTCCGGATCGGGCGGATCGGAGAGTTTCACCGCCTTGTGACCTTCGAGGTTGCCAAGCCGGCCAATCGACAATGCCGGCCCCGCCGCGTCCCCATCAATCCTGAGATGAACCTTGTTGAGACTGCTGCGCGGCAACTCGATGACCTGGCCCGGCGCAAGAGCCTGCAACTCTCGCGCCTCCATGGTGATTGTATGCAGTACGGCGTTCAGTTTCACCGAAGACACGGTCGCGACACTGCGCATGTGATCGCGCCACAAATCCGCCGAGCTATCCTGTGGCGGCCGAACGGCCGACCCGCGCGAGGCCGACTTGAACGTATCCAGCGCCGAGAGCGGAATCACCAATTCGAGCTCTGCTCCTTCGACATCGGGCGACGCCGAAACCGCGCTCGAGCTTCTGACGCAGATGCAGGATGGTGACCCGGCACTCGCCTCCGATCTCGCATGGCTTGCCGGTGATTGGCGCCAGGCGGCCAGTGCCGGGCCCGCCGCGCGGCCCCTGCTGGCCACCTACATGGCGCGCGATCCATCCGCGACCGCGACCGGGTTCGACGAACGGGCCGAGGTTTTTCTGCCCAGCAGTCAACCGTCAGCAGAGATCACGATCAAAGGCAGCGCGGATGTTCTTGAAAGATCGAAAGCCGTTCGAGCGGTGATTGAGGAGGCGCTGTCCAATGGATAACACCGGCTATATCACGCTATCCCGACAGACGGGGTTGCTGAAACAAATGGTGGCGATTGCGAACAATATCGCCAATGCCTCGACCGAAGGGTTCCGGCGCGAGTCGGTCATCTTCGCCGAGATGGTCGATCAAATGGCGGCCGAGGGCGGCTCGATCTCGCAGTCGGATGCCCGGGTTCGCTTCACCGATTTCTCACAAGCAACCCTGCGCAATACCGGGGGCACCTTCGATCTCGCAATCGAGGGAGACGGGTTCTTTCATGTCGAGACACCCGACGGCACGGCGCTGACGCGCGCCGGAAACTTTGGTCGCAATACCGTGGGCGAGTTGGTCACCCGGAGCGGGAACCTGGTTCTCGACCCCGGCGGCGGCGGCCTGCTCCTCCCGCCAGAGGCAAACGAGATCACCATCTCGACCGATGGCACGATAACGGCCGACAACGAACCGGTCGGCCAGATCGCCCTCGTTTCCGTCGCGGATCTCTCAGGTCTCACGCGACTGGCAAATGGGTTGTTCGAGACGACTCAACCGCTGCTACCCGCCGAAGATGCAACCGTCTTTCAAGGGTTTGTCGAGGATTCCAACGTGAACCCCGTGCTGGAAATAGCGCGGATGGTCGAAGTCCAGCGGGCCTATGAAATGGGCCAGTCCTTTTTGGAGGCCGAGGACGAGCGCATCCGGCAATTCATTCGCGTCCTCGGCACCATGTCCTGATCGAAACTCTCACCCGGCAAAGGAGAATCCATGCGCGCACTTGATATCGCTGCCACGGGGATGGAGGCCCAGCAGATGCGGGTCGAAGTCATCTCAAACAACCTCGCGAACATGAACACGACCGCCTTCAACCCCCGGCGGGCGGAGTTCGCCGATCTGCATTATCAACAGGTGCGCCAACCCGGCACGATCAACGCGGCCAATGGCGCTGTCCTGCCTGCAGTTGTGCAGCTTGGCCTTGGCGTCGTGCCGGTCGCGGTTTCGATGGAGCTTTCCCAAGGATCCTTGCGCGAAACCGGCGGCGAGCTCGACATCGCAATCGAAGGCGACGGATATCTCGAGGTGACACTGCCCTCCGGCCTCGCCGGCTATACCCGCGACGGCGCGCTCAAACGCTCTGCCGAGGGTGAACTTGTCACTTCGGAGGGGTATCTGATCGTACCCGACATCACGATTCCCGACGACGCCAGATCGATCACAATCAATGCCGATGGTGAAGTGGTGGTTTCCTTTGACGATCAGGTCGATTCGCAGTCGCTCGGACGTCTCACCCTGGTGAGTTTCACCAATGACAAGGGGCTCGAAGCAGTCGGCGGTAACCTGTTTCTCGAAACGACTGCATCGGGGCAGCCGGATTCCGGCGATCCGGGAGCCGATGGCCGGGGCGTTTTCCGCCAGGGCTTCCTCGAGGAAAGCTCGGTCAATGCGGTACGGGAAATCACCGAGCTGATCGAGGCGCAACGCGGCTATGAAATGAACGCCAAGGTCATTACGGCCGCCGATCAGATGCTTGCCTCAACGGCCCAGATCCGATGATCAGGCGCGCGATTCAGGCGCTCCTCTGCGCCGTGGTTCTTCTTCCTGTGACCGCCTTTGCGGGCGATGCCAGCCTGGCCTCGACCCGGGTGATCCGCAGCGGGTCGGTTATCGGCGTCGGCGATGTTCTCGCCGCGGCCGAGCCGATCGCCGGTGCGCTGAGCGTGCCCGGCGATGCAATCGGGCTCGAAGCCGCGCGGACCTTGTTTCCCGGGCGCGCGATCATGCCGGGCGATCTTCGGCCGCCATCGCTGGTCAAACGCAACGATCTGGTCGAGCTGCGTTACGCCGCCGGGCCTCTGCTGATCGTGACCGAGGGGCGTGCGCTGGGCCGCGGCGCCCGGGGCGACCGGATCGCCGTGATGAACCTCGCATCGCGCGCGACAGTGCGCGGCGTGGTCACGGCATCGGGCACCGTCGAGGTTTCCCCGTGATGCGTCTTCGACTATTCGCGCTGGTCGGCGCCGCCGCCATCGCGGCATGCAGTCGGCTGGAGAATATCGGCCGCCCGCCCCCCTTTACCCCCAGTGGCGAGTTGGTCGCCGACCCCATCCCGATGCGGCCCGAACGCGTGGCGCTTGCCGCCCCGGCCCCATCGGTGCCCGAACCATTGACTCGATCCCAGTTTCCCACGCGATCCGCGTCACTGTGGCGTTCGGGGTCCGAGTCCCTTTTTGGCGACCGTCGCGCTCGAGCGCGCGGCGATATCCTGACCGTGGTGATCGAGATCGATGAAGAGGCCGAAATCTCGAACATCACCAACCGCAAGCGGTCAGGCAGCGAGGATCTGTCGGTCGGCGCTCTGTTCGGGCTGGAAGGCGTCTTGCTCCGCAGCGCCGGTATCGCAACCGAGAATGCGGCGAGTATCGGGTCGCAATCCAACTCGTCCGGTGACGGCTCGGTCGAACGTCGCGAGGAGATCACCCTGCGCCTGGCCGAGACCGTGACCGACGTGTTGCCCAATGGTCAGTTCGTGATTGTCGGCAATCAGGAGATCCGCGTGAACTTTGAGCTTCGCGATCTTCGGGTGCAGGGGATCATCCGGCCAGAGGATATAAGCCGGAACAACGAGATCACCTATGACAAGATCGCCGATGCCCGCATCAGTTATGGCGGCCGCGGTCAGATTACCGACCTCCAGCAACCCAGATACGGCCAGCAAATCGCCGATATCATCCTGCCGTTCTAAACAGAGCCTGCCATGAAACTCCTGCCCCTTACTCTGGTTCTCGCCGGCGCCGCCGCTGGTCTGGGCGCCGGTCATGTTCTGGCGCCCAAAACCGACGACGATCGGCTGGGCGAGCAACAACACCCAGCCGGCGATCCCGCAGGCGATCCGGCGGACGCGGTGCTGCCTGAAACCACGCATGCCTCGAATACCGAAGTCATGGATGATGATGTCGACTTTGTCCGGCTCAACAATCAGTTCATCGTGCCGATCATTTCAGATGAGCGGGTGACGTCGCTGATCGTGATCTCGCTCGCACTCGAGACGGAACCGGGCGTTGCCGATACTGTTTATCAGCGCGAGCCGAAACTGCGCGACGCCTTTCTCGACGATCTCTTTGCCCATGCGCGCTCTGGCGGGTTTGCCGGCTCGTTCACCGATGCTCATCTGATGGCGGATCTGCGCCAGTCCCTGCTGGAATCCGCGCGGCGAGTTCTGGGCGGTGCTGTCAAATCGGTGCTGTTGAATGAAATTGTCAGACAGGATCTGTCATAGCACCCACATAGGCTCATTGGACAATGGACCGGGTTACCCCGGGTCCGATTGTGCTGCCCGAATTGCCGAGACCCCCTCCAGCCCCACAGATTCCCCGCTGCCGACGATGAGTTGATGTTCCTCACCATCCAGTCGGACCTCAGTCACCGGGGTGAAACCGCGCGGGATATCATCCTCGAGCGCTTCATCGCCCGCCCACCGGGCAACGGAAAAGCTATAGAACCCTTCCTCGGCCATCTCACCGCCCGATCTGGTTCCATCCCAGATCAGTTCATTTGCATCCGGATCGACCGCGAATGTCGACACGATTGCGCCATTTGCATCCCGCACCACCAACGCCGCCGTCGTGGCCCGGGGGTCAGGTGAAATTGTCAGTTCGAGCGGGTCTCCCTTGAACTCCAACGCCACCGGTGCCCGAACCTCCTGGCCAATCCACTGGGCCATATCCGACGCCCCTGCGCCCGAAAGCCTCGCGAGCACGGCATCGAGTCGATCATTGGTGGCGACCTGCTGCTCGACCGACGAGAACTGAGCCAGTTGAGCGACGAAGTCGGTCGAGTCAATCGGCTCCAGCGGATCCTGATTTTGCATCTGTGCCGTCAACAGCGACAGAAAGGTTTCAAAGTCAGACGCAATCTGCGGGGAGCGGGCGCTGCTCTTGGTTTGCCCGACTGTCGCGGTCTGGGTCGTCGCATTTACGGTGCTGGTATCCATGGCATCCTCATCAAAGCCTGAGATTGAGACCCGTTTCCTGAACAAGGCCCGAATCCGATTCTGCGGCAGAGGCGCTATCATCGTTCGCGCCGGCAGATAGATCCTGCCCGTTCTCGGGCGTTTTTGCGGAGCCGTCCTGCCGATGATGGGCGGCGGTTCCGAATTCCAGTGTCACGCTGCGAAATCCGGAACTGGCGAGCTCACGTTGCAGCAGATCCGCATGACGGCGCATCATGTCGCCGATCTCCGGGCGCTCTGCCGTGATCTGCGCCGTAAGCTGATCTCCCGACGTTGTCAGCGACACCCTGACATGCCCGAGTTCCGGCGGATCGAGCCGAAGCTCGACGGTATTGGATCCCGTCTTTCGGATCGCGGCGCCCAGTTGTGCAACCACCTCGGGCCCCGGGGTGCCGTTACCGGGCGTGGGCGATGCCATCTGGCGTGGGTGCGAACTGCCGGTGGCGTCGGC
Organism: Pseudomonadota bacterium; assembly: GCA_039028555.1. Taxonomy (GTDB): domain Bacteria; phylum Pseudomonadota; class Alphaproteobacteria; order Rhodobacterales; family Rhodobacteraceae; genus Thermohalobaculum. The sequence goes on along the minus strand of JBCCHW010000121.1, from coordinate 3,707 downwards.
TTCCCGCGGGGCTGTGGCCAGCAGCGCCAACGAGTCTTGCAGGCGTTCGATCTCGGTCAAGCGGACAAAGCCGGCCGGCTCGCGCGCATGTATCGGCGTCGGCGGGGCGACCGGGCGACCCGCCGCCAAGGTGGGCGCGGCATCCGGCCGTTCGGAGCGGAGCGCATTCTGTCCGGGCTCCGGGGTCATATGAGGTGATCGCGGCGCCAGGGCGGACCCGGACGCGCTGAGACCGTCGTCGCCCAACGTAGCCGGAGCCGGCAATTCCGTCCCCCCGGGACGTGCCGCGTCTGGCGTCCGAAAAGCGCTTGGCACCGGTGCCGGGGGTGTGGATTGGATGCCTTGCGCATTCTCGCGCGTCATGGTGGCAAGCGCGGCGTGATCCGGGACCGGCCCTGCCGGGATCATCAGCCCGGTTTCGACCCGGGTTTCGTTCCTGAGCCCGACCACCGACGCATCTACTGCGCCGGGCGTTGCTACCGGGGCGGGTGTCTGCGGCGCCGGCTTGTCGCCGGAGGGGGCGTTGCCGTGGGTCGATAGCACGCCCCCTGGCGGCGATGCGCCCATCGCGGTCTCCTCCGCTGCCCGGGCCATGGCCGTCAACGAGTTTTGCGGCAACATCGCAAGCGGCGCATTAGCCATGGCGCCAAGCGCGTCGTCGTCAGCGCATATATCGGGGAGGCAGGCGACGACAGGGTGCAGGTCGTCGGGCTGAATGTCGATATCCTCGATAAACTCAATGAAATCGGGGACCGAGGATACCGCCCACCCCTCGGACATCTGGCCCTCCAAAGGGTCTGTCGGCCCGCCGGGCATCCCGTCCGCGCGGAAATGGTCCCGCCCGGCGGGTGTCGACCCGCCCCGGACCTGACCCCTGGTGCCCGTTGGCGGCTCATCAGCCGCCGCCTTCGCGGTTGGCGAGCTGTCGCCGGTCGGTTGCCCCGAGGGTGTCTTTGCCAAAAAGCCATTTGGTCCGATCAAAACGCGCCTCCACGCTCAACTGTTCCTCCACTGTCCCCGCCAAGCCTTACGTTTTTTTTAACCGCGGGATGTCAGCCTTGCGGGAAAGGCAAAGGATTTCAGATGGATGTAATCGGCAACCGCCCCGTTTCCCACCCGATCGACGCGCACCGTCGGATCCCTGCGGGTGCCAGGACAGACCCGTCGCTTCGCGAAGCCGCGGCGGAGCTCGAGGTGACGTTCCTTGCCGAGATGTTGCGCCAGGCGGGGCTGGGTGACACCCCGGATGGCTTTGGCGGAGGCACGGGCGAGGATACCTTTTCAAGCCTCTTGACCCGCGAATGGGCTCGAAAGCTCGTCGATGACGGTGGGATCGGGCTGACCGAGCGACTGGTCACCGCACTGATGAATCAAGAGGCTTAGGATGTTCGAGACCTGGAAATGGCAATCACGGCTCGACTCGGTTGAAACCTTGCTGAAAACCGAACGTGAGCTGCTGCTGTCGGGCGATGCGCGCCGGTTGGAGCAACTGTCGCGGCGCCGTGAAAGGGCCGAGGCAGTCCTCGACGGATTGCCCGAGGACGTGCTGAGCCAGTTCCAGGATCAGCTCGTCCGCATCCGCCGGTTGGCGGGCCGCAATGCGACGCTCTTGCGTGCCTATCTCGATGGCGCGCAACAAGGCATTCAGCGGCTTGCCGAGATCGAGGCTGCCCAGCGCGATCTCGGGGCCTATGGCCGCGACGGGTCGCGGATTGCGCCGCTGGCCACGACATCAAGTTGCCATCGGCGCGCCTGAGCCGTCAGAGACTGGATCTGAACCTGCCGATTGATGAGAGGACAATGTTCTGGATGCTCGTCTCTCCCAGCCCGTTCGATGCATTCAACAGGGTCAATGCCGCCATTCCAGGGGTCAACGCCGAGGGGCCGTTTTCGATGGACTTCCGGGCCAGATAGCGGTCGATCATCTTATCGACCATTTCCGGCTCCTTGAAAATCTCCAGGGACGTGTTCCCGAAGTACCGGTCGTTCATGTCTCGCAAGTCATCGCGCTGGCGATCAATATCGAGCTGCCCAAACGAACTGCCCAGGCCGAAGGCGACATCGAAAACCTCGCGCACGGCCTCGTCTCCCATTACCGAGAACCATGCGGTGCCGTCGGGGTCGGTTGCATTTGCATACCGCGCGATCTCGCGGCGGAAGTTCAGCGCGATGCGCAGGGTTTCATCCTGCTCGCCGACCGACACCTCGAACTGCCGCTCGTTATAGGCCGAGACGATGCGGTCACTAAAACCGATCCGGGCGGTCTGCGCGCCGGTGGCATTACCAAACCCAAAACTCTCGGCAAAACGCTTGTAGCGGGGATCTACCAGACGGTTTGCCATCGAATTGGCTTCATCGGTCCCCTCTTCCAGGATCTTTCGGACAAAAGCCTGTTTATCGATGTCTTCGTCCAGGCCAAACGCACCGAGCGCGACGGCGAGGAGGCGCCGGTCCGTGACCAGATCGGCCGCCGATGCGACCGAAGCAATTTTCTCGCGGAAGTATGCCGTTTCGCGGGCGATCTCGGGCTGGCGGTCAAAGACCTCGCGCTGAACCCCCTCGGTACTGGTGAGCAAGCGGTATCCGAGGATGCCGCCGGCGGGAACCATTGGGGTGAACGCCATCACAGCCTCGCGATTGCCATCAGGTGATCTTCGGCGGGAATCAGGGCGCGCAGGCTGCGCAATGCCTTGTAATAGCTCTCGCTCGAAATCGCGTCGCGGGCACAGTCGAGATGATACAGGCTGCTGGAGTCGTTGAAGACCTCGGCCAATTGCGAGACGCCACTCTCCAATTGTGGACGGGCGGCTTCGGGATCGGCCTCTCCCGCGACCACCATCTGCGCGATGTAACAGACCCGGCGCACCGGCGTGTCGGCTTCGCGCGGGTCGATCGCGTCACGCAGGCGCAATACATTCGAGTCCGGTGTCAGGATGTTCAGATGCGTCCGGCGCGGGCCATTCTCGAGCGCTGCCCCATTCACGAGGAACCGCTCGTTTGGGCGAAGCTTCAGGATCAGACCGGGCACGCGGCTGCCTCCTGTTGCGACGCCAGGCCCTTCATGATGGCTAGATTGACGTCGATCAGTGGCTGGGCGTTCTCGTCGCGGCGAAGCACCTTGCGCGTGTGCTCGCGGGTAAATTCAGCCAGGTAAAAGAGTTGGGCGCGCAGTTGATCGGGTAGGCCGTTGCCCTCACCCGCAACGTCGATCGCCACGAGGTTCCATAGGCGCATGTTGTCATGAAGCGCCTCGGCCAGCCGCGGAAATCCGCCCTCGTCCAGATCCGCCGCCTGACGCAGCGATGTCGTGACTTTCGCAAAAGCGAGATACTCCACCTGGCGCGGGGTTTTTAGTGAGTTCTGTGCGTTTCCGTAAACGGAAGAGGCGCGGCTAGCCGGATCCATGTCAACATCCCGATAATATGATTTTCAACGGTCCGCACGGGCCAAGCGTGTCGAACCACGGGTAAGTCTGTGTTCGGGGCCGGGATTACCCGACCCCGAACGAAGTTGTTACCGGAAAAGAGCCAGAATCGATTGCGGCGCCTGATTGGCGATCGACAGCGCCTGGGTGCCCAGCTGCTGTTGATCGCCAATCAGGCGCCGCAATCGATTCTGGCTCTTTTCCGGTAACAACTTCGTTCGGGGTCGGGTAATCCCGGCCCCGAACACAGACTTACCCGTGGTTCGACACGCTTGGCCCGTGC
>JBCCHW010000120.1:0-11023 GCA_039028555.1 Pseudomonadota bacterium | reverse complement strand
GCCGGGCCCTTGTGGGTCTGGAACTTGGGGTCCATCGCCGCCGGCTTGATGACCGCCCCGTCGGGCGCGAGATTGCCCCGCAGCACGGCGATCGTCGCCGATTCCTACGCAGCGCTGAAAGAGATAATCAACGACGAGGAGTACCCGATGACGCCCGATCATGTGCTGGTCCTGCGCAATGCCGGGCCGCAGGGTGGGCCGGGCATGCCCGAATGGGGGATGATCCCGATGCCAAAGGCCCTGTTGAAACAGGGATGCCGCGACATGGTGCGCCTGTCGGATGCGCGAATGTCGGGCACCAGCTATGGCGCCTGCATTCTGCATGTGGCGCCCGAGGCGTTTATCGGCGGACCGTTGGCGTTGATCCGGACCGGCGACATCATCGAGCTGGATGTGCCCGGCCGCAGCCTGTCGGTCCAGATCCCGGATGCCGAGTTTGCCCGCCGCCGCGAGGCCTGGAAACAGCCCACGCAACGCTTTGAACGTGGCTATGGCTGGATGTTTGCCCGCCATATCCAACAGGCCGACAAGGGGTGTGATTTCGACTTCCTGCTGACCGAGTTCGGGGATCCGGTCGCGGAACCCGAAATCAACTGAAGCAACCTCTGCCCACATCGGCAGCCGCTGCCGTTCAACTGGATCTTGCGTGCATACCTGATGCCGGATGATCGCGGACGCGCCGGCTTGTTGCGACAACTCCGGTCGCATCAAGAGACCGGCGCACCGCCCGGCTCAACTGGTATGGATTCTGTGCGTCACGCCGGTGCGCCGGGTCTGCCGCCGACGAATCGCGGGTACAATTTTGGCTATAACAAGGTTGCGCCGACGGTCCGCCTTTTACCGCTGATGTGGCTTGTTGTGGATTGCAAACACTGATTCATGAATCAATTGCAAATGGAATGACTCATTCGCCTCTTTGACCTATTTAGACACAGGACGCTTCGCAATTCGCATTTATACACGCCGATTTACAGGTGTAAGCCGGTTTATGGTCTATATTTAACCTCATTCTGGGCGCATATTGAGCAGGTGGAATGTGGAGCATCCGCAAGGAACTGGATGATTATGACCCAGGCGGTAAAAGGGGGACGATATGCGTCGCTTGCTGAGACACTTTTTTCTTGAAGATGAGCGTGGCGCTTTGTCGCCGATGTTTCTCGCTCTTTTGCTCGGTCTTGTCCTGCTGACAGGATTGTCACTTGATATGGTTCGCCAAGAGGCGGCGCGTGCGGATTTACAGAATGCGATGGATCGCGGGGTGCTGGCTGCGGCTGACCTCGAGCAGACCATCGATCCCGAAACCACGGTCACCGACTATGTCGGCACTCGCCTGCTATCAGATGAGCCTGTTCAACTGGCCGTAACCAGCGATCAGGCGCTCAACTACCGCCAGGTCAGCGCAAGCGCGACATATGAACAGGACACCATTTTCCTGAACATGTGGGGCGACAGCTCGCTGCCCGTGGTCGGATCTTCTGCTGCAATGGAGCGGCGTGACGATGTCGAGATCTCGTTGATCCTCGATATCTCCGGCTCGATGGCGCGGGAGCGGTCGAGCGGAACCGAATTGAGTCGTCTCGAGGTGCTCAAGGATGCGGCAAAAGAGTTCGTCAGTCTCGTTCTGGTGACTGGCACAACCGATACGACGAGCGTGTCCCTGGTACCCTACTCGGGCCAGGTCAACGCAGGCGTCATGTACACGTATCTTCGTTCGTCGAACAAGGGTGCGCAGTATGGCAAGTGCATCGCATTCGATGACACTGACTTCACGGTGAGCGGCTTTCCGGAGTATCGCAGTCGTCCGCAGGCTCAACAGTTTCAGAATTTTCGGTTCGAGGCTGACTACGGCCACGACGCGGAATGGGGGTGGTGCCCGTACAATGACCAAGCTGTACGCCCATTTCTAAATCGGGTCGGAACATTGAACGCGGCGATCGAGAGGTTCTCGGGCCACGATGGAACCGGCTCGCAAATCGGTATGAAGTGGGGGCTCGCTTTGCTGGATCCCGCGACTCAACCCTGGACCAAGCTAATGGTTGACAATGGCAAGGTTCCGGAGGTTTTCGCCGATCGGCCGGCCCTCTATAACAGTGAGAATGTCTTGAAAGTGATCGTTCTCATGACCGACGGGAATACGCGGTATCAGCCGCAGGTGAAATCTGAATACTACGACTCGGAATGCGAGCGGGACATTCTGGCAAATCTCGACGGGAATACGGCTAACTTCAAAAAGAAGATCAGCAGTAACGTCAATTTCGAGGACTGTGGCGGCAGCAGTAGCGTGAACGTATCCACGCTTCAGACGAGTTCTGCCAGAACCACGGACGAGAATTTGCGCCGAGAGCAGCTCCGCGGATTGTGCGACATAGCAAGAGAGAACGATATCGTCGTCTTCACAATCGGCTTCGACATCTCCGAAGGGTCGAATGCCTACTACGACATGCAGCACTGTGCGAGCTCTGAGTCACAGTTCTACTTCGTAGAGGGGTTGCAGTTGTCGACCGCATTCACGCAGATCGCTGCCACCATCTCCAAACTGAAGCTCGTCGAGTAATGTGATGTACGGTCGCGTCGCGAGAGGGCTTGCACTATTCTGGCGGGATCAGCGCGGTAATGCGACGATCGAATTTGTCGTGCTGTTCCCGTTCATTATTTACCTGATCTTCTCGATGGCCGAGGCAGGCGTCCTGATGGCACGAACGATTTCGCTGGATCGCGGGCTAGACATGGCGATGCGAGATATTCGTCTGGGAATCACGCCCGATGTCACCCACGACGACATCAAGGAGATGATTTGCCAACAGGCTTTCCTTCTGACGAACTGCAACGAATCGGTGTTGCTCGAGCTCGCTCCCGTTGCCGATGTTGACAGTCCTGGGGGCGCTGGCTTCCCCACGACGCCGATTCAATGTATTGACCGTACCGAGGAAGTGGATCCGGTGATTTCATTCGATCCCGGCGCGGAGGACCAGATCATGTATGTCCGGGCCTGTATCGTTGTCGATCCGTTGTTCCCGACCTCTGGACTGGGTGCAATGCTGCCGAAGGATGCCAGCGGTGGCTATGCCATCATCGCCAAATCGGCATTTATCAATGAGCCATGATCGTTCAGCCATGAAACGTCCCAGACAGATATTGAAAAGCTACGTCTATGACGAAGCCGGCAGCATCACGACAGAGTTCGTACTGTGGATCCCGCTTCTGATGACCTGGTTCATGCTGAGCGTGGTTTTGTATGATGCGAACAAGAACCGCAATGATGCGGCGAAGGCCGCTTACACAATCTCGGACCTGATATCACGAAAAAAAGACGTCGATAATGCGTACCTGGAACAGCTCAAGTCTTTGGAAGACAACTTGTTGCCGCGAACAGCGGGTTCGCACACTTTGCGGCTGACCAGTCTTAGATTTGTTGATGGGACCTATGAAGTGGTCTGGTCAAAGGCATTGGGTGGGGGTCTTCCGCTGACAAGTGCCGAGCTTAATCCCGCAGCGTTTCCGACCACGGCGGACACCGACTCGTTGATTGTGACGGAGATTGACGTCCCCTACACACCTCTGTCCGACTGGGTTGGGATAACGGCCAAGACGTGGTCCTTTGATGTCGTCAGCAGACCGCGATTTGCCAATCCGTTACAAAAGACGGACTGACCATTTGGCCCGTTTGCGGATCAATCTGACAAGCTGAGTTTGCGCCGGTTTCCGCACGCCGTTCAGGTTTGCATTTTACCGGCTTTCATTTAAAGAGCAGTCGCCAGCTGGGGCCCAGCTTCGCTTCTTTCACCGTGCCCGGGATCGGGGCGGTACTGTCCATTTTTTCTGGGGCCCTGCAGCCATAGTGTTGAACCCTGCTCAACGGGAGATTGAAATGGCCGATGAACCAATGTCGCTTGCCGACGCGACCAAAGCGATGCGCGAGGCGATGCACGAGACGATCAAGAAGCACTCGCTCTGGTATCTGATCCAGGCCGGCCTGTTGGTGCTCGCCGGCTTTGCCGCGTTGATCTATCCCCTCATCACCAGCGCGGCGGTCGCCATTTTCCTCGGCTGGACCCTGATCATCGTTGGTGTCATTCAGGGCATCAGCCTCATCAGCGCGCCGGAAGTCTCGCATTTCTGGCTGAACCTGATCTCGGCCGTTCTGGCGGTGCTGGTCGGGTTCCTGTTCCTGCGCAACCCGGTCGCAGGGGTCGACACGCTTGTCCTGTTGATGATCGTTTTCTTTATGATGCAAGGCATCGCAAAGGTCGTTTTTTCACTGGCGATCCGCCCCTTTCCCAATTGGGGCTGGGTGTTGGCCAGCGGGCTGATCTCGGTGCTGTTGGCGGTTTTCCTGCTCCTCAATCCGGGTCTTAGCGTTCTGGTTCTGGGGATCCTCATCGGGTTCCAGCTGATCTCCGAAGGTGTCGCGCTCGGCTATCTCGCCTGGAAGGCCCGCCAGGAGTAAACGGGCCTGACGACGACGCCCGGGCGGGCTCAATTGGCGGGTGCCAGCCTCAACAGCACCGCGCCGCTGTCATCGGTCATTGCGATACTGCGCTGGTGAACCTCGAATCCCGCAACCCGTGACAGCGCGTCGAAAAACGCGCGCTCTTGCGTGCCCAGCGGGTCAGGGCACGCCATCTGGGTTGCCGCCACGGGCCCAAAGGCGATGGTGCCGCTGCCGGTCTGTGCCCGTCCGTTGAACCGGTTGCAGCTGCCGGTGCCGGCAACGCCGCCGTCTTGGGCGATGGAGAGCGCGGGGACGCGACCGCCTTCGATTGGCTGGCCGAAGATCTCGAAAACCTCCCACTCGCCTAGGATCGACTGGTGGGCGGTCTCGGTCCCGGCGTCTTGCGGAGGACTCCGCCGCATCACCACCGTGACGGCGTCGTGTGCGCCCGGGGTCAGAACAGGCGCCGCGACGCTTCCGCGAAAGCGCGGCTCGCCCCGGACGATCAGCGCGGCCTCGATCATATACGTGCGCCCGGGACGAACCATCTTGCGATCGTAGCCGAGAACGAAATTCACGGGCACCCGGCCCTGGGGGTCAACGATGATGGAGGCGAGCGGGCGCGCCGGCGCGCCATTGTCCGAGGGACCGACCAGCGTGACCTGCACCACCGCCTCGGGCGGCACCGCGATGCGTTCAAGATAGGTCGCGGTGCCGGAAACACTGCGAAACTCCGCCAGCGCCGGGCCGGATAAGGTGAAAACCGCCAACAGGGAAAAGACGATGGTGCGCGTCGTCATCGGGGCATCCTCGGGTCTGGCCGGTGCGGGGGCGCCGGCTGGGTCCACTTTCGCCGGTGCGCGGCGTATCAAACACAGTTCATGCCACGCAATCATGGCGAGATCGCGTTGCAGCTTTGAATTCCCGCCCTGCTCGTTTATATCGTATCGCCCCTGCGCCAAATCGGGGATGCGCGCATCCCTCCGGGCGCCAGATACGAGGTGGGCATGTCTGATCCGTCGAACGACCCCGTCACCCGGGCCGAGGCGCAGAGATACGGCGCCATCGCCATCGATATTGCCATCCGGCTTGTTTTGCTGGGCTTGTTGATCGGTTGGGCGTTGACCATCGTCGCACCTTTCGCTGCGGTCGTGTTGTGGGCGGTGGTGCTGACGGTCGCGCTCTATCCCGCCTATGCGTGGCTGAAACGGCATCTCGGCTCCAGCGGGCGGGCAACCTGGGTGATCACGCTGTTCGGGCTGTTGATCATCCTGGGCCCGGCAGTGGCGCTGATGACCAGCCTGATCGATTCCGTGGCGGAGATCAGTTCAGGCCTCCAGACCGGCAGCCTGCAGGTGCCGCCACCCCCCGACGACGTCCAGGAGATTCCTGTGATCGGCAAGGGCCTTTACAAGCTGTGGCTGGATTTCTCGACCAATGTCAGCGGCTTTGTCTCGGAACACGGGGACAAGATCTATGCGGGTCTTCGCACCTCGCTCAGCTCACTTGCAGGGTTTGGCGGATCGATCCTGATGTTTGTCGCGTCGCTGATCATCTCGGCGTTTCTCTACCGACCGGGCCTCAGCATGGTTGAAAACGCCCGCACGTTTGCCCGCCGCCTGAGCGGTGAGCGTGGCGGCGAGTTTGTCGACATGGCCGGGGCGACAATCAGAAACGTCTCACGCGGGGTTGTCGGCATCTCGCTGGCACAGGCGCTGCTTGCGGGCGTTATCATGGTGGTGGCCGGTGTTCCCGCCGCCGGGCTGATCGCGATGATCGCGCTGGTCCTGGGGATTATTCAGGTGGGTCCGGGGATTGTCCTGATCCCGACGATCATCTGGTACTGGACCAGTGCCGACACGCTTTCGGCGATTCTTTTCACCGTCTTCATGGTGCCGGTCGTGATCGGCGACAATTTCATCAAACCCTTTGTGATGGCCAAGGGGCTGTCGACGCCGATGCTGGTGATCTTTATCGGCGTGATCGGGGGGACGTTTACTCATGGTCTGATCGGGCTGTTTGTCGGCCCGATTGTTCTGGCGGTGTTCTATGAACTGTTGATGGTCTGGATGCAGCAGCACACCGCCGGGGCCGACGAAGACGGGCAGGCTGAATGAAGAGCACGATACGTGTGACGGCGCTGATCGCGCTCGTCCTCTTTGCCTGGTACATCGCCGCAGACAGGCTGACCCCTTTTACGGGGAATGCGCGGATCAAATCGGTCGTCGTGCCGATCGTGCCGCAGGTATCGGGATATATCGACTCGGTCGCCTTTACCAATGAGCGGATCACCGATGCCGGCGAAGTGCTGGCGAGCATCGACAAGCGATCGTTTCAGTTCGCCGTCGATCAGGCGCAGGCCGAGGTTGAACTGACATCGCAGGATGTCGGGGCGAGCTCGGCCGAGGTCACGATCGCGGAATCAAATCTCTCGCGGGCAAAAACCGATCTCGACAATGTCCGGGTGCAGACCGAACGGATCTTTGATCTCGAGGACAAGGGGCTGGTGCCGATCGCGCGTGGCGACGACGCGCGTTCGCAACTCGCCGCCGCCGAGAGCGCGCTGGCAGGGGCCGAGGCCGATCTGCTGCGCGCGCAGGAGGAGCTGGGGGACGAAGGGGCGAACAACCCGCAGCTGCGCGCCGCACAGGCACAGCTGGGCCAGGCGCAGCTCAATCTTGAATGGACCGATCTGCACGCACCTACCCGCGGCTTTGTCACCGATGTCGTCATCGGGCCGGGAAGTTACGTCAAGGCTGGCCAGCCGGCGATGACCTTTGTCTCGCTCGAAGGGCTGTGGGTCGAGGCATATCTGACCGAAAACAACATCAGCCGGATCAAGATGGGCGACCCGGTCGACGTGGTCCTCGACTCCCATCCGGGCCGGATCGTCACCGGCGAGGTGGCAAGCTTCAGCGGTGCGGCCTCAAGCGGTGCCGACGCCAAGGCCGGGCAGTTGCAGTCGATCCCCCGCGTCTCCGGCTGGATGCGCGACCCTCAGCGGTTTCCGGTGCGCATCGCCCTTTCGGGCTATGAACGCGGGAACGAGAAGGGCGATCTCAGGATGATGATGAACGGCCAGGCCGATGTGATCGTCTATACCGGGCACAACCCTATCCTGAACGCGATCGGGGCCTTGTACATCCGCCTTCTGTCGTATCTCTCGTATCTTTACTGAGCACGATGGCCGAGATCGACGCCGCCGAGATCGATCCCGGCCCCGCCGCGCGCCCGTCGGATGAGGCGGCCGAGACCCATCGCAAGGCGATGCGGATCTGGTTGGCGGTGTCGGGTGTTTTCGTCCTCGGCATGACGCTCGCCTGGCCGATGGCGGCGATTGGCGCGATTTTCGCCGGTCTGCTGGTGCAGGGGCGGCGCCCGCTGCCGATGAAACAGGGGATCGGCGCGATCCTGATCGCGATCATCGCAATGGTGGCCAACTGGTATGTCTCGCAGTTTCTGCTGACCTATCCCACTCTGTTCGCCATCGGCGTCTCGGTCGCCATGTATGCGCTTTTTCGCTCGGCCGCTCGAGGGGCGCCACCGGCCATTGTGATCCTGATCACGCTGGCCTTGTTGCTGCAACCTGTGTTGATCCGCATGTCGAGCGACCTGGCCGCGCTGGCCGCGACCTGGCTGCCGGCCAACCTCGCGATCGGCGTTTTTGCCTCGTGGGTCGTCTTTACGCTGATCCCGCCGAGACTGGACGCCCCGGCCAAGGTGAAACCCGGAATTGTTCTGGATGCCGACCGGCAAGCCTCGCGCATGACGCTGGTCGCGGTGCCCTTCGCGCTGGTTTTCTTCAGCCTCAACTGGGGGGCGGTGATCACGCTGATTTTCGTCGCCCTGCTGACGCAACAGCTCTGCGCCTCGACCGAAGCTGCCGGCAAGGCCTCAAAGGGGCTCTTGCTGGCTAATGTGGCGGGCGGGGTGGTGGCGATGCTTGCCTTTGAGTTTCTTGTGATGGCGCCGTTCTACCCTTTCATGGTCGTGCTCTGCCTGACCCTGATTGGTGTCTTTTCCGCGGCCATGACCTCGGGCGCTGCCTGGGCACCGCTGGCGGGGACGGCGATGAATGCCATGCTTGTTCTGCTGGGCGGGGCGATGGCACCGCTGGATGACAGCGTGGCAAGCAGCCTCGGCGACCGGCTGGTCCAGATCGCGATGGCGGTGGCCTATATCCTGATTGCCTTCAACATCGTTGACACCTATCTGCCAAAAAGACCACTGTCTCACTCGGAGACCGGTGACGATCCGGCCAGACCCACCGAATAACCGAATAGGCGCTGCGATCCGAAATCGCGACTTTGCGTTGTAAAATCTCGCTTTTCTTTCGGATTTGGCGGTGTCAGGATCCCAGCTAGGTACTTGATTCTGATAACAGGATAACCCATGCGATACGAAAGCCCCCCCACCCTTGACGATGCTGTTGCCCTGTTGGCGGCCGAGACCGGCACCAGCCGGGTTCTGGCGGGCGGCACCGATGTGCTGGTGCAATTGCGCTCCGGCATGGTCGAGCCAGACCTGATCGTCGATATCAAGCGGATCGAAGGCATGCACGACATTGCCGAAGAGGGCGGCGGCTATCGGATCGGCGCCGCGGTGCCGAGCGTGGCGATGGCAGAGCATGAAGGGCTGAGCGCCCTCTGGCCCGGCGTGGTCGAGGCGGTCGGTCTGGTCGGATCGACCCAGGTTCAGGGTCGGTGCACCCTGGCGGGCAATCTGTGCAATGCGTCGCCCGCGGCGGATTCGGTGCCCGCATTGATCGCGGCGGGCGCGCTGGTGCGCCTGCACGGCCCGGACGGCCAGCGCGACGTGCCCGCCGAGGAGGTCGGCACGTCGCCCGGGCGGACGTCGCTGAAAAAAGGCGAGGTCGTGGGCTCGATCTTGCTGCCCGCGCGTCCGGCGGGATCGGGCGACGCCTATCTGCGCTTTATCCCGCGGACCGAGATGGATATCGCGGTGGTCGGCGCGGGCGTCAGCCTGAGCGTCGAGGGGGACACGATCAGCCAGGCGCGCGTCAGTCTAGGCGCTGTGGCGCCGACCGCGCTGTTGGTGGCCGAGGCCGCCGATGCGATCGTCGGAACGACTCTGGATGACGCCGCCTGCGAGAAGCTCGCCGCCGCCGCCTCTGCCGCCTGCAATCCCATTGATGACAAGCGCGGCACAATTGAATTCCGGGTCAAGGTGTCCGGGGTGCTCGCCACCCGCGCCGCCAAGATCGCGCTGGCCCGCGCCAAAGGAGAAGCCTGATGCAAATCCATGTCTCGACCAAGATCAACGGCGATGACGCCGAGTATCTCTGTGATCCAGATGAGACGCTGCTGGATGTCCTGCGCGACCGTCTGGGTCTGACCGGCGCCAAGGAGGGGTGCGGCACCGGCGATTGCGGCGCCTGCTCGGTGACGCTGGATGGCCGGCTCGTCTGCTCGTGCCTGGTTCTGGGGGCCGAGGCCGATGGCCGCGAGGTCACCACAATCGAGGGCATGGCGGAGGGTGAAATGCTTCACCCGCTGCAAAAGAAGTTCCTCGACCATGCGGCCCTGCAATGCGGGATCTGCACACCCGGCATCCTGGTCGCGGCAAAGAACCTGTTGGAGAGGAATCCCGATCCGACCGAGACCGAGGTCCGCTATTGGCTGGCCGGCAATCTCTGCCGCTGTACGGGATATGACAAGATCGTTCGCGCGGTCATGGACGCAGCCACGGAAATGAGAGGATCCTGAGCCATGGCATTCGACGAATACGACAGCGAAAACCGCATCTTTACCGCCGTCGGCACCCGCCCGGTACGCCCCGATGGCATCGACAAGGTGACCGGCAAGGCGATGTTCGGCGCCGATATGGCAGCACCCGGCATGCTGAGCGGCGCAGTCCTGCGCTCGCCCCATGCCCATGCGCGGATCGTCAAGATCGACACCTCCAAGGCCGAAGCCCTGACCGGCGTCAAGGCCGTGGTGACCCGCGCCGACTTCAACGAGAACGCCGATGACCAGGACGTTCTCGACAATTGCATGGCCGGAGAAAAGGTCCTCTATGACGGCCACGCGCTGGCGGCTGTGGCGGCGAACAACCCGCGCATCGCCAAAAGGGCGCTCGCGCTGATCGAGGTTGAGTACGAGGTGCTGGCCCATGTCACCGATGTGGACGCGGCGATGGAACCCGATGCTCCGGTGCTCCGCGAGGCGGGCGGCGACGAAAGCGTGCCCGGGGGGCTTTCGAAAAACGTCATGTCCATGTGCGAGTTCGGCCATGGCGACGTCGAAAAGGGCTTTGCCGACGCCGATCTGGTGATCGAAAAGAGCTTCAAGACCGCCGCGACCCATCAGGGCTATATCGAACCCCATGCCTGTCTGGCCTCGCTGGGCGTGGATGGGCGGGGCGAGCTCTGGGTCTGCACCCAGGGCCATTTCTACATCCGCAATCTTTGCGCCGATGTGCTGGGCATCGACTCGACACAGCTGCGCGTGGTCGCCTCCGAGATCGGTGGAGGATTCGGCGGCAAGACCACGATCTTCCTCGAACCGGTAGCCCTGGCGCTGAGCCGCAAGGCGAACCGCCCGGTGAAACTGGTGATGAGCCGCTCAGAGG
>JBCCHW010000119.1:0-11094 GCA_039028555.1 Pseudomonadota bacterium | reverse complement strand
GGCGCGGGCCCGGCCCCGGGCCCCGGCCTCAGATCGAAATCGCGCCCTTGCCCCCATGGGCCGCCGACCACGCGAGCGGCTGGTCGAGAAACTTCTCAACCTCATCCATGACACGAGGCTCAAAATACGCCCCCGCCCGCGCCACGCCCAGCACATCGCGCCAGGTCGCCAGATAGTGGAGCCTGATGTCATGCCCCGCCAGCCGCTCGGGCACCTCGGGGAAAATGTCATAGTAAAACAGCACGATCGTGTGGCGGCATTCGGCCCCCGCCTCGCGGATCGCCTCGACGAAGTTCACCTTCGAGCCGCCATCGGTCGTCAGATCCTCGACCAACAGCACCCGCTGGCCCTCCTCGATCACGCCCTCGATGCGCGCATCCCGCCCAAAGCCCTTGGGCTTCTTGCGCACATATTGCATGGGCAGCGCCAGACGCTCGGCCATCCAGGCGGCAAAGGGGATCCCCGCGGTCTCGCCGCCCGCCACAGCGTCAAAGGCCTCCAGCCCCACATCGCGCGCCAGCACCGAACAGGCGAAGTCCATCGCGGTTGCCCGGATCCGCGGGAACGAGATCAGCTTGCGGCAATCGATATAGACCGGGCTCGCCATGCCCGAGGTCAGCATGTAAGGCTCGTCCGCGCGAAAATGCACCGCCCGGATCTCCAGCAGCATCTTCGCCATCTGCTCGGCCATCAGCGCGCGGTCGGGAAAGGTCAGGGCAATCATTCGGTCTCCTCCACCCGCCAGTACAGCGGAAAGCCCGGGTCGAACACGGTCACCGGTCCGTCGCCGGTCTCGATCTTGTCGGGATAGCGCACGGGCGCCGCGTCGCGCACCAGCGTCAGCCGCGCCTCGTTGGGCGCCATGCCGTAAAACGCCGCCCCGTTCAGCGAGGTGAAGCCTTCGAGCTTGTCGAGCGCCCCCTCCTCCTCGAACACATGGGCAAGGCAGGCCAGATGGTTGGGCGCCGTGAAACAGCCCGCACAGCCACACGCCGACTCCTTTGCCGGGTCGACATGGGGCGCCGAGTCGGTGCCGGAAAAGAAATGCGGGTCGCCCGAGGTCGCCGCATGGCGCAGCGCCACGCGGTGGCGCTCACGCTTGGCGATCGGCAGGCAATAGTAATGCGGCCTGATCCCGCCTGCGAGCAGATGGTTGCGGTTGATGATCAGGTGATGCGTGGTCAGCGTCGCCGCGACATTGTCGGTCCCGCGCACATATTCGACCCCGTCGGCCGTGGTCACATGTTCCAGCACGATGCGCAGCGCGGGCACATGCTGGCGCAAGGGCTCCAGCACCGTCTCGATAAAGACGCGCTCGCGGTCAAAGATATCCACCTCGGGGTCCGTCACCTCGCCGTGAACGCAAAGCGGCAGACCGATCTCGGCCATGCGCTCCAGCACTGCCATCACTTGCGAGAAATCGGTGACGCCGGAGGCCGAGTTGGTCGTCGCGCCCGCGGGATAGAGCTTGACCGCCTTGATCAGGCCCGAGGCGGCGGCCGCCGCCACATCGTCGGGGTCGGTCGTCTCGGTCAGATACAGCGTCATCAGCGGCTGAAACCCCGGCACGGCGGCCAGGATACGCGCCCGATAGGCCGCGGCATCCGCCCCGGTCACCACCGGGGGCACCAGGTTGGGCATGATGATGGCGCGCGCGACATGGCGCGCCGACCAGGGCGCCACCCCCTCCATCATCGCCCCGTCGCGCAGATGCAGATGCCAGTCGTCGGGTTGGCGTATGGTGAGCTGGGTCATCGGGATCCTATCTAGATGCGCGGTGCGGGAGCGGGCCCTCAGGCATGCAGAACTCCGCGCTCGGATGCAAGACCATCCCCCCCATGATCGGCAAATTTGCCCCCCGCAGCACCGGCACCGGCACGCCCGTGGTTCGGTGGGCCCCGAATTCGCGCTAGGCAGATGTGGCAACCATCGCCCATATGGCAACAAAGAGCCAAACGGAGAGGAAACTATGATCGATTCAAGAACAGGTACGGCGTTCCTCGTCGCAGCCGCCACCAGCCTGGCGGCGGTGGATGCCGGCGCCCAAAGCGGCCGCTTCAAGGACATCCAGGGCACCTGGACCGGCAGCTACGATATCGCATTCTCGAAAAACCACGCAGCCCAGCCCAATCAGACGACCCGCAACATGATCGAGTTCACGGTCTATCGCCAACAGGGCAATCTCTTTTGGGTCGAGAAACGCTGGCGCAGCGCGGCGGGCGGCGACTGGACCACCGAATATGCGGTCGGCGCCTTTGACCTGGACGATCGCGACGATTTCCTCATCGCCGATGAAGGGCCCAAGGGCGCCCCGCTCGACAGTATCGGCATGGCGTTCGGCGAGATCGAGGACGGATCGCTCTTCATCACCTATGTCGGCCTCGGCGACGCGGCGGCCTATGCGGTGGAGTTGAGGCGGCAATAGGCGCGCGCGGGCCTCACCCCTCGTCGTCGAGATGCAGGTTCCGGGCCTCATACTCCGCCCGCGTGGCGCGCGTGTGATCGCCCGCGAGCCGGACCGAGGCCATCGCCCGGTCGGTATAGATCTCCGAGCGCAGCGGCCAGTCGAGTGCTTCGTCAAACAGCCCCGGCATCAGGTCATAGGCCGCCCCCTCGACGCCCGTGTCGCGCATCCACAAATGCGAGCCGCAGGTCGCGCAAAACGCCCGCTCGGCAAACCCCGACGAGGCAAACCGCGCCACCGGCCCGGTCACGCTCACCGCCTCGGGCGCCGCTTCGAAACACAGAAACACCCCGCCCGTCCAGCGCTGACACATCCGGCAATGACAAGCCCCCGCCCGAGGATCATGCGCCCCCTCGACCCGGATCGTCACTGCGCCGCATAGGCATCGGCCTTCAAGCAGGCCGCCGATTTTGCTCATCGCAAAGCTCCCTCAATCTCTTGCAGGGCCCGGGCGGCAAATTCTCTGGGCCGGTGGTCGTTCTGGCTCCTGCCAGCCCTGCGCCGCAACCGACCTGATCGACATATACACCGATAAATTCTGGCCTCACAATCGGGGCGGCGATCCGCTCTGCCAGGACAGCAGCCCCCGCTTAAGCAGAACCAAACAGCGCCGCGTCCCATATTGGAGCAGGGTCACGCTTCCCCCGGCACTTCAAAAGCAGATGGCCGTGACATACCTCTTTAGCGTTAGAGCAATTGATGGAGATCGCATTGAAGTGGTACGATAATTTTATCTCATTCGCGGTGGCGACCAGCCTTGGCGGAATCCTGTTCACGGCTTTTCTGTTCTTTGCCGGATCAAGCACCTTTGGCAGCAGCATCATCTCGAACTTCTACGATGCAAAGATGCTCATTTATCATTCGATGCTGAGCGGAAGCCTGATTTTCTTGCCTGTCATTCTCGTAGTTCTATGCCTGCTCTACGCAATCAGCGCGTTCTTTATCTTCCTCCCGATCCAGACCTTGCTTGCGTCATTCGGCGTCTCCCAACGCCACGCGGCTGTGGCCGGCGCGATCCTGTTCGCAGTTGCTTTCGGCTGGATCGTCGGCAAACCCCTGTTGGGCAGCGATGACGTCACCGGGCTGTTTCGCTTGAGCACGCTCATGGCTGCGCCTCTCGCCGGATATCTGGTCTACAGGAAAGCGCCGAACATCTGAGGAGGCGTCCGGCGGCAGATACTTGCACGCGAACTCCGAGGCGTCTCAGGGACGAAGGATCCGTGGGTGGCGGGCCCGTCGTGACCGTGGCGGTTTCAGATCCTCGCGAGCCTGGAAAACCAGGTGGGTGCCAGGTGCGTAAGCCCACGAGCGAACGCAGAGCCAGCTCCCGCGAGAAAGATTAGGCCACCAGGAACTGTCCGCTACACGAGAAAGACAGCACCCGCCGCCCCCAGATATACGGGCTGCGGCGGGGAATGCAAACGGGCCGGGCGCGATGTCCCGAAACAGGGCATGCCGGGCGGCGCCGAACCGGGGGCTCAGCCAAGCTCGGCGTTGATCGCCTCGATCCGCTGGGCGATTTCGGTGATGTGCTGGGCGATCACCGCTTCGGCCTCGTGGGTAAAGAGCTCGCCATCCTGCGAGCGGGTTTCGGCCTGCGCGCGGGCCTCGGCCGCCTCGTGCTTGGCGGCACTTGCCTGGGCCTCGGCCTCGGCCAGCTCGTCCGCCAGCATCATGCCGACCATGATCAAGAGCCGCCCCTCGGCCACCGGCTGGCCGATGCGCCGGGTGATTGCCTCGGCAATTCCGTCCATCTTGCCGGCATAGTCGAGCAGGCCCTGCTCCTCGCCCTCGCCGCAGCCCAGGCGATAGTGGCGCCCGCCGATGGTTACCGTGACCTCAGCCATTGAGCGCCCCCCCGTTTGCCGCCATTGCCTTGAGGTCGCTCAGCGCCGCGCGCACGGCCTGGGCCGCCTCGCCACGCAGCTGCGCCTCCTGGGCCGATTTCGCCTCGAGCACGCGGACCTTGCTCATCAGCGCGTCACGCTCGGCCTGCAGGATCAGGTCGCCCGTTGCGCCCTCGGCTTGCTCGGCGCCTTTTACCTTGGATTCCAACTGCCCCAGAGCCGCGTTGAGACGGGTCAACGCGATTTCAAGATTGCTCATTTCGCCTCCTTCTCGTTTTTATGATCGGAACGTTACCTGCACCGGGCGCGATTGTCTAAGACTGCGAATCGATTCACAGCATCTTTCGCCACAGGCGTGTCGGTTCCCCGGCGGTGTCGGCGAATGCGCCACACCTCGGCCCGCCGGCGGCGGGACAAGGCGGAGCTATGCCCAGGGTTATCCACAGGCCGCGGGGTTATCCACATCCCGGGCCCGCAGAACAGGCGCGGCGGGATCCAAGGAATTGTCTCAAAAAGGGACATTTCGCACCCATTTGGGTCAGAATCAGTGCCCGATCGGCCAGAATCGCCCCGCATGCGCGCCGCTGCCCCGGGCGTTACGCACAGCACGGCGGTGCGCGGGCGCAGACAGCGCCCACGGGACGGGGCCGAGGGGGCGGGCTGCGTCTCTCTTGCCCTTGACCCTTTGCCCCGGCCCGGCGCATTGTCCGCCGCGATTGCCCCTCCCGCGATGAGAAGGATCTGGTTCCGTGGTTTTTGACAAGATGAAGGCGGCGGATCCGCGCCGGTTTGCAATGGCCAATGCGCTGCGTGTGCTGGCGCTGGACGCGGTCAAGGCAGCCAATTCCGGGCATTCGGGCATGCCCATGGGCATGGCCGATGTGGCGACTGTGCTCTACGACAAATACCTGCGTTTCGACCCCAAGGCGCCCGACTGGGCCGACCGCGACCGGTTTGTCCTGTCGGCGGGGCATGGCTCGATGCTGCTCTACGGGCTCTTGCACCTGACCGGGCACGAGGATCTCACCCTCGAGGAGATCCGCAACTTCCGCCAGCTGGGCGCCGCGACCGCCGGGCACCCGGAACACGGCCACGCCCCGGGGATCGAGACCACGACCGGCCCGCTGGGCCAGGGCATCGCCACCGCCGTCGGCATGGCGATTGCCGAGGAAAACCTGCGCGCCCGTTTCGGCGCCAGGATCGTCAACCACCGCACCTGGGTCATCGCGGGCGATGGCTGTCTGATGGAGGGCGTCAGCCAGGAGGCGATCACGCTGGCAGGCCGCCAGGGCCTCTCGAACCTGATCGTGCTGTGGGACGACAACGGCATCTCGATCGACGGCAAGCTCGACCTGACCGACCGCACCGATCAATGCGCCCGGTTCGAGGCCTCGGGCTGGGTCACGCGCAAGCTCAACGGGCACGACACCGCCGATATCGACGCGGCGATGGCATGGGCGATCACGCAAAAGGCCCCCGTCATGCTCGCCTGCGACACCCATATCGGCCTGGGCGCGCCGACCCAACAGGGCACGTCCAAGGCCCATGGTGCGATCACCGGCGATGACGAGATTGCCGGCGCGCGCGACGCCTATGGCTGGGAGCACGCGCCCTTTGACATCCCCGCCCAGATCATGGCGGACTGGGCCGCCACGGGCGAGCGCGGTGCCGCGGCCCGGGCCGACTGGACCAAGGCGCTCGAAAGCCTCTCGGCCGGCAAACAGGCGGAATTCGCGCGCGTCATGGCGGGCGCGCCGCCCAAACGCCTCGCCAGCGCCGTGCGCGCCGTGAAAAAGGCCGCGGCAGAAGAGGCGCCAAAGCTCGCCACCCGCGCCGCCAGCCAAAAGGCGCTGGACGCCATCAACAAGGTGATGCCCGAGACCATGGGCGGCTCGGCCGACCTGACCGGCTCGAACAACACGCTGACCGCGGATATGGGTGTCTTTGACATCGCCAACCGCAAGGGCCGCTATGTCTATTACGGCATCCGCGAGCACGGCATGGCCGCAGCCATGAACGGCATGGCGCTGCATGGCGGGGTGCAGCCCTATGGCGGAACCTTCATGGTCTTTACCGACTATGCCCGCCCGGCGATCCGGCTGAGCGCGCTGATGAACCAGCGCGTGGTCTATGTGATGACGCATGATTCCATCGGTCTGGGCGAGGACGGGCCCACCCACCAGCCTGTCGAGCATCTCGCCATGCTGCGCGCCACACCCAACCTCACGGTCTATCGCCCCGCCGATACGGTCGAGACGGCCGAGGCCTGGGAACTGGCGCTGACCGGCACGGGGCCGAGCGTGCTGTCGCTCACCCGTCAGGGCGTGCCCGCGGTGCGCACCAGGCACACCAACAAGAACCTCAGCGCCCAGGGCGCCTATGTGCTGGCCGAGGCGGACAACAAGCGCCGCGCGATCCTGATCGCCACCGGCTCGGAGGTGTCCATCGCCATCGAGGCCAAGGCGCTGCTCGAGGCCGAGGGCATCGGCACCCGCGTCGTCTCGATGCCCTCGATGGAGGTGTTCGAGGCGCAGCCCGAAGCCTATCGCCGCAAGGTGCTGCCCCCGGGACCGGTACGTGTGGCCGTCGAGGCCGCCGTGCAGCAGCCCTGGGACAAATGGCTGATGGGCGAGCGCGGCAGCTGGAAAAAGGCGGGCTTTGTCGGCATGTCGAGCTTTGGCGCCTCGGCGCCCGCCGGCGACCTCTATGAGCATTTCGGCATCACCGCCGAGGCGACGGCGGCCAGGGTCAAAGACCTGCTTTGACCGGCCCCCCCGATATCGAGACCCTGTCCAGCACGCTTGTCTACGAGAACCGCTGGACCCGGGTCTACGAAGACAGGATCCGCCGCCGCGACGGGTCTGAGGGGATTTACGGCTGGGCCGACAAGAACAACTTTGTGGTCGTCGCCGCCATCGAGGACGGCATGATCCACATGGTCGAGCAATACCGCTATCCCGTCGGCAAGCGGATCTGGGAGCTGCCCCAGGGCGGGCTTCAGGGCCGCCCGGAGGTGCCGCTCGACGAGGTTGCCCATATCGAACTGGCCGAGGAGACCGGCCTGCGCGCCGCCTCGATGGAGCGGCTGGGCCAGATCTATCCCGCCTATGGGTTCGTCAACAGTTTCTTCCAGCCCTTTCTGGCAACCGGCCTGACGCCGGGCGAGACCGATCGCGAGGCCGAGGAGCAGGACATGGTGCATCGCGCCTTTGCGCTGGCCGAGGTGCTCGAGATGGCGCGCGGCGGCACGATCCAGGACGGGCCGACCATCGCCACGCTCGGCCTGCTCAGCCTGCAGGGCCGGATCTGACGCCCACCGCGCGCGAAAGCCGGCGGCAGCGGCGCGTGGGGCGCTAGATCGCGCCGGATCGCGCCGGATCGCATCCCGACGATCTCAAATCGCGATCTGTCGCGCGATTGCCCGATCGGGAGACACGCGACATTCCTCGCCCGCAATAGCGGTGGATCGCGTCGGATGTCATTGTGCGGATGTCGCTGGCATGTGGGAGGCGGACAGGCCCGTGACGCCTGCCCGCCGGACCCGGGCCTCTGGGGGACGCACCCGGGTGCACTCCCCGCGAGGGGGCGTTGTCCTCGCACTACAACGCCGCAAGGGGGAGATCTGAACCGGGATGCGACAATTCGGTCACCGCCCGGTTAATGCCCCGATAAAATAGGGCAGAGAGGGGTGCGGCACAATAGCGGATGCGATATTTTTCCTTTGTTTTCATATGATTAACCTGTGATGATCGTCACAGGCCACAAATTTGCCAACCCCGCCAGCCGCTTGCTGGCCTGTGAATTTCCTCACAGCGCCCCAGCCTGGATCAAATTTGTGAAACGCGCCGCGCGCTGTGACACCACCGCAACAGCGCATGGATTGATTCCCGCCGCCGAGCAGGTATAAGCGCGCCCACAAGCCGAATGATTACCGTCTATTCAGGAGACTTCCCATGGCCGTAAAAGTTGCGATCAACGGTTTCGGACGCATCGGGCGCAACGTGCTGCGCGCGATCATCGAGTCCGGCCGCACCGACATCGAAGTGGTTGCCATCAACGACCTGGGCCCGGTCGAAACCAATGCTCACCTGATGCGCTACGACAGTGTTCACGGCAGGTTCCCGGGCACCGTTACGGTCGATGGCGACACCATCGATGTGGGCCGCGGCCCGATCCGCGTCACCGCCATCCGCGACCCCAGGGAGCTGCCCTGGGGCGATGTGGATATCGCGTTGGAATGTACGGGTATTTTCGCCGCAAAGGACAAGGCGATCGCCCATCTCGAGAACGGCTCGAAGAAGGTTCTGGTCTCGGCCCCCGCGGGTGGCGCCGACAAGACCATCGTCTACGGCGTGAACCACGAGACGCTGGGCAAGGACGATGTTGTGGTCTCGAACGCGTCATGCACCACAAATTGTCTCTCGCCGGTCGCTCATGTGCTGAACCAGAAGGTGGGGATCGAGCGCGGCGTGATGACCACGATCCACTCCTATACCGGCGACCAGCCGACGCTGGACGTGATGCACAAGGATCTTTACCGCGGCCGTGCAGCGGCCATGAGCATGATCCCGACCTCGACCGGGGCGGCCAAGGCCGTGGGCCTGGTGCTGCCCGAACTCAACGGCAAGCTCGACGGGTTCGCGATCCGCGTGCCGACCCCGAACGTCTCGGTGGTCGACCTCAAATTCGTCGCCAGCCGCGCAACCTCGATCGAAGAGATCAACGACGCCATCCGCGAGGCCGCCGACGGCAACGGCCCGCTGAAGGGCATCCTCGGCTATACGGATGAGAAGCTGGTGTCGATGGACTTCAACCACGATCCCCACTCGTCGGTCTTCCACACCGACCAGACCAAGGTGATCGAGGGCACCTTGTGCTCGATCCTCACCTGGTACGACAACGAATGGGGCTTCTCCAACCGCATGTCAGACACCGCCGTGGCGATGGCCAAAACGATCTGACGGCCGAAAGCCACCGCGAATCATGCCTGACGCCGCGCCTTCGGGGGCGGCGTTTTTCTTGCGCATCGCGGCGCTGCCAGCCCGACAGATACACCTCTGACTCAGCGCAGCAAAAGCCGCGCAACCCGTGATTGTTTTGCACCGCAGAAAACGTAACTGCGTCGTTTTGAGACAGCACTTGCCGCCCTGTAACAAAACCGTTTCATGGTAAAATTGCCCTGTTTTGAAACAGGCGTGAGGGTGTTTTGGAGCGCATGGTTTATGATTGCTGCCACATCGCCCGACGGCCCGCAACGCACGTCGTTTGCCCCGGCTGATCGTATTGATACCCTGGACGGGATGCGCGGCATCGCCGTTCTGCTGGTCGTCGTTTACCACATGTTCTTTCGCTGGGCCGAGCCGGAGGCACCGGTCACGCTCTACCCGCATGGCAACCTGCTCTATTACCTGCCATGGATGGATATTCTGGGCCGCGTCGGCGTGCTAATGTTCTTTCTGATCTCGGGCTTTGTGATCATGATGACGCTGGAACGCAGCACCGGCATCATCGATTTTCTCGGGCGACGGCTGGCGCGTCTGTGGCCCGTGATGCTGCTCTGCGCGACGCTGTCGGTGATCGTCATCCATTTCTCTGACATTGCGCATTACTACCCCGGTCAGGGCCGCTGGCAGGTGACGCTTGGGGAGTTTGTGTCGAGCATCCTGTTTTTGCCGCCCGATCTCACCTTGCGGTTCTGGGGCGGCGCGCCGGGGCAGCATCAGTGGGTTGCGGGTGTCTATTGGACGCTGTGGGTCGAGATCCGCTTTTACGTGTTGATTTCCCTGGTCTTTCTTATGGCCGGGCGGCAGGGCTTTTTGTGGGCCTGGATGCTCGTACAGGGACTTTCGACGGTGATGGACGTCGCCTTGACCCTTGGCGCGGACCTTTCTTTCCTGCCCGGCCCGGTCGGTTTTCTCGCCTACAACCTGCTCCAGCCCAGGTTTCTTGCCTGGTTCAGCATCGGCCTTTGCGGGTATCTGCTGTGGAAGGGGCGGCGCGATCACAGCATCGGCGTGATCGCGGTACTGGCCTTTGTCGCGCTGCTGTCGGACGAGGCGTTTTTTCTGAAAGGCACGGTGTTCGAGCTGAACGATCAGGCGCTGCGATTTGTCGTGATCTGCGGGCTGTCCTTCCTGCCGTTCTACCTGTTTCTGCGGCGCAGTTCGGTGCTGAGGATCTTTCGCTGGCGGCCGCTTCTGATCATCGGGCTGGCCTCCTATCCGCTGTATCTGTTCCACGAGCTGCCGGCGCTTGCCGGGATGAAGATCGCCGCCGAAAACGGCATCCACCCGTGGCTGGGTGTTGCGCTCTCCATCGCCTCGCTGATCCTGATCGCGATTCTGATCCATCGGCTGTTTGAAGAACCCGCAAAACGCGCCTTCCTCGTTCTCTGGAGGGCCGCATTGGGCCGGATGGAGGGCCAGGTGGCGCAATTCCAGTTCCGCTGAGCATCGCCGCAGACGGCCACGCCAATATCCAAAAATGGCCACAATCACCTGCGACACCTGCCGCTTTTGGAAGCGGAGGATTGATCTTGCAAATCATTCAAGAGACCCAATACGACCTGCAAAGATTTCGTTGGGCGCTGGTTACAGAAACCTTTGAACTGGACGGCGACACCAAAACCCTCATCAAACGGGAACTTGTCTAGCCCCCAGTTTCAGTACCAGTGATTTGGCGTTTCTCTACTAGTGTTTCAGGCGCTGGTGGGTGCATGCCAAGGGCATGATGTGGCCGGATTTGGTTGTATTGTCTGAGCCATACATTGATCGCGACCTGGGC
>JBCCHW010000118.1:0-11124 GCA_039028555.1 Pseudomonadota bacterium | reverse complement strand
TTTCCGGCGCCGGCCCGAATACTTTCCAAAGATCCCTGCAATCGATGACGGGATCGCTCATACAAAACCCCTTTCCCCCGGCACGTGGCGCCCCGACCAAATGGGCGGCGGGGTTTGGGATCCGCCGCCCGGATTGGCACGGCGTCACGTGCCGGGGGAAAGGGGTTTTGTATGAGCGATCCCGTCATCGATTGCAGGGATCTTTGGAAAGTATTCGGGCCGGCGCCGGAAAAGATGATCGGCAAATCGCCCGAAGAGATCGCCGCCACCGGCCATGTGGCGGCGGTGCGCGATGTCTCGCTCTCGATCGGGCGGGGCGAGATGCTGGTGATCATGGGGCTTTCAGGCTCGGGCAAGTCGACGCTGATCCGCTGTCTGACCCGGCTGGTCGAGAGCACTTCGGGCTCCATCACGGTCGAGGGGCAGGATCTGTTGGGCCTCAGCGACAAGGGGCTGATCGATCTGCGCCGTTCCAAGATGGGCATGGTGTTCCAGAACTTTGCCCTGTTGCCCCATCGCTCGGTGCTGGAGAATGTCGCCTTCCCGCTCGAGATGCGCGGCCAGTCGCGCCATGACCGGCGCGAGCGCGCCCTCGACGTGATCAGGCTGGTCGGGCTCGAAGGGCGCGAAGATCATTTCCCGCGCGAGCTCTCCGGCGGCCAGCAACAGCGGGTCGGCATCGCGCGCAGCCTCGCCATCGAGCCGGATATCTGGTTTCTGGACGAGCCTTTCTCGGCGCTTGATCCGCTGATCCGCCGCGAGATGCAGGACGAGTTCCTGCGCCTGCAGGAGATGCTGGGCAAGACCATCGTCTTTATCACCCACGATTTCGATGAAGCGCTGCGCCTCGCCGACCGGATCGCGATCATGTACGAGGGGAAGGTCGAGCAGATCGACACGCCCGACCGCATCGTCATGAACCCGGCGACCGACTATGTGGCAAAGTTCACCCGCGAGATCGCCAAGGCGCGCGTGGTCCATGCGCGGGCACTGGCAGAACCGTTGAACGGTCAGGCGCTTTCCGGCGCGCCGGTCGCGGCATCGGCGACGATTGCCGAACTGGGGCGGCAACTGATGGAGTCGACCGACGACTTCCTGCCCGTGGCGGATGGCAGCGGCGCCGTGATCGGCGGGTTGCCGCGCGTTCGCGCGCTGGAACTGTTGTTTGCCGAGGGGGGCGACTGATGGCCCTGGCGGGGGATCGGGTGGTCGCGACGGGCTTTCGCCTCGACAAGCGTCAGACGGGCTATGCGCTGATCGCGCTTGCCGTCTTGCTGATCCTCGCCAAGCCGCTCTTGCCAGCGGATCTGATCCGTCTGCCCGACTGGCTGATCCCGCCGCTGGCGGACTGGTTCAATGCGATTTTCAACTTCATCAAGGACGATCTCGGCTTCATCTATGTCACCCGGGCCTTTGCCGGGATGGTCGAGTGGCTGCTCGATGTGACGGCGAACCTGCTCTATGGCAAGAACCGATGGCCACGGATCGGACCCATCCCCTGGACGGTGATCGCGGTCACGGCGTTTATGGTGGGTTATGCGCTGCGGGGCTGGGCGCTGGGCCTGTTGGCGGGGGGCACCTTTGTCTGGATCGCCATGCTGGGGCAGTGGAAATGGGCGATGGAGACGCTTTCGGTCATCGTGGTCGCCGCCCCGCTCTCGGTCGCAGCGGGCCTGTTGCTGGGCATCGCCGCGTGGCGGCGCAAATGGGTCGAGGAGGCGCTCAATCCGATCCTGAACCTTGCGCAGTCGATGCCGCATTTTGTCTACATGATCCCGGTCGTGGTCTTTATCGGCGTCGGGCCAAAGGCGGGCGCGATCGCGACCATCATCTTTGCGACGCCGCCGATGGTGCGCATGACGCTGTTGGGGCTGAAGAAAGTCCCGCCGGAGGTGATCGAATCCGGCCAGATGTGCGGGGCGACGACCTGGCAGCTGTTGCGCCATGTGCGCCTGCCGACGGCGCGCGACGATATCCTGATCGGGGTGAACCAGGTGATCATGCAGTGCCTGGCCATGGTGGTGCTCGCCTCGTTCATCGGCATGCCGGGGCTGGGGGTAAAGCTCTTGCAGCTGATGCAGTCGCTCAAGATCGGGCGCTCGATCGAGATCGGGATCACCATCGTGCTGATCGCGGTCGTGCTCGACCGATGCTCGAAAGCCTGGGTCGATCTGCAGCCCGCCCATTGGGAGCGCGGCACGCCCTGGTGGCGGCGCAACCAGCTGTTGCTGATCTGGGTGGGCCTGTTGGCGCTGGCGGTCGTGGCGGCACAGATCTGGGATCAGGCACATCAGATCAAGCGGCGCGAAGGTTTCACCACGGCCAAGGATCTCGACTATATCGTCGATGGTCTTCTGACGATGGTCGAGGCGCACACGCTGGCCTTCAAGAACTTTATGATCATTCATATGCTGGTCCCGATCCGCTCGGTCTTTCTCTATGTGCCCTACACGGCGGTTCTGGCGCTGGCTGCCGGGATCGGCTGGCTGATCGGCGGGCGCCGTTCGGCTCTTATCTGCCTCTGTTATGTAGGTTTTCTCGCAATTTCCGGCTGGTGGGACCGCGCCATGATCACCGCCTATACGGTGACGGTGGCGACGGCTGTGGCCGTGGCGATCGGCCTGCCGCTGGGCATCTGGGCCTCGGCCAACGAAAAACGGGCGCAGCGGATCCTGCTGGTGCTGGACACGGCGCAGACATTTCCCAGCTTCATCTACATCATCCCGGTGATCATGCTGTTCCAGGTCAACGACGTGGCCGTGATCGGGGCGGTCATCGTCTTTGGCCTCGTGCCGCTGACCCGGTATACGATCGAAGGGCTGCGCTCGGTTCCCGCCTCGATGATCGAGGCCGCCGATATGGGCGGGGCGAACAATTGGCAGAAACTGATCACGGTAAAGCTGCCGCTGGCCTTGCCAACCATGGTGGTCGGGCTGAACCAGACGATCCTGTTCTCGCTTTTCATGGTGATCATCGCGGCCTTTATCGGCACGCAGGATCTGGGCCAGGAGATGCAGCGCGCCCTCTCGGCCAGTGATTTCGGCAAGGGTCTGGTGCTGGGGCTCTGTGTCGCCTTCATGGGCCTGATGGGAGACCATCTTTTGCTGCGATGGTCATCGGACCGCAAACGGGCCCTGGGCCTGGACTGACAAGGGCGGCCCCGCACGGCCGCAGGAGGGACTCACATGGGTGATCTGGCCCAATTCGAACGACCTTACGCCCGGGGCGGCGTCCTGACGCCGGGCCTGCCGATCCTGCCCCATGGGGTCGAGCGTCATCCGGTGCCGGGTGGCGGCTCGCGCGCCATCGAGATCCGCCAGGGCGACGAGATCACCGTGGTCGACCGCGAGGGGCTGCAACAGGCCGAGCTGGTTTTCTTCACCCCCGATGGCCGCGCCGACCCCGGGATGATCGGGGCCGAGGGCAGCGGCCCGCCAGCCGGCCTGCACCTGGCGCTCGCAACCGGGGACGCGTCGGCCAGACGCACCCTTGCGGCCCTGGAGAAAGCCGGGTTCGATATCGGCCGTGCGACCAGCGTGCATGCCTTTGCCGAGGGGTCGCGCGCCGGAGATGACGCGACCTACCATGCCGATTGCGACGGCCTGCTGATCGTCTGCGCGCCCGGCGGCCCGATGGCGCCCGAGTCTCAGGACGTGGCGACCGACCTCGCCGTCTATCTGCGCCGCGCGGCACCGGGCGAGGCCAAGGGCGGCCTTGCCCCGCCGCCACCGCTGGCCGATCCTTTGCTGGATCACAACATTCAGCCCGGCCAAGCCCGGGCCTATGAGGTCAAGGCGGGCGAGTTCATCCAGATCCTCGATGTGCAGGGGCGCGAGTGCTCGGACTTTCAGGCACTCTCGCTGCGTGCGCTGGACCGGGGAGACGAGTACGCCATCGACCCCACCACGACCCGGAGCCTGATGGGCAGCCTTTACCCCGAGCCCGGGATCTTTTCAAAATACTGGTCCATGGATCAGGAGCCGCTGGTCGAGATCGTCCAGGATACCTGCGGGCGGCACGACACGTTCGGCCTCGCCTGTACCGCGCGGTACTATGACGATCTTGGTTATCCCGGCCACGTGAACTGCACCGACAACATGAACCGGGATCTGGCGCGTTTCGACGTCCGGCCCCGGGGCGGCTGGCCGGCGATCAACTTCTTTTTCAACACGATGCTCGATGACACCCATGCCATCGGCATGGACGACCCGTGGTCGCGCCCCGGCGATTTCGTGCTGTTGCGCGCGCTGACCGATCTCGTCTGTGTCTCGACCGCCTGTCCCTGCGATGTCGACCCGGCCAACGGCTGGCAACCAACCGATATCCAGGTGCGCACCTATTCCGCCAGTGAAGACTTCCAGCGATCCGTGGGGTTCCGCATGACCGCCAACTCTCCCGTCGAGCCGACCAAGAAGACCGGCTTTCACGACTGTTTCGCCCGCCATACCCGCGAGTTTGTCGAATACAACGGCTATTGGCTGCCAAACCAGTTCCCGACCCACGGGACATTGGGCGAGTACTGGGCCGCGCGCGAGAAAGCCGTGGTGATGGACCTCTCGCCGTTACGCAAATTCGAGGTCACCGGCCCCGATGCCGAGGATCTGATGCAACTGACGCTCACGCGCAACATCAAGAAACTCGCGGTCGGACAGGTCGTCTACACCGCCGTCTGCCACGAACATGGCGGCATGATCGACGACGGCACCCTGTTTCGCCTGGGCGAGAACAATTTCCGCTGGATCGGCGGCAGCGATCTCTCCGGCCTGCATATGCGCGAGGTGGCCGAGGCAAACGGCCTGCAGGCCTGGGTGCGCACCTCCACCGATCAGCTCTGCAACATCGCCGTCCAGGGGCCCAAATCGCGCGACATCCTGCGTGAGGTGATCTGGACCGCCCCGACCCAGCCGACGCTCGAGGAACTGCCCTGGTTCCGCTTTGCCGTCGCCAGGATCGGCGCGTTCAACGGCGCGCCGGTGGTGGTCAGCCGCACCGGCTATACCGGTGAACTCGGCTACGAGGTGTTTTGCCATCCCAACGATGCCGAGACGGTCTTCGACGCGATATGGACGGCCGGCGAGCCCCACGGTCTCGTGCCCTTCGGGCTCGCCGCGCTCGACATGGTTCGCATCGAAGCGGGCCTTGTGTTCGCGGGGTACGAATTCTGCGATCAGACCGATCCGTTCGAGGCCGGGATCGGGTTCACCGTCCCGCTCAAATCCAAGAATGACGACTTCATCGGGCGCGCGGCGCTCGAACGGCGCAAGGCCGCGCCACAGCGCAAGCTCGTCGGCCTTGATGTCCAGGGGGGCGAGGTGCCCGCCAATGGCGACGGGCTCTTCATGGGCCGGGCCCAGATCGGCGAGGTGACCTCGGCGATGAAATCCCCCTGGCTCGGCAAGGTCATCGCGCTCGCGCGGATCGATGTGACCCATGCCGATGACGGCACCGCGATCGAGATCGGCCAGCTCGACGGCCAGCAAAAGCGCCTCTCCGCCACGATCACGCGCTTCCCCCATTTCGATCCCACCAAGGAACGCGTCCGCGGCAACTACGCCTGAGCATGGCCACAGGCGCCCGCTCCCGCGATCTCACCGGCAGGTGAGGCGCGGGGGATCGTGTGTGAGCGCAGCGAACTCCGCTTGACTGATCAGGCATGAAAACGGCCGCCGGAGTCCCCTCCGGCGGCCGCCTTTCAACTGGAACAACGTGCTATTCGCCGGCCCGGCGATAGGTCTCGCCCTCATGCCGGGCGCCCACGACCAGCGACACGATGCAGATCACCACCGTGATCCCCACCCAGATCATCTCCGAGCCCACGGCCGCGTAATAGGCGCCCGTGATTTCATTCCAGCTTGCGTCGTCAAATGGCCATCCCATGATGGGTCTCCTTTCCGTCTCTCTGATTACTGCGCCGGGGGCGCCGAGGGCACGATCCCTTCGGGATAGGCCATCGACGGCACCTTGGTCGGATCGAGCCCGGCAATCTCTGCCGCCTCGCTCACACGCAACAGGCCGACCATCCTCAGGATGAGTGATCCCACATAGCCCGGCACAAAGCCGAGCAGGAACATCACCACGGCGCCGACCGCCTGCCCGACAAAGCTGGTGGTGGCCACGCTGCCCGCATCGCCTTGCAGCGCCGGGTAGCCGGTGGCAAAGATCCCCACCGCCATGACACCCCAGATGCCGAGGGTGCCGTGCACCGTCACCGCACCGACCGCATCGTCGATCCCCATACTCTCAAGGATACGGGCCGCGGGCGCCATCGCCGCGCCGCCGATAAAGCCGATGGTCATCGCCTGGGCAGGCTGCCACACATCCAGGCCCGAGGCGCACGAGATGATTCCGCCCAGCGCCCCGGACATCATCCAGAACGGATCGCGCGTGATCATCCAGGCGCCGATGATACCGCCGGCAAAGCCCATCAGGATGTTGAAGCTGAGCGCGCCCAGCGTCATCGGCGTGCCATAGATCGTGGCCCATTTGTCGCCATACCAGCTCCAGGCCTCGCCCGGCACGATCACACAGGCCATCAGGAAACCCCAGAAGCCGACGATGATCAGCATCAGCCCGACCAGTGTGAAGGGCATGTTGTGGCCCGAGATCGCATTGGCCGTGCCGTCCGCGTTGAACTTCCCGACCCGCGGGCCGAGATTGATCAGCACACCCAGCGCGAAAAAGCCCGCCACCGCGTGCACCAGACCGGCGGCGCCGAAATCGTGATAGCCCCAGTCGAGCACCAGCCAGCCATCGGCATGCCAGCCCCAGGCAGCGCCCACCACCCAGGCAAACGAGCCGAGCAGGATCGCCAGAATAACGAAGCCGACCACCTGAATCCGCTCGATCACCGCGCCCGAGAAAATCGAGGCGGTGGTCGCCGCAAACAGGGTGAAAGCACCCCAGAACACGCCGGTCGCGTTATCGGCCAGGTTCGGGCCCGCGCTTTCGCTCCAGGGCCAGGCAAAGGCGGCATATTCGGCGCCCGAAATGCCCGCCGGCCCGGCGCTGAGCGTAAAGCCCGTCGGAAATGCCCAATAGACCCACCAGCCAAAGTAATAGAAGGTGGGCACCATGAAGGCGAAGGCGAGAATGTTCTTGATGCCCGAGGCCAGAACGTTCTTTTGCCGCGATGCGCCCATTTCGTAGGCGAGGAATCCCGCATGGATGATGACCATCAGCGGAATCGTCAGATAGTAGTATGTCTCGGCGAACATCGTGTTCGTCGTGTTGGTTTTGGCTTCGAGCGCGGCGACCTTCGCCACCAGCTCGGCGATTTGCTCTTCCATTCCCTGGTTTCCTCTTTTTCATTTCGGGCATTTGGTTGGGGCCAATTGCCCGTTTCCCCGAATTGTTTTGTGGCGGGTGTCGTGCCCCGCTGCGGCAAAGAGAACCACAGGACCAGATGCGGGCCAAGAAAAATTTTCGATTGGTATAAATTTGGATCAAAAATATCCCTTCCCAGCGCCCCGTTTGGGTTTGCCGGTTTCATGCAAAAATGAGGAGTCACACAAAAGTGCTACAAGAAGTCGATCTCGACCTGACCGCGCAGGACCACGAAGCCTTTGCGAATGACGGCTTTCTGATCCGGGAGCGGATCATATCAGACGAGACGGTCGCCGCGTTGCGGGACGAAATGACGGCGCTGTTCGAGGGGCGATATGCCTCCGGCCTCGTGCCCGACGAGGTCAACTGGAAGCCGGGCCACGACCCTCATGTGACCCGCCAGATCTGCAACGGCTGGAAGGCGAGCCCGGCACTCGCCTCGGTCGTGCTGTCGCCGCAGGTCGGGCATGTTGTCGCGGCGCTGAACGGGTGGCCCGGTGCCCGGATCGCCCAGGACAATGTCTTGTGGAAACCCCCTGCGGGCACGCGGCCTGGCGGCGCGCTCGGCATGCATCAGGACAGCGCCTATGCCGGGTTTGCGAGCCATTCGCTGATGTCCACCGTGTGGATCGCGCTTGATGACGTGACCGAGGCGGGCGGCTCGATGGTTTTCGCCCGTGGCTCACATCGCTGGCCGCATCACCCGCCGGCGCAGACCTTTCACGACCCCGTGGACTATCTGGCCGAGTTCCGCGCCGCCGGCGGCAGCGAACAGGATCTGGTCCCCGTGGTGGTGCCCAAAGGGGGCGGGTCGATCCATCACGGCTGGCTGTGGCACGGGTCGGGGCCGAACAATGGGCAGAGCCCGCGCCGCTCGATCGTGGCGCATTGCCTCTCGTCCGAGGCGCGGTTCACCGACGCGGTAAACCCGGTCTATTCGCGTTACAAACGACTGGGGTCGGATGCGATGGACGAGGCGCATTTCCCCGTGCTCTGGCACAGGGAGCGGGCGCCATCACCCTTTATCGCGCCTTACGCCGCGGGTGCGCTGGGCTGGCACGCGGCCGGTCAGAGCAAAACCAGATCTGACTGACCCGGTCAGATCCCGGGATCTTGCTCGACCAGGCGAGTCCGGACCGGAAATCCGGGTCAGCCTCGGTCAGGCTGACCCGATCTTGGTCTGACCGCCGGGGATCAGCAATCCAGCGTGTGGTCCCGCTCCCACGGGGTCAGGTGGCGGGTATAGTCGTTCCACTGGGCGTGCTTGAGCTTCAGGAAGGCGTTCGCCGCCGGGCCGATTGCCGCCATCAGGGCCTTGTTCTTTTCCAACTCGCGCAGCGCGTCGAGCAGGTTGAGCGGCAGCCTCTTCGCGCCCCGCACCTTGTGCCCGTCGGCATACATGTCGATGTCGAGCCGTTTGCCGGGATCCAGCTTGCGGCTCATCCCGTCGATGCCGGCGGCCAGGACCGCGGCGGGGTAGAGATAGGGGTTCGCCGCACCATCGGCGAGGCGCAGCTCGAACCGGCCCGGCCCGGGCATGCGGATCATGTGGGTGCGGTTGTTGCCGCCCTAGGTCAGTGTATTGGGCGACCAGGTGGCGCCCGAGCTGGTGCGCGGCGCGTTAATCCGCTTGTAGCTGTTCACGGTGGGGTTCGAGATTGCCGTCAGCGCGGTGCCATGCGCCATCAGCCCGCCCATGAAGTTGTACCCGAGATCCGAGACACCCAGTTCGCCCTTTTTGTCGGCAAAGAGGTTCTTGGCCCCCTTTGCACTGCCCGGCTTGCTCCAGACCGAGATATGGGCATGGCAGCCATTCCCGGTCAGATGGCCAAAGGGTTTGGGCATGAAGGTGGCGCGCAGCCCATGCTTTTCCGCAATCGACTTGACCATGTATTTGAAAAACGCGTGCCGGTCGGCGGTGACCAGCGCATCGGCGAAATCCCAGTTCATTTCGAACTGGCCGTTCGAATCCTCGTGGTCGTTCTGATACGGGCCCCAGCCCAGCGATTGCATGGCGTCGCAGATCTCGCGGATCACGTCATAGCGGCGCATCAGCGCCGAGACGTCATAGCAGGGCTGGGCCTGCGTGTCGCGCGCGTCGGCGATGTCCGAGCCGTCGGCAGCGACGATGTGGTACTCGCACTCGACGCCGTGTTTCATGTGCCAGCCGTTTTCGGCGGCCTGGGCGATCAGGCGTTTGAGCGTGT
The DNA here is from genome assembly GCA_039028555.1 of Pseudomonadota bacterium. Taxonomy (GTDB): domain Bacteria; phylum Pseudomonadota; class Alphaproteobacteria; order Rhodobacterales; family Rhodobacteraceae; genus Thermohalobaculum. Next base: position 1,594 of record JBCCHW010000118.1, on the reverse strand, counting down.
TGCGCGGGGCCTGGTCGACCTCGGCGCCCTCGAGCCACAGATCGGCGGCGAGCCAGCCGACCTCGGGCTTCCAGGGCAACTGGATCAGACTGTCCGGGTCGGGCACCGCCAGCATGTCGCCATCGGCCGGCGTCATGTCGAGCCCCACGGCGAATCCGGCGAAACCCGCGCCTTCCTTGGCCATGTCGCCGATGGCCGAGGCCGGGACCAGCTTGGCCCGCATCACCCCGTTCAGATCGGTGAAGGAGATCAGAAAATACTCGATCCCGCGCGACTTCGCTTCTTTCGCCAGATCAATTGCCATGGAGTGCTGTCCTTTCCCTGAATGTCGATCCGGGGAGTTAGCGACAGATTGGCGTTGGAATTCAAGGCAATCTTGGCTTTCGAGGGTCAGGTGTGGTTGTTTGCCCCGCGTGCGTGGCGCTCTTCGGCGGCTGTGCGCACATCTGGGGGCGCGCATTCGCGGATCAGGTCCATGGTCCGGGTTTCGAGCCGCTCTTCGATCAGCGCCATGAACGCGTCATAGGGCAGGCCTGGCGGGATCGGGTCCATGAACTCCATGACCCCGCGCTGATTGGCCCGCTTGGTCCAGTCGCGCTGGGGCCAGATCACGCCCACCGAAAAGGCGACCGGGATCACCTCGACATTCATGTTCGTATAGAGATTGCCGACGCCGGAGCGATAGCGCTCCTTGGCGCCAAGCTTCATCAGCTCGCCTTCGGGATAGATCAGCATGTCGCGGCCCTGTGCCGCGATCCGCTTGCCCCCGTCGATGATCTGTTGGGTGCGCCCCTGTTTGCCTTCGTCGACCTTGACCATGACGAGGTCGAGCCCGTGCAGGATGGTGGTGAAAAAGGGCAGCTTTTCCAGCTCGGCCATCACCACCGCGCTGAAGTCGTCAAGCTCGTCGACCATCATGATGACATCGAGCTCGGATTGATGCTTGCCCACGATCAGTTGCGAGACGCCGGGCTTCCAGTGGTGTTTGCCCCGCACTTCGATCCGGCCGTTGAGGCCATAGCGCACGGCCCGCCGCATGGTCCCGGACCAGAAGTGCAACAGTTTCCAGATCGCCTTGCGCGTTGAAAACCTGGCGAGGAGCCACGCAGTCAGCGCACAAAAGAACGTGAAGGTGAACAGAAAAAGATTGAACAGCAGCGAACGCATGTCTTCCCCACCGGCATTTGAACGCGAACGTCTTACCCGGGAATACGGGCGCTTGCCAGCGTTTCTCTGGCGGCGCGGGAATCGGCGTCCATTTGTGTGATCAGGGCGTCAATCGAGTCGAATTTCTCTTCGCCGCGCAGGCGCGCGACAAGCCCGGCAGAGATTTCAGCGCCGTAAAGGTCGCCCCTGAAATCAAAGAGATGCACCTCGAAGTTCGGAGCGTTCACGCCAAAGGTCGGACGCTCGCCGATTGACGCGACGCCCGGGTACCGGCCCCGATGAGGCCCGTCATGCACGACGACGTCAGCGGCATAGATCCCAAAGGCCGGGGTGATCTGGTCGCCAAAGACTAGCTTGGACATATCCAAGGGATTCTGGCAAATCCCTATGCATGCTGATGACTGTCATAAGACAGCTTACGTCACTC